>CAYHPA010000056.1:0-16517 GCA_964358155.1 uncultured Chitinophaga sp.
CAATGATGGCCATGGAAAAATATTCTTCCCCCAGGTTGGGCAGGATGACACCCAGCGTCATCGTTTTACCTGCTTTGAAAGAAACAGCGGCCTGGTTGGGTTCATAGTTCAACTCCCGGGCCATCTTCTGCACCTGTGTTTTGGTGCGCAATCCAATGCTCGGGTGATTATGTAAAGCCCTGGAGACTGTGGAAATGGAAACATTCAGCCGTTTAGCGATTTCTTTTATAGTAGCAGGTTTCTGTCCCATAGAAAAACAAAAGCAAGGTAACAATTTTGTACGCCATGCCGGATGTATTTGTGGTGGCTATATTGATAGTCAACATGAAGTTTGACTAGCTTATCATTATACACAACCTGGGAAACGGTGTCACCCTCTTTGCCATTTTGGTGCTATTTCTCATAATCTGCTCCTTCCTTAGCGGAAACTTGTCCACCATATATCTGATTTGGGTAAATAGTTTTTGTGCAGGTTGTATATTATTGTAAATTTCATGCAGAAACTTTTTACATGAGTACGGTATCATCATTGCTTGCCAGAAAAAACAGACCATCCGTTACGGTAGCACCCAATACCCCCGTTATAGAAGCGCTTCAGATCATGTCCGAAAAAAATATCGGTTCTGTTATCATCATGGAAGCAGGAAAATATCTGGGCATTGTTACCGAAAGGGATTATTCAAGAAAAGTAATACTGAAAGGAAAAAATTCAGCCACCATACTTGTATCGGAGATCATGTCAACCGATTTGCCATTTGCAAAGCCGGGCGACAGCATAGAGCACTGTATGGAAATGATGACATCAAAAAATATTCGTTATATGCCCGTATTTGAAAATGAAACATTGCTGGGCATTGTGTCCATGAGTGATGTGGTGAAGGAAACCATACTGATGCAGAAAGAGACCATTAACCAGTTGCAGAACTATATTCAAAGCTGACTTACACACTCATTAAATACCCGGCGAAGCCCCGTAAGGCTTCGCTTTTTAGTTTTTCAGAACTTTATAGACGGTATGCTGTTAATGATTACCAAAAAGCCATCAAATGTCATCCAACTTGCAGAACAGCCCGTACCTGTTATGATAAATTGCATGAAATTTACATTTACAAAAAACGAGCTATCATGAAAACGGCCTTATCCATTGTTACTGTTGCGTTTTCCATATTTGCTTCCTGTGCCCAAAACCCTTCTTCAGCAATTAAAACAACTATGGACAATAAAAACCCTGCTATCCCGCTTTCCACCGACACTGCCACTTTCGCCAACGGATGCTTCTGGTGCACCGAAGCTATTTTTGAAGAACTGAACGGTGTGGTAAGCGCCACCTCCGGTTATACCGGCGGACAAACGATCAACCCGACCTATAAAGAAGTTTGCTCCGGGCTAACCGGTCATGCAGAATGCCTGCAAATAGTATATGACCCTTCTGCAATAAGTTTTGACGAACTGCTGGAAGTTTTTTGGGAAACACATGACCCCACCACCCTCAACCGGCAGGGTGCGGATGTGGGCACGCAATACCGCAGCGGCATCTTTTATCACAATAACGAGCAAAAAGAAAAAGCGGAGAAATACAAAGCTGAGTTGGACAAGAGCGGCGCTTTTGACAAACCCATCGTGACAGAAATAACTCCGTTTACAAAATTTTATCCTGCAGAAAACTATCACCAGCAATATTTTGAAAATAACGGGAACAACAACCCTTATTGCAAAATCGTCATACGCCCCAAGCTGGACAAGTTCCGGAAAGTGTTTAAGGATAAACTGAAAAAAGAATAGTTTACCTTCATCGCAAATTAGTCTTATGACTATACTGCACAGAATAATTGTTCTGCTCCCCGCATTGCAATTTTCTGTGTTTTCGTTTTGCCAACCCAAAGACAGTTTCTCCGTCACCCGTCCCGAACGCTACCGGATAGACCTTCCCAAAGAGTTAAACAAGAACAAATTCATCGAAGCTGTTACCGATGTTCTTTCGCAAACAATTGACGAGCTGAAAGACCGGGATTTTTGTACAGAATGCAAAGGTGGCTATTATGTACGGCTCAGCATCGACTCAGTGACGGTCAGCAATGCCCAAACCACTGCTCCGATTGAGATCGGCTCCATTCCTCATTATACCTTCTCATTTGACTACAGTTTTCAATCGGCGCTGGTAGTGCACGATAGCAGCGGAAAGCCTTTCACAATGCTCCGGCTTATTTCAGCAGGAGATGTCATGACCTATACCAAACAATTTTCATTACCCCCGCAAAACATAACTTACCGGCTGGAGAATGTTTACGATTCCCGTGGCCGGATAATCGGAAGAAGATATGTGCAGGAAGCCCCGGCCATGAATATCGCCAATCCCCGCATTAGCCCCTTCTCGATACTCACAGAAAGTTTTTTGCTTAATATCTGCGAACGGCGGATATATGAGATCCGGAAAATGCTGAAAAAGCTTACTGCAGACTGACCTTTCTTAGTTCCAGCAGGTTAAGCGCATTGGGTTTAAACCCCTGCACATTGGGCTGCACCAGCCTTACCACTTTATCATACCATAATGGAACCACCGGCGCATCATTCATCACTTGCTGGTCGGCACGGCGATATAATTCATACCGGAGTGAGTCATTGTTTTCTGTTATCGCTTTTTCAAACAAGGCATCAAAAGCAGGACTATTATACCGGGTATAGTTAGGGGGCGCAGGGTTCTTAGAATAAAAGACAGAAAGATAATTTTCTGCGTCAGGATAATCGGCGATCCAACTGCCGCGGAAAAAAGCCGCTGTTGAAGTAGAAGTCATCTGCAGCAATAATGATTTTTGTACCACTTCCACCTGCACCGGTATGCCCGATTCTTCGAGTTGTTTCGCAATAAAATTGGCCATGTCTGCATAGATGGCGATGGTAAGCAGTTTGATGCGGGGCAATCCTTTTCCATCGGGGTAGCCTGCTTCCTGCAACAGTTGTTTTGCTTTTGCCGGGTCGTAATGATATCCTTTCACCAAAGATGAATCAAAAGATGGCAGGCCCATTGGCACAAATCCCGACTCGGCGGCAGTACCCAATGAATTGCGCAGGTATAATACCATTTTGCGCCGGTCAAATCCGTAATTGATAGCCTGTCTTATTTTTTTTGACCGCATCGGGGATTTTTTTACAAGTTCATTGGTTGAGTCAACGAGTATTCCCAGGTACTCAATATTGAGATAGGGGTTTACCTGCAACTGTATCTTATCCTCCCATTTCTTTCGCAGGGTCCCTTTTTTTGTAAGTACCTCGTCTTTAAATGACGATTCAATATCATTGATGAATTCCAGTTCCTTCTGACGGAATAATAAAAACTCCGTGGCCTTGCTGTCATAAAAAGAAACTTTGATACCGTCAAGATAGGGCAGCCTGTTGCCGGCGCTGTCTTTTTCAAAGTAGCGGGGATTTTTTTTCAACACCAATGCCTGCCCCTCTTCCCATGCCACAAACTGAAATGGCCCGGTGCCCACAGGATGGCGGCGAAAATTAACGCCGTATTTCTCTACTGCTTCTTTGGCCACAATGGAACAGTATTGCATGGAAAGAATCCCAAGTATCGGGTTGTAAGGACGAAGTAACTTCAATTGAAAAGTAGAATCGTTCAATGCCTTGAATGGCTCCAGCGTATCCACTTTACTGTTAAATATCCATGCTCCGGGGCTGGCTGTTTTTTTGTCAATGATGCGATAGAAGCTATAGGCAACATCTTCTGCTAGCAGTTTTCTTCCTTTGCCGTCTGCGAATGTTTCATCATCATGAAAGAATACATCATTTCTTAAATGAAAAGTGAAGACTGTTCTGTCTGCTGATATATCCCAGCTTTTGGCCAGTGATGGAATGATATGCAGGCTGTCATCAATTTCAACCAGTGTATTAAACAATTGATGAGCCGGCCACATGGTAGCCTGGCTTTTGGCAAAGCCGGGGTCAAGGGATGAAATACCATTGAATTCGTTATAATGAAATATCTTTTTGCCGGATTTACCCCCCTTATAGCATGCAGCCAATGAAACGGCAACAACCGTCATGTAAACGAATAACCGGTAATCACTTTTAACGTTCAACTTTGACATCAAGCCTTAAATTTACAGCAACAAAACAAATCACTGTGAAATACATTGCCAGGACATCCTTCATTTTATGCATTAGCTCTTTTATTTTTCAACAGGGTTCCTCACAACCATTGAACCAGAAAGAAAAATTCACCCGGCAGGATACACTGCGTGGAAGTATTACTCCTGAAAGGGCCTGGTGGAATGTTGTTTTTTACAACATTAATGTAACTCCTGACTACAAGGCAAAAACCATCAGCGCCTGGAACCAGATTGGCTTTGATGTAAACACCGATGGCAGCCATAAGAAAATGCAGATTGACCTGCAGCAGCCAATGGTCATTGACAGCATATTCTTCGGAGGAAAAAAAATTACCTCTTTCAGCCGTAACGGCAATGTTTATATTATTGATTTCGGCGATCATCATTTTATGTCAGCCAAAACATCTCTTCAAAAAAGAATACGGGTTGTATTAAATAAGCTGACGATTTATTATCATGGCAAACCCCGTGAAGCCGTCACTCCTCCGTGGGATGGCGGCTGGATATTTGCCAAAGACACGAAGGGCCGTCCGTGGATGACGGTGGCCTGCCAGGGCCTCGGCGCCAGTGTGTGGTATCCCTGCAAAGACCATCAGAGCGATGAACCCGACCAGGGTGCAACAATACAGATAAATGTACCGGATACTCTAACAGCAGTGGCCAATGGAAAACTGATTGCAAGAGATCTGCTGCCAAACAATATGGTATCGTACAAATGGGAAGTAAAAAATCCGATCAATAACTACAATATTGTCCCTTATATCGGGAAGTATGTAAATTTTTCTGATAGCTATATCGGTGAAACTGAAAAAAACCTCTCGCTTGATTATTGGGTGCTTGATTACAATTTGGAAAAAGCGAAAAAACAATTTGGCAGGGATGTAAAAAGGATGTTGCAGGCATTTGAATACTGGTTTGGTCCCTACCCTTTTTATGAGGATGGCTTTAAACTGGTGGAGTCATCGCACCTCGGCATGGAGCATCAAAGCGCCACCGCCTATGGCAATAAGTATATGAACGGGTACCTGGGTGGCGACCTGTCCGGCAGTGGCTGGGGGTTGAAATGGGATTATATCATCATTCATGAAGCAGGACATGAATGGTTTGGCAACAACATCACCACCAATGATATTGCTGATATGTGGGTGCATGAAGGCTTTACCATGTATTCAGAAGTTTTGTTCGTAGAATACCATTATGGCAAAAAGGCTGCGGATGAGTATGTGCAGGGTATCCGGAATAATATTTCAAACGACATGCCGGTAATCGGGCATTATGGGGTGAACCAGGAAGGCAGCGGTGATATGTACAACAAAGGCGCCAACCTGTTGCACAGCATCCGCCAGGTCATTAATGATGATTCATTGTTAAGAAAAATATTGAGAGGATTGAACAAAGATTTCTTTCATCAAACCATAGACTCAAAAGATGTGGAAGCATATTTTTCCAAAGTATCCGGAAAAGACTTTTCCAAAGTTTTTGACCAGTACCTGAGAACAACAAAAATCCCTGTGCTGGAAGTCAAAGAAACAGGCGACAAACTTTCCTATCGCTGGACCAATTGCATCGCTGGTTTTGATATGCCGGTAAAACTGGAGAATGGTGGCCTGTGGTTATATCCCACTGCACAGTGGAAAAAACTGGCACTTACCCCCGAGCTTAAAAAGAAAGCCCTGGCGATTGAGAAAAACTTTTATGTCGAACTCAAAACAACCGGGTCATTCAGCATTATTCCTCCGCCTCCGGAAGTTCCCAGGAAAGGGTTCTAAATAGTTAAACCGGCTAATTTGCCCGCAAATTCCTGAGGAGTATTGCGCAGGTATTATCTTTACCCCCATGAGCAGTATCCGCCGCCAGAGTATCATTTCTTCGGTTGTTATTTATATCGGCTTTGGCATAGGTCTCTTCAATATCTACCTTTTTACCAAACAGGGCATTTTTCTTGACGAGCAATATGGATTGTACAATGCCTTCATCGCCATTGCTACCATGATGATGGCTTTCTCCAGCCTCGGGATGCCGACTTATATCTACAAATTCTATCCTTATTACAAAGAACACCTGCCTGATAAAAAGAATGACCAGGCAGCTATTGCATTGGCAACCGGCATTATCGGCTTCATACTTATTATTATCGCCGGTTTTGTTTTTAAAGACCTTGTGGTTAAAAAATACGGCACCAATGCCCCCGAAGTAGTCATTTATTATAAATGGATTTTCCCGCTGGGCTTTGGCCTGCTGATCTTTACTATCCTGGAAGCATGGGCCTGGCAGATACACAAATCCGTCTTCACCAACCTGCTTAAAGAAGTTTTCTGGCGGTTGTTTACCACCGTTCTTATTGTGCTGTTTGCATTGGGGGTTATCAATTTCGATGTGTTTGTAAAAATATTTTCTTTCAGTTACCCTTTTATTGCCCTCGTGTTACTGGCCTACCTTCTGTATTCAAAAAAAATAAACTTTCATTTCAGGTTCAGTAAAGTGAGCAGGCGGTTTTCCAAAAGTATAGTCAAGCTATCTTCATTTGTTTATGTTGGGCTGATTGTATTCAATCTTTCGCTGGTGTTTGATTCTTTGGTCATCAGTTCGTTGCTGGATGATGCCCTTACACAACTGGCTGTTTATTCCGTTGCCCAGAATATAGCTTCCATGATACAGGCTCCGCAGCGGGGCATCATTGCGGCCTCCATCTCACACCTTTCCAAAGCCTGGAAGGATAAGAATATGGAACTGATACAAAGAGTTTATCAGCGGTCATCCATCAACCAGCTCATTTTTGCCTGCGGACTTTATTCACTGGTCATCCTTAATCTTACCGATGCTGTTATTACTTTTCAGTTGAAGGATACTTACCTGAATGCCTACTATGTCATCATCTTTCTTGGCCTGACCAAAGTGATAGATATGGGTACGGGGGTAAATTCACAGATCATCGCCACCTCCACTTTCTGGAAATTTGAATTTATCAGCGGTGTCATTCTACTGACAGTGATGCTGCCCCTGAGCTACCTGTTTACAAAAGAATATGGTATCGTAGGGACAGCTGTGGCCCAATTGATTTCCATTTCTGTTTATAACCTGGTCAGGATAGTTTTTCTCTGGAAGAAATTCAGGCTTTTCCCTTTTTCCGTCCATACACTGCAAACCGTTTTGCTGGCGGGAGTAAGTTATGCAGCCTGCTATTTTGCATTTATACATACACACGGGTGGGCGGGCTTGTTTTTACGCAGTATCGTTTTTATACTGATATATGCTGCAGGGGTTATTTACATGAAACTGTCACCCGACATTCAGCCGGTGCTGCAAACCATCAAAAAAAGGTTGAGAATAAAATAGATTAATTGACACTGACCATCTGCTTGTCATCAATCCTGCCTGCGCCTACAAAACGCTGAACATAGTAACTGTCAAACAGGCTGTTCACCATTACACCCCGTGATACAGATGCATGAATAAAACGATTGTTGCCAAGATAAACGCCGACATGAGAAACACCTGAGCCGCGGGTGCGGTAAAAAACAAGATCTCCTTCCTGCAATTCAGTAATTGATATTTTGCGGCTTATCCTGTGTTGTTCTCTTGAAACCCTGGGAAGCGCAATGCCATACACCGCAGCATACACAGCAACGGTAAAGCCTGAACAGTCAACTCCGGTTTTGGTGTTGCCGCCGGTGCGGTAGCGAACCCCATACCATTCGTCCACAGCATCCAGCAGTTGCTTGCTTGGGAGATATTCAACTTCCGTATTCAGCAGCACCGCATATTTCAGTTGCACCTGCGAGGCATTTTCAATAGCCGCACTATTGCTGCTGCTGAAAAAATCAACAGCCTGCTTAGGCTCCTCTTTGCTTACCACCGGCGCCAAACTCTCCTCTTTATTCATATCATGTGTGGGAGCAACTTCCTTGGGCACAATTTTGACCTCTGTTTTATCAACCGTGCTTTGCGGGGTAACCGAAATATCATCAATAAATCTGGATTGGGAAACCGGGGCTGCGATTGCATTGACCTGTTGCTTGCCCGAAAAATTCAATTGCTTGAATACAGAACAACTGCTCAAAATAAAAACAAGTACTATAGCTGGTATCAACTGCTTAACCATTACGTCTTTCTTTTTAGGATGATTTCATGGGCTTTTCCAGAAATCCTGTCGCCAGCTTACCAGCCAAATAAAGAAGGCAGGCAGGCAGGGTTTCCCTCCACTATGGGAGGCGTGCAAAAATATAGGTTAATGTCCGAAAAAAACCACATTCTGTAAACGAATTTTATGCCACTAAATTGCCACAGGACTAAACCACTGTGATAAAGTAGTTTAGGTTTATGAACAGGGTGTTGATATTGGAGGAAATCAGCTTAAATTACAGGGCCATTTTTAAATATTTATCATCCATCTGAACTATGCAAGCCTTATTCTCCCTCATTACTTTGTTTTTTCTTTCAACCGGCTGCCAAAGTTCCGGCAGCAGCAGTAAAACTACCGGAGATTCACTGCTGAAAGCAGCTGTGAAAGATACGATCAAACCAAAGCCGCTGGAACCGTATGACGAACTGAAATATAAAGACAAGCAGGTGCTGAATGCCGCATCCGGCACCAAGTCGGTTGTCTTCAATTCATCCGGCACAAAACTATATGCCATGAACCTAGAGGGCATGAGTGTGTATGAATTTGATCAAAAAACTAAAAAGATAACCCGTGAGTTTAAGTTCACTCCCACCCGTGGTACGGGGTGGGATTATAACCGCAGCAGGCCCATTGCTTCCTTTCAGGAAAAACCGGTAGAGGCCTGCTTCAGTCACGGCAATAAAATTCTCTGGGTATCGCTTCACAATGCAGAAGGTATCGTTCCGATCTGGGTGGATGATTTTTCAAAAAACGATGCCGCCGTAATTCCCGGACAAAAAACAAAGCCCGTTACGGTTTTATATCCTGAAAGCAACCGCAGAGATTCTTTCCGTGTACCGTTGATTGAAACCGGCAAAACGCCTAAAGTAATTTCAAGAACAGCAGACAGCAAATATTTACTGGTGAGCAATTGGCACTCCCGCAATACCAGTGTGCTGGAAATGGACAGCGCTGTTTATCCTTACGGAAAAATTATCAGCACGGTTCCTGTCTCAGCTATTCCAAGAGGCATTGCAGTAGATGACGTCAATAAAAAATCATATATCGCCATCATGGGTGGCTCCAGCCTGAATGTGGTGGACAACAATACATGGAAGAGCGACACCATACTGAATGTGTGGAGCAGCCCAAGACATATTGTAATGGACGACAAAGGACATTTATTTGTTTCCTATAACAGCCTCGGTACCATTGCCTGCCTTGAGGCTGCCACTGGTAAAACATTGTTCACCGCAAAGACGCATGCACAGCCCCGCACTATTATACTTTCAAAAAATCACAAATTCATTTTTGTAACCTGCTATACCAGCAATTTTGTAGATGTGTACAAAATCAATGACGACAATTTTGAGAAAGTGGCATCTTTGCCCTGTGGCGGTCATCCCGTAGGTGTGGATGTGTTTGAAGACGATGAAAAATTAGAAGCCTGGGTGTGCAGCTACAGCGGCTCGATAACCGTTTTTACTTTTAAGAAGAAAGACTGATTACTTGTTTGACCTAAGATATTTGTGAGCTATGAAGTTTTCCCATCTCCACGTACATACCCAATTCTCCCTGCTTGACGGAGCGGCATCCATCCAGAACTTATACAAAAAAGCCATTAAAGACGAAATGCCGGCACTGGCCATCAGCGATCATGGCAATATGTTTGGCGTATTTGAATTTGTAGCGGAAGCGTATAAGAACAAAGACGAAAGCGGCAAAGTAAAAGTAAAACCCATTGTAGGATGTGAGTTCTATATCACTACCGACCGTCACCAGAAAACATTTACCAAAGACCAGAAAGACCCACGTCACCACCAGATATTGCTGGCAAAAAACGAGGAAGGTTATCGCAATCTTATCAAGCTTACATCACTTGGGTTTATCGAAGGGATGTACAGCAAGTATCCCCGCATTGATAAAGAACTGATTCTTCGTTATTCCAAAGGACTTATTGCTACTACCTGTTGCCTTGGCGCCATGGTGCCGCAGGCCATATTGAAACAAGGAGAAGAGGAAGGTGAGAATGAATTCAAATGGTGGCTGAATGTTTTCCAGGAAGATTACTATGTGGAATTTCAACGGCACGGCATGCCGGAGCAGGATAAAGTAAATGAAGTACTGATAAAACTGGCAAGGAAATACAATGTAAAGATCATCGCCAGCAATGATTCGCATTATGTGGAGCAGGATGATTTTAATGCACATGATATTTTACTTTGTATCAATACCGGCGAAAAAGTAGCCACCCCTGCCCTGCGGGATTTTAATGATGATGATATCCATGTAAAAGATAAACGCTTCGCATTTCCCAACGACCAGTTCTATTTTAAAACAACGGATGAAATGAGCAAGGTCTTTAAAGACCTGCCCGAAGCCATTGACAATACCAATGAAATTGTTGATAAAGTAGAACTGCTGAACCTTACCCGTGACATTTTGCTGCCGGCATTTCCCATTGAGAAAAAATTTCAGCTGCATGATAAAGAAGAGACGATCGGCAAATACACCGTATCTGCCGAATCAAAGAACCAGTGGGAATACCTGAAACATATAACGTATGAAGGTGCCAACCGCAGGTACAGTGAGTTGACGGATGAAATAAAAGACCGGATAGAGTTTGAACTGTTCACCATCAAAATGATGGGCTTTGCCGGTTATTTTTTAATTGTAAGCGACTTCATCAGGGCAGGCCGTGAACAAAACGTTTACATCGGCCCGGGCCGTGGTTCCGCAGCAGGAAGTGTGGTTGCGTATTGCATCGGCATTACCAATATAGACCCTATCAAATACAATTTGCTGTTTGAAAGGTTCCTGAACCCCGACCGTAAATCCATGCCGGATATAGATACGGACTTTGATGATGAAGGCAGGCAGAAGGTGATCGATTATGTTGTGGAGAAATATGGCAAGAACCAGGTAGCGCAGATCATTACGTATGGCACCATGGCTGCCAAGATGAGCATCAAAGATGTGGCAAGAGTGATGGATCTGCCCTTGCCAGAATCGAATGCATTGGCCAAGTTGGTGCCCGATCGCCCGGGTATTGAATTAAGAAGAGTGTTGCATGCGCCGATGAAAGCAAAGGAAGGAGAAAAGTCGTTGGAAGAAAAAGACGGATTGGGGAATGATGACCTGGAAAATGTAAAGAAGCTGAGAGAAGTTTATAAATCAGATACCCCGGCCGGAAAAGTTTTACATGAGGCGGAGAGACTGGAAGGCTCTGTACGCAATACAGGCATTCATGCGGCTGGTATCATCATCGCACCAAAGGATTTAATGGAAATGATCCCTGTTGCCACTTCCAAAGAATCTTCGTTGTGGCTCACACAGATTGAAGGAAATGATATTGAAAACGCCGGTATCCTGAAAATGGACTTTCTCGGGTTGAAGACATTGACCATTATTAAGAATGCCCTTGTCCTCATCAAACAAATTCATGGGATAGAAATTGATATAGATAAAATTCCATTTGACGATAAAAAAACATTTGAATTATTTCAGCATGGTTCCACCATCGGCACTTTCCAGTTTGAAAGTGCCGGCATGCAGAAATATTTACGGGAGTTAAAACCGGATAAGTTTGGTGACCTTATCGCTATGAATGCTTTGTACCGCCCCGGCCCCATTGCTTACATACCTAATTACATTGAAAGAAAACATGGCCGGGAAGCTATTACTTATGATCTGCCGGAAATGGCGGAGTATCTTGAAGAGACTTATGGAATCACCGTGTACCAGGAACAGGTGATGCTGCTGGCGCAGAGCCTGGCAGGCTTCAGCAAAGGTGATGCGGATGTGCTGCGCAAAGCGATGGGTAAAAAACAAAAATCGGTGCTGGATAAAATGAAAGCACAATTCATTGCCGGTGCCACCGAAAAACTTTTTCCTCCTGAGAAATTAGAGAAGATATGGACCGACTGGGAAGCATTTGCCCAATATGCATTTAATAAATCTCATTCCACCTGCTATGCTTATGTGGCATACCAGACCGCTTATTTAAAAGCCCACTACCCTGCTGAATACATGTCGGCCGTATTAAACAATGCCGGCAGCATTGACAAGATCACCTTCTTCATGGAAGAATGTAAACGGATGGGCATAAAAGTGCTGGGACCCGACATCAACGAATCATTAAAAGGATTTGCCGTGAACAATAAAGGTGAGATTCGTTTTGGCCTTGGCGGATTAAAAGGTGTGGGCGAAGCTGCTGTGGAAAGCATTATCAGCGAAAGACAAAAGAACGGGCCGTTCACCAACCTCTTTGATTTTATCAAACGCATCAACCAGCGCACCGTCAATAAAAAAACGCTGGAAAGCCTTGCTTATGCCGGAGGCTTTGATTGTTTCACCGAACATCATCGTGCCCAATATTTTCATGTGCCGGAAGGAGAAACGGCCAACGGTTTAGAAAGGGTGATACGGTATGGGCAGGTGATTGCTACGCAAAATGCAACAACTGCGAATTCGTTATTTGCCGACCTTCCAATCAGCATGGAAATACCCCCGCCGAGATTACCTGAGTGTGAACCCTGGCAACTTATTGTCCAGTTAGAACATGAAAAGGATGTGACAGGTATGTTCCTGAGCGGCCATCCGCTGGATCATTATAAATTTGAGATGAAACATTATGGGGTTACTCCGATTGCGGATTTCAATGAATTCAAGGAAGCCATACGGCTGCATCCCAATCCCGGCAGGCCATTCCGTTTGATTGGCCTGGTGGCCGATGCGCAGCATAAGATCGCAAAGAATGGAAATAAGTATGGCAATTTTGTTATTGAAGATTACTCAGGCAAAACAGAGTTCCCTTTATTCCGGGAAACTTATTTAAAACATACAGCATTATTACAACAAGGCACCATTGTGTACATCAATGGATTTTTTGAGCAATGGCGTGACAAAGAAGAATTTTCTTTTAAAGTAACCGGCGTATCGTTAGCAGAAACGATGAAGCGTAGTATGACCCGATTGGTAACTATTGAAGCGCATCCACAGAATATCAGCAAAGAGATGGTGAATTTTGTTGAAAAGAATATGAGAAATTACCCCGGAAAGTCAACCTTGAAATTTACTTTGACTGAACCGAGGAACAAGATGAAGATCAGCCTCGTTTCTATGAACGGTGGTTTTGAAATGAACGATGAAATGATCCATTTTCTTGAAAAAAGTCCTGAGCTGGAGGTACAGGTATTAACGGTTTAACTTCTGCATTTTTATTGTAATTTTAAATATGCCTTCTGATAAAAATATAAAAGATAAAATATTCAGCGAGATTGAATCACTGTCCGAAAAAGATCAGCAAGCTGTTTTGGGCCTCGTAGAAAACTATATTCATGGGCAAGCGGATGAAACAGAATGGGATCAGCTGCCGGAAGCATGGAAAACAAGGATAGAGCAGAGCCTGAAACAAGGGGATGAAGGACAACTTGTATTGAATGAAGATGCGGTTTCATATATAAGAAAAAAATACGGTTTGAATGGCTTAGCCGGTTGTCCTTACATTAAATGCCAGGGAAGACCTTGAAAATATTTCAACATGGCATGCTGAAAACTGGCCAATAAAAGTCCTCGAACATTTCCATGATTTATACGAAACAAAGATTTTACTCATTTCGCAATATCCTTCCCGTTATCCTGTCATTCATGCTCCTTCAAAGCTGAGAAAAGCTGTCCCTACCCGGCATAATATTATCCTTTACAGGGAGAAAGAAAGCTCTGTTGAAGTAGTGAGCATTTTTGACACCCGGCAAGACCGGGGCAAAATCCGCCAGTTTATATGAAAGAATAGTATTGATTAAACGACGTTTTAGCAGTTTTGCAATCTGCATGACCAAATGGAATGACAAGTTTTACACAACTTTGTGTCATAGTCGCATGTTATCTGTAACGGGCTTAAATTTGCATCCCCTTGAATAATAAAAACAAAATTTAAAAGAAATGGCAAAAGAATTCAATGACTCAAATTTCCAGGCCGATGTGCTGGCTTCTGATAAACTGACCGTAGTGGATTTCTGGGCAGAATGGTGCGGACCCTGCCGTGCTATCGGGCCGGTTATTGAGGAACTGAGCAAAGAGTATGACGGCAAAGTAAACGTTGGTAAATTAAATGTTGACAATAACCCGCAGGTGTCTATGAACTATGGCATCACTTCCATTCCCGCTATTCTTTTTATCAAGAACGGACAGGTGGTTGATAAATTAGTTGGGGCACAACCCAAAGGCAACTTTGTAAAGAAGATTGAGGCGCATATTTAAGACGCAACGTATTAAATGAAGAAACCCCGCTGATTGGCGGGGTTTCTTTTTAATATACTTAATGTTTGATTTCCCCAATATCTTTCGGATTATGCTTGTATCTAAATATCAGTAAAAAGGCTATAGCAATTGCCAGTGCATAACCGGCAAAACTAAACCAGATATTCTGCCAGTCTTTAACCCCTTCAGCATTTGTAAAATAATCAACAATCTTACCAGCAAAGAAACCGCCGATAATAGCGCCAAGTCCGTTGGTCATAAGCATGAATAATCCTTGTGCACTGGCCCTGATAGCTGGTTTGGCTTCACGGTCAACAAACAAAGACCCGGAAATATTGAAAAAATCAAATGCCATTCCATAAACTATCATAGACAGCAAAAGCAGGTATAATCCTGAACCCGGATCACCGATGCCAAACAGTCCAAACCGCAATACCCATGCAATCATGCTGATCAGCATCACCTTTTTGATTCCAAACCGTTTCAGGAAAAATGGGATGGCCAGGATAAACAGGCACTCCGAAATCTGAGACAGAGAAATAAGTATGTTGCTATGTTTTACGGCGAAACTATCTGCATATGCAGGAACTTTCGCAAAATCGCTCAGGAAAGGATTGCCAAACATATTTGTTATTTGTAATGCAGCCCCCAATAGCATGGCAAACAAAAAGAATTTCGCCATGATGGATCTTTTAAACAACTGGAAAGCATCTAAACCCAATCGTGTAGCAAAAGATTTTTTCTCTGCGGATTTATTGATCTCCACCCTGGGAAGAGTAAAGCAATACAAACCAGTAAAAACACCAACTACTGCTGCCAGATAAAACTGGTTACTATTATGCGTCCATCCCAACAAATCAACCCCCCACTCTCCCACAATAAAACCCACCGTTCCCCATACACGGATCGGGGCAAATGATTTTTGGATATCAAAATGATTTTTACTTAATAAACTATAGGAAACCGAATTACTTAAAGCGATTGTTGGCATGTAAAAACAGCTAACCATAAATATGGCCCAATACATATCAGCGGCATTGGTCATCGTGCTTGCATAATAAAGAGATGCACCCCCAAGAATATGACAGATGCCCAATACAATCTCTGCCCGGATGTATTTATCTGCAAGAATCCCCATCAGAGCAGGCATCAGCAACGACGCCCAGCCCATTGTGCCATAGGTATTACCTACTTTAAGACCTAAGCCGGGATCAACCGGATCGTTAAAACTGGCAAACATGTATCCCCCGAGTGAAATAAGCCAGATACCCCAAACAAAGAATTGCAAAAAGCTTAAGCCTGTCAACCTGAGTTTTAGATTCATATAGCAGTATTAATTGAAACGGAAGATAAGGATTTCTCCTTTACAGAATGTCCCTGCTTGCCGTAACTTTGCAGCAATTATGATAGCTGCAACAGGAATTGAAAAAGAACTTCAGCAGGTAGCTGAAAAAGTAAAAGCCGGACAAAGAATAACCGATAAAGAAGGTCTGCTCCTTTTTGAAAAAGCCAGCCTTGGCTTTGTTGGCAGCCTTGCCAACGAAGTAAAACAACTGCTGCATGGCGATAAGGTCTTCTTCAACCGCAATTTTCATATAGAACCTACCAATGTTTGTGTGTTCAGCTGCAACTTCTGCTCGTACAGCCGCCTGTATGCCAAAAAAGAAGACGGATGGGAACTGAGCATTGACCAGATGCTGCACATGGTAAAAAAATATGATGGCCAGCCCATCACTGAAGTACATATTGTTGGTGGCGTTCATCCGAAAATGAACCTGCAATTCTTTGCCGATCTTTTGAAAGCTATCAAAGCACATCGTCCCGAACTCCACATTAAAGCATTTACAGCGGTGGAATATGATTATATGTTCCGCAAAGCAAAAATGACCGTGGAAGAAGGATTAAAATTTTTGATTGAAGCGGGGCTTGACAGCATACCGGGTGGTGGCGCCGAAATTTTTCATCCAGAGATAAGAGAAAAAATATGCGCTGATAAAGTGGATGCCTATGGCTGGCTGCTGATACATGAAACAGCGCATAAA
>CAYHPA010000057.1:0-16501 GCA_964358155.1 uncultured Chitinophaga sp.
CGGGTGTAGATTTCGGTAAGCCTTTGCTTGGTGTGCTGGGGGAAATCACCTTTCATCATCCAGTCATAGTATTGAGGCTCCGACTTTAATACTTCAGCCACCGGCCTTCCTTTGAATTTTCCAAAATTGAATACTTCAATCCCGTTTTCCATCACAAACCGGCGGGCAAAATCAACTATCTGGTCTTCCCCTATCAGCTTCAGCACCGAGTCAACGGAACTGCCCAGTTCGGGGTAGCGTTCCAGTTGTGCCTCCAGTATCTCCAATGTAGCTGAAGCATCCACTTCAGCGCCATGTGCCCCTTCCAGGTTTTTATTGCAATAAAATTTATATGCCGCTCCCAGTGTGCGGGGTTCCATCTTATGAAAGATATTCTGAACATCCAGCAACTTCCGGTTGCGCATATCAAAGTCAACCTGTGAACGCAGAAACTCCTCCATCAGCAAAGGGATATCGAAGCGGTTGGAATTATAGCCCGCCAGGTCGCAGCCATCAAGCATCTGTTTCAACTCATGCGCCACTTGCTTAAAGTTTGGCGCATCTTTTACCATTTCATCGGTAATACCATGTACATCGCTTGCCCCCTTTGGTATGGGCATTTCAGGGTTTACCAGTTTTCTCTTAACACTGCGGGTGCCGTCAGTAAGGATTTTTACAATGGCAATCTCAACAATACGGTCGGTTCCGAGATTGATGCCGGTGGTCTCCAGGTCAATAAAAGCAATAGGCTTTTTTAGCTGCAACATGGGTAGGTAATTTCTCTTAAACAGTTAAAATAAGATGATAAAGTTACTAATTTACGATGCCTGTCAAAATGAAACTATGAGGCTGAAGCAAAGATAACCAGTTCTTTATAACAAATGATCGGGGTATATTACAAATAGCGGAAATTCACGCAGTCTTTCTACCTTTGTTCTGACAAAATAATGGCCGAGTTTTATCGTTTAACAAACTAAAATATCCACCTGATATGAAAAACAAATCAATTCTTGCACTCCTCCTGCTGGTCATTGTAGTAGTTGCCACATCCTGCGCTTCGCAGAAATATGGCTGCCCTAATAATCTTCAGGCAAACACAAAATTCAGAGGTTAATTATCGCCCTTGCTGTGATGAGCGATTTGGGACATGGTCTCAGGATTTTTCATTTTTCTCCTGAATAACCTTCTGCGTCTTTTTCTGCCCTCATTTTCTTTTCCGGCGGGAAAATAGACGGAGTATAGGCTTACTTCCTGCTGTTTTCCTTTCAATTGAAAACTTCCCAACGGATCAGCATTCAGGTACTTTGGCATTTCTACCTGGTCATGCACCCAGTCAGAGATCAGCAACTGCGACTCCAGTTCATGGCATTTACCTAATATCCGGGCCGTGGTGTTCAGCACATCTCCATGATAAGCTATCTCCGATTTGTATTTGCCCACTTCTGAAACCACCACATTTCCTCCATGCAGGGCTGCTTTAAACTCAGGCACTCTTCCATATCTTTTTTCATACTGCGCCGAATAACGGCGTATTTGCTTCTGAATGGCAAAAAAACAACGTACACAAACTGCAAACCTCAGACCCTTCTTTAAAGGCCATGTGACTACTGCTTCATCCCCCACATACTGATATATCCGTCCAAAATACCGGGCTATTGGCTCGCTGATGTCGTAAAAATAATCCTGCAGGAAATGACTGTATTCCAGCTCTCCCATTTCTTCGGCGATATCTGTTGAATTGTTCAGGTCAATAAAAAGAAAAAGCCTGTCCTCCTGTTTTACCTGGTGGTATTTGCCGAATATCAAATTGTAAATAGCATCCTTCCCCAACTTCCTGTGCAATTCGTCCATGAAATTTGATACAAGGGAAATGGCAAGTGCGATACCAAGAAATTCAAATACCCTTGTACTGGTAAAAAAATCCCGCATCCGGTGGGGAAAAATTGTTTCATAGGTGGCGATAGGAAGGTACCGGATAATGATCATAATGGCTATGAACAAAGCAATAAACAGGGATGTAACCCGAAGTGTCCTGTACAGCAAATAAACCCAGAACTGTGTACGACGGTGCCTCCTTCTGAATTCCAATGCCTGCGTTTCAAAAAAGGCAATACCAAACCCGACTGGCACACTTACTATTAATGTGGTGGAAAGGGCGATCCAGTTAAACCCATATCTGGCAAAGGCATAAATAGCAAAAAGAAATACAGAAAGGTAAATGATATAGACATTGCTTTTAGAAATAATCTTCCATGGCTTCAGCACATCAAAGCCCGGGGAATAACGGGTAACTGCCGGGGGAACAGCCCCTGGTTCATTCAAACTGCTATTTTTTTCTTCTGACATCCAGGAAATTTTGTTACTCTTATTCCTTTCACTGCCGCTAATTTAAAATTTTCTCCTGACGGTAGAGAATTCATTTATTCCGAATAGAGAAATACATTGTCTGCCGAAATAAAACGCCCCGGAGAACCGGGGCGACAACTGTGTTATGAAGTAATTGAAGAATTTGTCAACGCTATTTATTGAACGAGAATCTTTTGACTGAACCGGTAAGCTCCGCTGCTTAGTTCGAGGATATACTGACCCGCTGCTACTGAGGCCGGCAGTGGCAAAATAGCTCCTCCATTGATTCCCATTGTCACAAATCCTCTGCAGATCAGCTGGCCGCCTGCATTAAACACCTGGTAATTATATGAACCCTCTATGCCGGTTTTATTCAGGATAGTAATACCGGTATGAACAGGGTTCAGTACTACAAAGCCAGATGACTGCAAGTCAAACTCTGAAACAATTGCAATTCTTGAATAACTGAATTTTCCATCTATATCAACACTTTTTATCCTGTAATATGCCAGGCCTCTCAAAGGATCATGATCTTCGAAGTTGTAGTTTTCCAGGCTTCCTGAATTGCGTGCAGGCACATTACCAATGGTGGAATAAAGTGCCCCATCATAACTCCGCTGCACATCAAAATGGCTTACATTTTCTTCGTTCACGGTTGTCCATTTCAAATAGCTGGTACCTGATCTTCTCTCTGCAGTAAATGAAAGCATTTTTAGCGGAATAGGGAATGATCTGTATCCAAGTGTGAACGGACTAAATGAATTGACTGAATTCGAAGTAACTGTGCCGGTGGTAGTCACATTTCCGCTGGCGGATCCGCCGGCATCTGTCCAGTTTCCTCCTGTATAATGTGCAACTACTATATCAGCCAGCGCAATATTATCCATGGCAACTTTGCTATGGTCCCAGTTTAATACAATCTGCGCTGTTCCACCGCTTACTTTATCAATCTGCCAGTATTCATTTGCTTTTACTTTTACCAGGGGTGAAGAAAGACTAGAAGTATTAGCGGTGGGAGTAAAATAGTGGCAGTTTATTTCAGCGCTGACCGACAAGTTAGTGATGCCTGCTGTACGCTGATAACTGGCATCGCCGACAGGGAAAGTAAAAGCAGTGCTTCCGATTTTTTTAACCCATCCTGTTACATGGCGGCTATCGTTTCCGCCGCTGTGTGATGACCCCGCCTCATATATAAGATAGTTGGGAGTGGCGGAAGTGGCAATGAGCCCATTGGTAAATGTATGCGTACCGCTTACACTCAGGTTATTGTTTAGTGTTATACCGGAGCTGTTATCCGTTTGAAGATCATTAGTTTTAAAAACCTGTGCACCATTCACAGACTGTGCACTGCTGCCGTTCAGGTATAAAGTGCCACTACCAGCAGACATAGAAGCCTGATCATTGGTTATATTACCCCTGACGTAAAAGCTACCATTATTTACAAGCGCCCCGGAAGAAGTATTGGTGAAATTACCAAAGCTGTACATTGATGTACCAGGGTGTATCTGCAAATTGCCATTGTTATTGAAAGCTTGTTGCGCATTTGTAAATACACAAACCAGAAGAAAAGGAATTGTTGCTATTATTCTGTTCATAATATCCTATTGAGTGTTAGCAAGCCACTGAATATCCTGTATTTTGACTACTTTGTCTGAGCTTGATGCATTTGAGTAGTAAATTTCAAAATAATCTCCCGGAGCTATATCCGATAAAAAAGCAATAAAAGAGAATTGAAACGGCTGATTAGATGTAGTAACCCGGAGTGTTGTTTCGCCATACCTGGTAGTGGTAACCCCGTTTTTTACAATACCGATTGAAATATTCTGGCTGCTGCTGTTCACAGAAAGATTTCCGGAAACAGTGAAAACTCCATTTCTTTTGTTTGCGGGCTGGTAGGTGATTTGATTGCTGGCTATGGTCCATTTGCATGTTTCAGAAGAAGTGTTTGAACCCCAGTCAGCTTTATACCATGTATTTTGATTGGTTAACGTTTTAGTAGTGGAGCTATTCAGCACATTAATAAAACAATTGGGTTTCTGGTCCCCCATACCCGCATTACTTTCTAATATTACGTTGGCATCTCTACCATCAGAACGGGTAAAATCAAAGCCCTCAATATATTTACCGGTATTGTTCCATGAATTACCGGTAATAGAGATGCTGGAATAGCTCGTGAAATTTGTGGACTGGTAAAAAATAGCGGTGTCACCGCTGTTTGCATTATAATATCCACCAGATGCTAATTGAATGGTTGCAGATGAACCCTTGCTCAGGTTTATTCCATAGTTGCAACCTATAAAATCAGTTTCGGCCACTTTTACCGTTACTCCTGCATCCGCTCCATGTACCAGGATACCATTTGCCTGTGCATTGGATATGTCTGTTTCAAAAACCCATATCTCAGCATTGGTGGAATCTAATACTGTATTATAGAACCTGTCAAAGGAACAGTCCTTTACTTCATTATATGATCCGCTACCGAGAAAACGAATGGCATCTTCTCCTTCCGCTGTTCCGTAGTTAGTAAGTGTAGTTGCATCAAAATTCAGCATTTTAAAATAACAGGCGGATAAACACCTGAACATGGGTTTGCCGGCAAGACCAGTTGCCGCAGCTAATGTAGCAGTTCCATAAGATGCCCCCTGGATAGTGAGATCAAATGGTAAATCGATGTCAATGGTTGCCGAAATATCATACGATTCATCACTAAGACGGATTATGGCAGGCGCTGTCATATGAAGGCCCAGAAACTCAACAGCCTCATCAATAGTAGTCCAGCTGCTGTTCGGGTTTACGTCCAATAAATGCTCATTTATCCTTTTATTCCCTTTTATTGCCCAGTTACCGCCTGTGGCAATAAAAGTATGCCCAACATGTCTTGTCAGATTAACAGAATCCGACCCGTCAATAGTAGCGCTTCCGTTACCCTTTACCGTTACCTGGTCAGTATATATACCGTTATTCTTTACACTTATTTGCAGGCCGTTGTCTGCGGACGTAACTACCGGCAGCGTTAATATGATATCGTTGCTGGCCAGTACTATTGTTTCTGATTTCAATAATGTAGTTGAAGCAGTTTTGGAAACGAGAAAATCATAACCATTTTCAAGTTTTTTCCATTCTGTGCCATCCCAGTAATAATATCCATAGGTCAGTGACCCTGCAGAATTATACACCAGCATACCAGCCGGAACCGTGCCCGACAGTGGCGACACAGATGTCAAACTCGTCAATGTTACACGGGGTGCCAGAAACCCTTTATTGGTGCTTTCAAGCTCCAACAGGGAGTTGGCATCAATCGTAGAAGGATTGTTTCCGATTTTTACCTGCGCCTGTACATATGCTGCACACAATAATAGTACGGCTGTTAATAGTTTCTTCATAAACTGGATATTTGGATTCTGGATTTTAATTACTCAAGAAAACGTATTTTATCTCATTGATACACTATTTTATACTTTTTCATCAAAACATTATAATAATATTTACCCGGGCATAAGTACAAACCATCAGCCGGCTATTTCTTTTTCTTTTTTAAATGATATTCATAATTCAATCCCAATATTATATATCTCCCTTTTTGAAACGGGTTAAAAAAATATACAGGTATAGAGATATTGTTAAATGAAACCCCTGCCATAAAGCCGGGTTCAAATTTATTACCCTCACTCAACATGGTATATTGAAAAGAAAGCCCGGCGAAGAGGTTGGGGAATATATCATACCCCAACTCCGACCAACTAAAGAAAAAATTTGACATGTCCTTCTTAAAAGAAATACTATACTGGACCTGTGATGAAATAAAGAACTTATTAAATTCAATCTCGGTATTAGCTGCAACAGAAGCTCCGCTGAAATCGCCAGCAGAAAAACCAAGCATGGGCGTGATGGCTATTGACTTCTCTTTTCCTGCAGTCAATGTTTTGCCGCCAAACAGAGAAAAAGTATTCATCTCCTCATAATTATATCTTAGTTCTGCGTAAATCCCTTTTGGTGTCTGGTAGTGCATCACGGGCATCCACACATAATCCTTTCCCTGGCTGAGAAAATTATAATTTTCCAGTCCCCCTTTCCCCTGCGCCAACAGTGCATTGCAACCAATGCACAACAGCAGTAAAAGGTTACGATGCTTTCTGCTTATCTTTTCCAATTATTTTATTTTTTTCGAGTACAGTTACTTCTGCATTGGCCAGCCTGTCAAGCAGGTGAATATCTTTTTTAAAAGGATTCCAGTAAAATATCAACCGGTCAATGGGTTTCCACATGATCACCCAGCTGAATACATCCACTACATTGTGCAGCGAACCTGCCATACGATCATCCATGCCTTCAATCAGGTAAGGAAGAAGGGCCTGCAGTGATAACACGATAACCAGGCTTGCTGCCAGCAGTTTGAATGTCCTGCGCTTAAATTTCCTGAACTCTTCCACCTTCAGAAATTTTTTCAGATTGAAATGGCTGCGGATAGCCTGTGTAACAGGAGCTACAAAACGTTTATCAGCATAATCCAGGCAAATGACCTGGTATTTGATTACAGCATTGCGTTTGGAAGTCAGAAGAGAGTTGTAGATGTACTGTTCAAATTCATGTCCGAGTTGGCGCTTGTACAGCGGAGCGGGGTCATGATGATTGAAATAGTCGTGAACTGTCTGCTCATCCAACCGTACATAAATGTTGTAGCTATTAGCGGTGGTTAGCTGCTCCATGATTGGTTTTTTAAAGGACTGGATTCAATTTTCTGCAGGTTGATAAGCCGGCAGAACTTC
Source organism: uncultured Chitinophaga sp. (assembly GCA_964358155.1). Lineage (GTDB taxonomy): Bacteria > Bacteroidota > Bacteroidia > Chitinophagales > Chitinophagaceae > JJ008. The sequence goes on from CAYHPA010000057.1 coordinate 7,092, forward strand.
TTGATTACAACGCAATAATATCACTGATTGGGTTCAACAACTATAGTAAAAATCCGCTATAGGGGTTAATATTCCGGTGAATATGTGAAACCACTTAGAATGAAGCAGTAAGTAAATAATGGAACAGGTATTAGAGCAACGGCAGGTTAACCGTCAATAAGCATCCTTTGCCGGGGGCCGTTTGAATATCCACAGAACCATTGTAAAACCGGGTTCTTTCATAAATATTGGAAAGCCCGATACCTCTGTGGGTTTGTTTGGAGTCAAAGCCCACTCCATTATCCCTGATGAGCAATTCCACATTGCTTTCATTGCATTGCAATATAATATCTGCCTGACTGGCCTTGCTGTACTTTAAAATATTTTTTAGCTGCTCCTGAACAATGCGGAAGAACGTCAGCTCTTTTCCGGGGCTCAGCGGATATCTTTCATTGTCATAAGAAAAATTAATTTTTATAGTACCGGACAATTCTATGTCACTGACCAGTGCCTCAACACTTTTTACCAACCCATTTCCGATCAACTGCGGTGCCACCAGTTCCTTGGATAATTTTCGTATCTCTTCAATCGCCATCATCACATACTCGAGGCTTTTTGCTTTGATTTCCTTTTCTTCCTTTTTAGAAGGGGTCAGCATATCCACAAAAAGCCTGACGGTGGAAAGTATCTGGTTTACATTGTCGTGCAACTCGTGCCCGATGCGGGTCCTTTCTTTCTCCTGCACCCGGATAACTGTTTCAGATATTTCTTTCTGACGTTGCAATTTTTCCTCAGTAAGCTGCTCCTCCAATTCTTTTAATTCTGTCATATCCTGCAGCGAACCGATCATTTTTACAGGCAAGCCGTTTTCATATACCACAAAACCTTTATCATGCATATGCTTATAGGTTCCGTCAGCACATTTGAACCGGTACTGATCTTCCCATGAATGAAGGTTTTTTTCCGTTGTGTCTTTTACTTTATCACTCACCCTGTTCCGGTCTTCCGGATGGATCCGGCGCAACCACCAGGACAAGCCCTTTGTTTCCTCCATCTGGTACCCAATCATATCCATCAGAGCATCATTCCTGAATATATAGCCTGTTTGCATATCCCATTCCCAGATGGCATTGGTGGTGGCCCTTGAAAGTAACAAGAGCCTGTCGTTTGCTTCCCTCAGTTTTCTTTCAGCAGCATATTTGTCAGCAAGATTGACCGCATGACCACCGAGCAGTTTTTTACCGGTAATGGCATTGATAGGAAAAATGTTGATGTGAAAAACGAAATTTGTACCATCTGCCCATTCCACTTTCTCCACTACTTCTGTTGGCTGGCCAGATTCCAGTACCTGCACATGTTTGTCATACAAAGCTTTTGCCACATTTGCCGGAATTACATCCACCATTTTCCTGTTTGCCGATTCTCTTTCATCGATACCGAAATATTGATAAAATGAATGGCTTGCAAAAATCAATGTGCCTTCCTCATCTACTACCCAGGCAAGGTTGGGTGTATTGTCCATGAACGCTTTGAAAACTGCCTTTCTCTCACTGATCTCAGAAACCAGCAATCTTTCCTGCGTAATATCAGTAACACTTGAAACAACCGAATATGCGATATCCGGATTCTGTTCAAAAAGGGGTTGTGAGCTAAAACTGATCCACCGGTTCTCCCCGCTGCGCAATTTTATTATTAATACTTCCTGGTGTGGTTTTCCTGTTTTCAGCGCTTTCATAAAAGGGGTATTCTCGAATAAAACAGGCTGCCCTTCTTCGTTTGTTACCGTCCAGACTGTATTCCAGAGATCATGGATATTCTTCAACTGGTATAATCTTTCCATACTGGCACCAAATATTTCGGCGGCTTTATGATTTACGGCTATCAGTTCTCCTTTTTTGTCCTGGAAAAGGATTCCTGTATGCAGGACTTCCACTATCAGCTGATAATTACTCTCTCCCAAACGGTTAAATTCTCTCAGTCGCTCGTCATCCATCAGTTTGTAGCCGGCACATAAATAGGTTTTTTTCTTTTCTGCAGTTTCTTCCAGAAAATTAATCTGCCATTTCATGGGATGATAGTATCCGTTCTTCAGATACAGTTCAGTGGAAAAGGATTTTTTGTTTGTTCCGCAATGGCTGATAGCTTTTTTGATCTCTTCAGTACTAAGCGGGTGAAGGAGATCGAAAAGATTTGTTTTTTTGGTTCTGGGATCTTGCAGGTGTAATGCCCTTTTCATCCCGGCATTAGCTGAAAAAATAGTGCCTTCTTCATCAATCAGTGAAAGAAACAGGTTCTTTCCCCAATTGTTGGAGTCAATAATATTTTTCACCGCTTGCCACTGCTTCTTCATACTCACTGCACGTTTTAAATAGCAACAGAATTTTATAAAGGACAGGAAAAAGTCAACTAAAGGTCTGCTGGCTGATGATCTCTGTAACCAGGCCGAATTCACTGGACTTGTCCAGAAAATGCCGTGCCCCAAGTTCGTAACACTGGTTCCGGTAATACTCATCGGCATGATTAGAAATCATAATAACCTCACACTCCCATTTATTTTGTCTGATCACCCTCAGAATTTCGATACCGCTTTTCCCGGGAAGATTGATGTCCAGCAAAACGAAATCAGGCTGATGTTCCTTAATCTGCCGGATAGCATTGTCATAATCTGATGCCACATTGATAGAAGCTATGTTTGCAAGTTCTTCCAGCAATCCCTTCATCCTTGTGACAAAGTTCAGATTATCATCAACAATCATTATTGCAAGTTCCTTTTTCATATCGTTCAGGTTGAGCAAAATAAGCGGGCATTGGCTGGTTAAACAATAGAGGCTCCTCCTAACATAGTGTACTGAAAAGCATTGCTGTGACGTAGAAATAAAACTACAGGAGGGAAAACATGCATATATGGCTCTTTCAACAGGAACGGGACACTAGTTTCTCAAGATATTATATGCGGGTTTCCATATCCCGCTGTTTCATAATTTACGGCGCATAAATATAATATACTGCTGGCCTAAAAAATGTCGTACAAAGAAGGGAGGCTGTGTAGGCATTTTACTACAAAACTATTCAGCCCAGGTTATACTCCATGGCATAGCGGGTCAGTTCTGCATTGGTCCGCATATTCATTTTTCCAAGTATTCTTGCCCTGTAGGTACTTACTGTCGTAGTGCTTAATGCTAATTGAGAGGCTATTTCTGAAACCGATTTTCCGGCTGCAAGTAATTTAAAAACATCAAACTCCCGGTTGGAAAGGTCTTCGTGAAGCGGATGATTGGAATCGGAATCCAGTGCATTTGCCAGTTTCTCTGCAATACTTGGAGTAATGAACTTTCGTCCAATCCTCACCATTTCTATGGCCTTCACAAGGTCGTCATGCACTGTTTCTTTGCCAAGGTAGCCGGCTCCCCCGGCTTTTAAAACCCGCAAGGCATACTGATCTTCCGGGTACATACTCATTATAAGAACCGGCAATTTGGGGGCAATCTCCCTGATCTGCTGCAATGCATCGAGGCCACTGCGACCCGGCATGCTCATATCGCAAACAACAACGTCCCATTCCTGTTCTATCACTTTGGATATAAGTTCTTCCGCATCCCCGGTTTCCCCAATATTTGCGGTGGGGTATTGCTCCAGCAGGAGTTGCTTTAATCCTTTCCGGACTATAGCATGATCATCAGCAATTAATATTCGCATCATACCAGTTAGTTTTAGTTACTAAAAGGGACTGTTACAACAATCTGTGTGCCTTTACCAGGTTTGCTGATTATTTCATAGGAACCTCCTATCATGGAAGTCCGTTCTTTCATCCCTAATATACCTAAAGTTTTCTTATTTGTTGCATTTTGTTTGTCAAAACCCACCCCATCGTCTGCTATAGAAAGAATTACCGACCCATTTTCTCGGTTTAGGGTCACCGTAACCTTCTTTGCTTTTGAGTGACGGGCCACATTTGTCAGCGATTCCTGAAATATCCGGAAAAGGCCCGTCTTCATCGCCTCCGGTAAAGTAGTACCAAAATCAGAGGAATTAAAACTTGTCCTGATGCTGAACCTTTTCTCAAACTCATGCAGTTGCCATTCCATCGCTGCTGTAAGGCCAAGATCGTCCAGCAAACTGGGCCTAAGATCCGATGAAATCCTTCGCACCGCCTTAACGGTATCATCCAGCATGGCAAGCAACTCTTTCATCCTGGTCTTTACTGCATCCTCTTTACTATTTATTTTTTTGTTGATCCAGGAGATATCCATCTTTAATACAGTAAGCTTTTGACCCAGTTCGTCGTGGATTTCCCGGGCAATATGTGTCCGCTCCTCTTCTCTTATATTTTGCAGGTGCTCGGTCAGTTTCCGGATGGCGCTGTAGGACTCTTCCAGCTCCAGTTCAGCTTTCTTGCGGTCCGAGATATCAATCCCTGTTCCAATCATACACTTCTTCCCTTCATATTCTATAGCAATTCCAGTAAAATAGAATAGAATTTTTTTGCCTGTTTTTGTGACCAGGTGAGCCTCAACATCTGTTGAGCCCGTTTCAAATCCGGTTTTTATACGTTGTCGGACAAATTCCTTTTCGCTTTCCTCAAAAAATGCCAGACAATTATCCATTCTGCTTATTTCTTCTGATGTATAGCCGCTAATATCCTCCTTCAACTTATTCCATCGTATCTCCTTACCTGCTTCATCAATAAGATAAAATAGTCCGGGCAGACTGTTAATAATTGAATCAGAAAGTTCCTTTTCTTTTTTAATCTGCTCCTGTGCTGTTACCCTTTCTGTAAGATCCCTGATGACGGACAGAAACCGCCCGTCAGGCAACTGCTGTGACCTTACCTCTGTCTGCACTTCAGAACCGTCCTTCCTTCTCATCATTCTTTGTTTGACAGTCGACTCTCCTTTTTGCAGCACATCATACCTTACTGGTTTTTTCTTTATTTCCTCTTTTGTCAAAACATCCGGCAAAGACATTTGCGTCAATTCTTTCTTGCTATACCCAAGCAGTTTTACCGAACCGGAGTTCACATCCAGTATCTTTCCCGATGCATCATACAAGGCTATGGCATCCACTGCCTGCTCCACCAGGGTACGGTATTTTTCTTCACTTTCTTTGACTGCCTGTTCTGCCATTTTTCGTTGTGAAATATCCCGGGTTACACCCAGCAAGGCGGTTATATTTCCTGCTGCATCCTGCATTGGTACTGCATGTGTCTCCATCCAGCGATGTGTCCCCTTTAATCCAATAATCTCAAATTCCAGTGTTCCTGATTTTCCTTTAAAAACATCCTGGGTCAGTTTTTCAAATGCTTTTTTATATGGCGGGGCCACTACTCCTACAATTAAACGGCCTTTTACCATGTCAAGGCTATCGGCCTCAATCATCCCCAATCCTGCAGGATTCATATCCAATAACTCCCCTTTTTTCCCCAGTAGCTTTATACATTCTGGCTCAGTTTCATAAATAGTACGCAGCCGGTTTTCACTTTCCGCCACTACTTGCTGCGCAGCGTAGATCGGCGTCATGTCTACCATTGAACCGATCATGCGGTAAGGCTGTCCGTCCGGGCTGCGCATAACAAAGCTTCTGTCCAGAAAATGCAGGTAGGTGCCGTCTTCCTTTGCATAGCGATACTCATGACTCCGCAAAATAGAATTATCACTTCTTGCTGTTTCCACTTCTTTTCTCACACGGTCTATATCGCCGGGGTGTATTCTTTTATACCAATGATCAATATTGGTAAATTCCCCTTCTTTTTTAATGCCGAGCAAGGAATAATAATTATCATTCCACCAGATAGAATCATTCAATATATCCCAGTCCCAGACGATATCGCTGGTGGCTTTTGAGAGTACCCCAAACCTTGCATTGGTCTTTAATATTTCTTCCTCCGCTTTTTTCCTTTCAGTAATATCTCTGGCTATTACCATAATGTTCCCATCGGGCATCATTTTCGAATTCAGCTCCACGGGGATGGCCGATCCGTCTTTTCTTCTGGCCCGCCGCTCATCATGAACCGACATCCCTTTTTTAATTTTACCAAACCCCAGCGGATTATCTTTAAGGTCATCTTCAAACAACAAGTCAATAAGTTTCAGATTCTCCAGGTCTTTCTTTTCATAGCCCAACGCCGTCATGAAAGCATTGTTGTAATCAATAATCTTACCATCAAGTGAATAAATCAGTATCGGATCAGAAGCATGCTCTACAAGGGTGCGATATCGTTCCTCGCTTTCCTTTATCATCTGCTCAGCTTTCTTTCTTTCGCTGACATTCCTGATTACCGATAATGCCCTGCCATCCCCTATCAGTTTTGTGTTTAATTCAATGTCAAAAGCTGTTCCGTCCTTATGCAGCGCTACCCTCTCCAGCAATAATGATTGGTCACCCTCAAGCTGATTGTAACGAAGAGGTTGTTCTTTTATATTTTCCGGATGAAGAAAATCTGTTACATTTTTATTCATAGCCTCCTCCATGGAGTAGCCAAACATGCTGCAAAGCCTTGCATTAAGGTCAATGATATTTCCCCTGATATCTGTAACCAGGATACCATCGGAGGCCTGCTCCACCAGCGAACGATATCTTTCTTCACTGCTTTTCAATTTCTGTTCTGCCAGTTTACGCTGGGTTATATCCACATCCATACATACAAAACGAGGTTCATTACCCATGGATGGTATGGCAAATGTGGTGGAAACACAAAATCCACGGCTTCCGTCTTTTCGGGAGAATTCATATTCCGCAGGACCGATAGTTTCACCGGTCTGTTCTATATACTGCAGCAGGGCCACAAACTCTGCAGCAGCCTCTGGCGTATGAATAAGCTGATCAAGTGTTTTTCCAAATGCTTCTTCCGGCTTCCATCCAAAAATATTTTCCGAAGCCTTGTTCCAGAAAAGGACTTCCCCCTTCCTGTTATACCATTGCACCGCCACGTTGGGAGTGTTTTCAATGGAAGCCAGCAACTGACTTTCACTTCTCCGCATGTTTTCTTCTGCTATTTTGCGCTCCGTAATATCTTTTGAAACAATGTAAGCGCCAACAACGGTACCATTGTCAGATACAGGGATATAGCTTACAAACACCCACTCAGGCAATCCGTCTATAAATTGATGCAATTCATACTCTACTTTTTCGCCGTTAAACACTTTTATTAAATTATTTTTTATTCTTTCGGATGCATTAGCAGGTAGAACATCAAGCAGATTTGTTCCCGATTTTACCGGCTTGCCCCATGCCCTCTGCAAATCCTTTTCCGCAGTCTGATTGATCATGGTAATGCGGTAACTCCGGTCAATCACATAGAAATTATCTGCTGCACTTGCCAGCACCTGCCGGAGATTTTTCTCAGATGACTCCAGCGCTGCTTCAGTTTCTTTCTGTTTTGTGATATCAACCATAAGACCTCTCAATCGGACGGGCTCGTTATTTTCAAGTATAACAGACACAATATCTCTTAACCAGACAACACGGCCGTCGGCAGCAATCATCCTGTATTCAAACTCATGCGGCTCCATTTTTTTGGTACACTCCACACAATAGTTAACTACCCAGTTACGATCATCGGGATGAATATGGTTAGCCCAAAATAAGGGCTCTTCAATCCACTTACTGATCGGATAGCCGAGCAGTCGCTCAGCTCTTTCACTTACAAAACTAAAAACAAAGGTTTTGGCATCTGCCTCCCATACTATTCCCTCTATCGTATTTACCAGTGAAATATAGTTTTGCCGGGTTGTCTTCAAGAACTCTTCTGTGTTCTTTCGTTCTGTAACATCCTGCATGGCCCCCAATAATCTGACAGGTTTGCCGTTTTCGTCGTATTGAATATACGCCCTGTCTACAACTGTTCTGTATGTGCCATCCCCAACCCGAAAACGATATTCATCAACTATTGACAACTCAGATTTTTCAATAGCATTCCTAAATGATTCCTTCAAGCTGTCGCTATCCTCAGGATGTATCCTGGTATAAAGGCCCACATCGTTGAGGTCATCTTTTTCATGGTTCAGGCCATATAGCTTATATAGCGTTTCATTGCCCCACACTTTATTAGTAAGTAAATCCAATTCCCAGAGAGCATCATTAGTGGCTTTACCTATCAGCTCATACCTTTCATTTGATCTTTTTAACTTCGTTTCAGCATTTTTCCGCTCAGTAATATCACGAAACAAGATGCTGGCCTTTTCTTTGCCTCCGGCATCTTTAAAAAGAGCTGAACTTATTTCTACGGGGAATTTTGATCCGTCTTTCTTTACTAAACTTAGTTCAGCGAACACCTTTCCTGTTTGCTGTCGTTGCCTGAGGTATGATGAGAACCTGGTATCATCCTTATCTACAATTCCTTCCCTGCCGGCTCTGCAGATTTCTTCTTCAGTCATCTGCAATATCCTGCATGCAGCAGGATTTGCGGCCAATATCGTACCATCCTCAGGAATAACCAGCAGTATTCCATCAAGGCTGCTCTCAAACAAAGCCCGGTGTTTCTCCTCGCTTTCCTTCAGCGCAACAGCTGATCTCTTTTCGGATATTGCAAAAGCTACATTAGCGGCAATATTCTGAATTACCTGGATATCATCTTCATCAAACTCGTGCACATGAGTAAAATATACCATGAATTTGCCTAGCAACTTATGCTGGTGAATAAGCGGTATAAAGCCGAGTGCACAAATACCTTCAGCCCGGATTACCGGCAGCAGATCTTGTAATCCCGGTTCTTTAGAAACATCGGCAACAAAAATTGGTCTGGCATTTTTTTCACCCTGTTTCCAGGGACTATGCCCCTCCGCCGCTTTTTTATATTTTTCAGAAAGATTACGGGAAGCAACAAAACACATTTTGCCATTTTCATCGAACAGCAATATGGATGCTTTGTCAGCCTGAATGGCTTCCAGCAGCGCATTCAACGTTAACTCATATATCTCTTCCGGCGCCTGTGCCCGGCTTATAGTTTCGTTCAGTTTTGCAAGCACTTGCTTTTGTTCCATATCCCTTTTCTCTTTCTCCCGGGCTATTTTGCTGGCTGTTTTGTCGTTGGTGGTGCCAAACATAGAAACAACCTCTCCCTTGTCATCAAGTATCACCTCCGCTGTTGTTGAAATATATCTTTCCTCCCCTTGCGGAGTTTTTATCCAAAACCCGTAACTGGCTGATTGCTTGCTTTCATAAACCCGTTGCACAGTTTGCCTGACATTTTCCAGGTCTTCGGGCAATACCCTTCTTATAAAATCATCAAAATTTTCTTTGAAATTCCCGGGTACTTCTCCGAAAACATAATAAGTACCTTCTGACCATGTCACTTTATCAGTTCTGACATCCCAATGCCAATACCCTGTTCTCCCTATAAGTTCCGCATTCTTCAACCGCTGGTGAGAAAGCTGGATAATTTCTTCCACTTTTTTCCGCTCGCTGATATCTCTTACAAAAGCACAAAAAAACTG
>CAYHPA010000058.1:0-16483 GCA_964358155.1 uncultured Chitinophaga sp.
TTGCAATGTGATTATCTATTGTGGATGTATAGCTTTCCTCTTTCAGTGCCGGCACATTTTTCATTACCCAGCGATTATCAGTTACTTCAGCTTGAAATGAAAATCTTTCAGATGCGCCTACGCCGCGGGTGTCCAGCACCTGGAAGCTTTCCCTGCGCTGCTCAGTCTGGTTAATATCATAATTTTTGGACCCTTGCGTAATGAAAACATATCCAAAAAATGCAGGAAGGGAGAGATTGTATTCACTCCACAAACGGGGATAAGCACCCTGAAACTCCCAGGGCTGAAGGTTAGTAAGATAATCAGAAGTTATGCTGTATTCGTATTCAATGATGGAACCTTCTTTTACATTGGGAAAGGTGAATTTCCTGACTACAAGGTTCTTGCTTATCTTATCCTTGAACACATTGCTCTTTACATCCAGTTTTGTCTCCGCTACTTTTCCATTTTCCAGGTTATAAGTTACAGCCCGTAATTTATCAAGCTCCTCCTCATCATCCCCGTCAGAGTACAATGAAATGGAAACATTGGCGATATCATAGCCGTTCTTATTCAGGATATGCACCCGTTTAAAATGTTTATATACTAAGGAGAACCCGCCTTTGTTATTTCCTTCAATCCTGCTGGAGCCGATATCAGCAATAACGACAGCGCTGGCGTTGCTGTCGATAGGATATATCTTATTAACAAAATGCTTCTCGGAAACATCCCCGAATTTTACATTGGCCTTGTCTTGTGCCCAAGCACTATGGAGCAGCACAGATAGCAAAACAGCCAGGAAGATTAGTTTTGACTTCATAAAACAGGTTGTGTGGTAAGGTACTCCGAAAGTCCTTATTCAATTTTACATAAAAAATCTCAATCTTACAGGGATAAACAAGACTAATAATGAACTTAACAGGGAAAAGACAGTTTTAAACAGTGAATCCGTTGCAGCTACATACCTCTATTATTAAAAAAACAGCCGCTTCGCTGGGATTTGACTATTGCGGCATAGCCCAAGCCACCCGGTTGGATGCCGATGCCCGCCGGCTGGAACAATGGCTGCAAAAAGGCATGCAAGGCACCATGCACTATATGGAAAAATATTTTGACCAGCGGATCGATCCGCAAAAACTGGTACCCGGTGCAAAATCTGTCATCACTTTATTAAAAAATTATTACCCTTCTCAACAACAACAGTCCGGCATGCCTAAAATATCCAAATATGCATTTGGAAAAGATTACCACGAAGTGATACGGGCAAAACTGAATGAATTGATCGCATTCATAAAACAAGAGATCGGCGAGATACATGGCCGTGGATTTGTAGACTCTGCTCCTGTGCTTGAACGGACATGGGCGCAGCGAAGCGGCCTGGGCTGGGTGGGCAAGAACGGGAACCTCATCAACAAACAAAGCGGTTCATTTTATTTTATTGCCACATTGATAACTGATCTTGAATTGCAGTATGATGACCCATTCGCAAAAGATTATTGCGGCACCTGCACAAAATGCATTGATGAATGTCCCACCGATGCTATTTTACCAGACAAAGTGGTGGATGGAAGCAAATGCATTTCCTATTTTACTATTGAGTTAAAGGAAATGCTGATACCCGGAGAAATGAAAGGCAAACTTGACAACTGGATGTTTGGCTGCGATACCTGCCAGGATGTATGCCCCTGGAACCGGTTCAGCAGGCCGCACCAGGAAGATGCTTTTATCCCCATTCCTGAAATACTGAACCTGTCTATGAATGAATGGGAAGCCATGACGGAAGATGGTTTCAAAAAGATATTTAAAAATTCACCGCTTCGCAGGACAAGGTTCAGCGGCATTCAGCGAAATCTGAAGTTTATTGCAGGAAAATAATACCCGGGGCTCCTTAATTGATCGTGAAGACAACCAGCCTGTCTCCCCACATCAATGAAACTTTTCCATCTTTACCGATTGTAAAAGTCATTCTTTCAGCAGCCGGGGAATTCGTTGTTGCTTTTACATTTACCCGCAATGCATCATCGGCTTCCTTATAGTTAAAAGCACCCCATTGTTTCCATGTCTTATTGAAGATGATGGTCCACTCATTTCCATTCACAATAGTGAACAATCCGTATTTACCGGCAGGCAGGTCTTTACCTTCCACTTTTACATCTTTGTCCACTTCAAACACGGTGGCTTCATTGGCTCCAGTACGCCACACCTTGCCTTCCATTGGCTCTATATCCTGGCCAATAGTACGTCCTTTCAATGCCGGCTGGCTATAATCAATTGTAATTGTTGTGCCGCCGCTGAGTGTTTCTTTGGTTTGTGCAGGAGGGCTTGGCCTTTTTGATTTATCCCCTTGTCCGCAGGCAGCAAGTGTAGTAAATACCAGTAGAAATGATAATATCGTTTTCATGACTTTATTTTTTACTGAATCAATAAACTAAATTAAAAGGAACCGGCGGAACATGGCTTACCGTTCACATTATTTTTCAAGCGAAGCTTTGAGTTGTTCCAGGCCTTTTTCCATTACAGCCCCGTATCGTTTCTCCAGCAAAAGGCTTGAAAATTTTTCCCATGGGTACCATCGCAGATGAAAATCCATGTACCATTGAACGGTATAGGTATTGGGCGTGCCACCGGAAAAAATATTCCAGCCGCTTTCACCTTTTCTTGATTTTGTACCAGCATTAATAGCAACAACAGAGCTATCAGTAACGGATGTCATCAACAATCCCTTCAATTCTCCTGTAATTATTCCTTTTACCTCTCCACCCACATAAAGCAAATCAGCGGTATCAGCGCCGGGATACCATTTTTTCCAGTTCACAGGATTGTTCAGCATTGATAACAATGAATCTTTCTCTGCTCTGATATCAACGGCCTTTGAAATACGGACATTTGATGGAAAAAAAAGGGAAAGAATAGTAAGGAAGATGGCAAAAAAAACAAGACTGATGATACCAAGTTTAATTACTCTCATAACCTTTATAACTTTCTGACTCCAGACTAATGACTAACGACTCTCCCTCACTCCCATTTCAATACCCTTACAAGGATGATATAAATAATGACCATCCAGATACCCAGTATGCCTAATTCTTTCAGACAGTCCGTTACATGCAATCCTTCAAACGATATTTTGCGGGTTGCATCATTATATTGGGTAAGCGGCAGCACCCGGCATACCTCCTGCAGCCATTTGGGAAAAACTTCAATCGGGAAAAATGTACCTGACAGCATCATCTGCGGAAAACCAAACAGGTTTATCAGCAGCGGGATAGATGTATCCGTTTTTACAATACTGCTGAAGATGAGCCCCACTCCCATCAGCAGGAAAAGCATGACGATGGTCACTATTAAGATCTCAAAGAATGTGATGATGCCATGATGGAGTGTGAAATTCAAGGCAAAATGACCGAACAAAAGCAATACGATCACACTGAGCAACTGAAAGAAAAGGCGGCTGACACCAATGCCCAATAATATATTGATACGTTTTACCGGAGATGCATAAAAACGTTTCAACACCAACTGCTCCCTGAGTCCGAAAAAAGTAAAGGCGATGCCGAAGAGAGTGGAAAACAAAATGGAAAAGCCCAACTGACCAGGAAGTACATAATCTATCTGCCGGTATTGCCTTATCTGCTCCGGCGGCGTTGGTATAATGGCAACTCCGCTCAGGTTACCTGCTTTTTCAATAGCAAACTGAAGCCGGATATAATCCAGCGCCTGCATCAGGCCGCCGATTGTATTATTACTGGCTGTGGTAGACCGGATTCCCACTGTTGTATTAGTCCGGTTCGCTGAGTCCTTTATTTCTTTGATTGTAAGAATAGCCGACAACCTGCCCCTTACCAGGTCCTTTCTGCGGGAAACGGTATCAGCATATTTTACAATACGTATTATCCTGTCTTCTTTTAATTTTTTAATAAAACTGCCACTTGTATCACTTTCTTCTGACAAAGCCACCCGGTAGCTGGGACCGCCACCGCTCCCGAAGGCCCCGAATATCAAAACAAATATGATGGGAAAAAAAAGGCTGAAAAAAATAGCTGCTGGGTTGGCAAAAATTGCTTTAAAGCTGCCCCGGGTGATGGCCCATAATGCTCTTGACTGGCTATAAGGTCTCTTCATTACAATTTGTTGGTCGGCAAATGTAAGCCTCCTCCCGACCTCCTCCAAAAGAGGAGGCCATCCTTGCACAGCCCTCACTTATTTAATGTTCACTAAAGAAATAGAAATTGAAGATATTTGAAGTTGATGAATACAGCTTACTTACTTACGGGCGGCAATTTGGGCGAAAGGGAAAAAAATCTGGCTGCTGCAAAAGACCATATCAATGAGCAATGCGGAAAAATAGTCAAAACTTCATCCCTGTATGAAACGGCAGCATGGGGCAAGACCGATCAGCCTTCTTTCTTAAATCAGGCATTGGAAATTCAAACCTCCTTCACTGCCCGGCAACTGATGCGGCGGATACTGAAAGTGGAAAAGCTGATGGGGCGGGTACGAAAAGAAAAATATGGCCCCCGCATCATTGATATAGACATCCTTCTTTTTAATAAAGAGAGACATAACTACCCGCTGCTCAAACTTCCGCATCCTGAAATGCAAAACCGCCGCTTTGCTCTGCTGCCCCTGGCAGAAATAGCGCCGGATATTGTTCACCCGGTATTGGATAAAACAATAAAACAACTTTTGAAAGAATGCAGTGACGAATTAGCAGTAAAAAAGTATTCCTGATTTTTTCCACAATCTTCAATCTAAAATTTTACGCCTTGCCATTTAGTTTATTTTGCAGCCCTTAATGACTGTCCTCATTCACCATTCACTATTGACCATTCACTGCCGATGAACTATCACTTCGTTACCATAGAAGGAAATATCGGCGCCGGCAAGACCACCCTGGCCCATCTGCTCAGCAAACATTACAATGCCAGGCTGATAATGGAAGAATTTGCCGACAACCCTTTTCTTCCCAAGTTTTATGAAAACCCGGGACAATATGCTTTTCCGCTGGAGCTTTTTTTTATGGCCGAACGTTTCAAACAGCAGAAAGAGTTTTTGCAGCAAAAAGATATGTTCCAGACGCTCACCATCTCTGATTACCTGTTTACCAAATGCCTGCTCTTTGCCAAAGTAACGTTGCCGGAGGATGAATTCCGCCTGTACCAGCGATTGTTTGAGATCATTAACCAACAGTTGATACAGCCTGATATACTGATCTACCTGCATGCCCCGGTAAGTAAACTGCAAAACAATATTAAAAAGCGCAACCGCAGCTACGAACAGAATATCCCCGATGATTATTTATTCAATATCCAGGAAACATACACCCACTACATCAAACAGCATAATATTAAGACCTTGTTTGTAGATGCCAGCAATGCCGATTTTCTTGGCAATGAAAAACACCTGCAGGTGATCTTTGATGCGCTTGAAAAAGATTATGAGGACGGACAGCATTATATTACGCTGCCATAAACACATGATCGTTTCATCGTATCTTTGAAACAATGCCTTCGATATTTCCCGCACAAAGCCTGAAACCATTTGAACACAAAGAATTCCGCCTCTTTATCATTGCCCGGTTATTTCTGATCATGGCATTGCGCATGCTGGGAACAGTAGCGGCCTATAAATTATTCAAGCTTACCCAAAGCTCTTTCTCCATCGGGTTGGCCGGCCTGTCGGAGTTTATCCCGGTTTTTTTACTGGCCTTGTATGCAGGCCATGTTATCGACAAATCAGACAAACGTACTTTACTTCTGCGGGGCGTCCTTACATATTCCCTTTGTGTCATTGCCCTTATCATCATCACCTCTGCCTGGTTCGAAAAAAATGTGCAGAGCAATTCACCCGAGCTTTTTTTCTATGCTGTAATATTTTTCACTGGTATCATCCGTGCATTTACCGGCCCTACCACACATGCCATCATTGCACAGCTGGTTCCCCGTGATGTTTTGCAATATGCCGCCAACATCAGTTCTTCCACCTGGCTGCTGGCTTCCATCACCGGTCATGCTTCTGCAGGATTTTTTATTGCATGGTTTGGTGTGCATAGCACTTTTTATATCATATTAGTTTATGTACTCATTGCAGCGGGTCTTATTTTCTTTATAAAAAAGAAACCGGTGCTGAACCCCCAAAAAGATATGAAGGCATGGGAAAGTGTGAAGGAAGGATTGAAATTTGTGTACAATAATAAAATTATGCTTGGCGCTATCTCACTTGACCTGTTCGCCGTACTCTTTGGCGGCGCTGTGGCATTGATACCGGAATTTGCAGATAAGATATTAAAAGTAGGTCCCATCGGTTTTGGCTGGCTGAATGCCGCCATGGACATCGGCTCTGTCATCATGATCACCATTCTCACTATCTGGCCCATGAAAAAGAAGCAGGGCTACCGCCTGATGTTTGCCGTGGCAGGTTTTGGTCTTTGTATCATCCTCTTTGGCATTTCCGGCTGGTACTGGCTTTCCTTCATTGCATTGATGATGGCAGGAATGCTGGACGGCATCAGTGTAATAATAAGAGGCACCATTTTACAACTCACTACCCCGGACGATAAACGGGGCCGGGTAAGCAGTGTCAACTCCATGTTCATTAACAGCAGTAATGAGCTCGGCCAGTTTGAAAGTGGGTTTATGGCAAAGGCTATGGGCGCAGCCCCGTCCGTCATCTTCGGCGGGTGTATGACCCTTCTCGTTGTTGTCTTTACCTGGTTCAAAGCGCCGGGGCTGAGGAAGTTTGAGTATTAGAACCCACCCCGGTTTCCAAAAGAAATAAGCTCACTCAATTCGCCCCTCCCAAGAGGGGAAGAACCCTTAAGTTCTAAAATTTCAGACTCGTCGTCCCCTCCCTGGAGGGGCAGCAACAATTTCCATTAGAGAAAACATCGAAAGGGGTGGGTCAAGAATAGCATTTTATTGCCTAAATTCATTATCCCGTTTTACCTCAAAAAATTACTATGAAACTGGTCTTCTCTTTTTTACTGCTGGCTGTGTTTTCCAGTTCAGCATATTCCCAAAAGGCAACTAAACCCAAAACAACAGAGGAAGTTGTGGCAGCACTTTGTCATACCTGGAACGCTACAGCATTGCAAAGTGCAGGCATGAAATTACCGCTACCATTAAAGACCGAGATCCTGCAGCTTACGGTAAAGGATGACGGGACATTTGTGCGTGTCAACAAGGAAAGAGAGACAAGCGGTAAATGGACCTACCACCCAAAGGTCATGTTACTGTTGCTGGAGGATAATGGCGGAACCAAAACTTTCATGGTGGAATATATTCCGGGCACACAGGAATTAAAATATAAATACGACCCAAAACCTCCTTATGATTATGTTGTATTGAAAAAAGCAGAAACTGTCCAGTAAGATATTTGATCCGATTTTTTAATGCATAAAACAATTGTATGCAACGCCGAACATTCATCCGTAACACCGCATTTACTTTTGGTGCGCTGACACTGGCTCAGCAAAAGATATTATCGGCATTTGTACAGGAGCCGTGGAAAATAACCATGCTCAGCGACGACATCGGCATCTTTGAAGAAAGAGGCGGCACCATCGCTTTTCTCCTATCCAAAAAAGGGATCGTTGTGGTGGACTCGCAGTTTCCTGACCAGAGCAAGCACCTGATTGATGAATTGAAGAAAAGAAGTGAGAACCCCTTCAAACTTTTGATCAACACACACCATCATGGCGACCATAGCAGCGGTAACATATCATTCAAAGGAATTGTAGAGCATGTTCTGGCACATGAGAACTCCAAAAAAAACCAGGAAGCAGGTGCAATTAAGAACAAGAATGAAGACAAACAACTCTATCCCGACCAAACCTACACGGACACCTGGTGCGAGAAGATAGGCAAGGAAAAGATCTGCTTATACTACTATGGCGCAGCCCATACCAATGGCGACAGCTTTATACATTTTGAACATGCCAATATTGTGCATTGCGGCGACCTTGTGTTCAACCGGCGTCATCCGTATGTGGACAGGGGCGCAGGCGCCAATATGAAAAGCTGGATGGAAGTACTGAATAAAGCGCTGAATAAGTTTGACAGCAAAACAACTTATGTATTCGGCCACTCCGGTCCGGGTTATA
Source organism: uncultured Chitinophaga sp. (assembly GCA_964358155.1). Lineage (GTDB taxonomy): Bacteria > Bacteroidota > Bacteroidia > Chitinophagales > Chitinophagaceae > JJ008. Next base: position 8,081 of record CAYHPA010000058.1, read on the forward strand.
AAGTAACCGGTACATCGGATGAATTGAATAAATTCCGTGACTACCTCGGCAATGTGCTGAACTTTGTGGAAGGAGAAATAAAAGCCGGTAAAACGAAAGAAGAAATTTTAAAAGCTACGCTGATACCCGGTGGTGAAGAATGGAAGACAGATGGCATACAGCGGCCGCTGACGGCGGCGTATGAGGAGCTGACGACGAAATAGTGTTATGTAAATAGTTTTCATCATACTGGCTGCATTGATATTGTATGGATTGATTATGACGTCGGGGAATAAGAAGGAAGATGATTAAAAAAATAGTTTATAGCCAATTTTTCAATGAACCACTTCGAAATAGAAAGGCAAAGATTCAAGCCAAAAAAAATAGACATCTTATTCATTGCAGAATCACCTCCGCAAGGTGGAACGTTTTTTTACTTTAGAAACTCTAATTTATATTCAGCGTTATTCACTGCATTCCACAATGTTTTTCAAGATATAACAGAAACGACTTTTTTGGAAATATTCAAACAAAAGGGTTGCTACTTAGAAGATTTATGTGTCAACCCTGTTAACGGGTTAAATGATTTTGAAAGAACTAAGGCAAGAATGAAAGGCGTATCAATCCTTACGAAGAAGCTTCAAATATACCGGCCTAAGGTTATTATAATTCTTATGAAAGACATTGCTTCATATATTGACGAAGCCTTATTAAAGTCTGGGATTAGAGTTGAATTTAAAATAGCTACCTCTTTCCCAGTAAGATCTCAGTCTAATATTAATAATTGTATAATAGGTGTTGAATTTGCATTGAGAAAAAGATTGACTCTTGACTAAAATGCTTGTCTCATGTAAGCTAAAAATCTACATAACCGGTATCAATTCTTGGGCAAAGGGCAGACCAAAAATCACTCTCCCCTCTCCACAGCAATCAATTTCTCAATCACATAATAAGTGATCGGGCAAAATGTAGAATTCTTCAATGCCAGGGGTTGCCGCTTCAGCATAAAATCATCATCCATATAGGGGAACCGGGCACAGTCGGTAGGGCGCACATCATAAATGCTGCAATAATTATCGTCGCCGAGAAAAGAGCAGGGCATGGTCTTCATCACACTATCACCTTCCTCATCCACTCGTAAATACATATCCCTGAAGTCACCCTCCTTCATGTCAAGATGTTTGCTGATCCGCTTTACATCCGGCGGAGTGAAACGGGGAGAATAACTTTTACAGCAATTAGCGCATTGCAGGCAATCAATTTTGGCAAAGGCTTCTTCATTCAGCGCAGGCAGTTGCTTCAGCACTTTGTTCTTATTGGCCCGGTGCAGAAATTTTTTATACTCTTTCTGCCGTTCGCCTGATTTTTTTTGCCAATTGGTAAGAAGGTCTTTGGACATGGCTGCAAGGTAGAGCAATCCTTAAAGTTTAGGAAACTTGTCACTCCGACGAAGGAGGAGTCTCAAAGACTACGACAAGTATTAACACACTAGTCTTTGGGATGCCTTCCCTCTTTCGTCGGGACAGGCTCAAGCCTCGGCATGACAAGGTCGTTTAAACTCTGATTCGCTATTTTTGCCCGCATGGGCACCGCAAGGGAACAATTATTGATATTTATCAGCACACCAATCTATCTTATTGTGATAGGACTGGAACTTTTTCTCAGTCATGCCCGCAAACAAAAAAGCTATACCTGGAAGGATACGATACAGAATATTTACCTGATGCTGCTGAATGCAGGCATCGACCTGCTCTTCCGCGGAATTTATCTTTTTTTCATCCTTTCTTTCTTTTATGACAACCGCATCGCACAGCCCATCGCCAATCCGTGGATATACTGGATAGTGCTGCTGGTATTTGAAGACTTCATGTATTACTGGCTGCACCGGGTAGATCATGTGGTTCGCTTGTTCTGGGCCACCCATGTCACACATCACTCATCGCCGCAGTTCAACCTTACTGTCGGCTTTCGTTCTTCGGTGATGGAACCGCTGTACCGTTTCATTTATTTTATTCCTATTGCATGGCTTGGGTTCCAGCCGATTGATATTGCATTCATCTATGCTGCCACACAAACATGGGGCATCCTTGTACATACAGAAAAAATAAACAAGATCGGCATATTGGAATATTTCCTCGTCACTCCCTCCCACCACCGGGTGCATCATGGCTCTAACCCCAAATACCTTGATAAGAATATGGGCATGTTCCTTATCATCTGGGACAAGCTGTTTGGCACTTTTCAACCTGAGTTACCGGCAGAGCAATACCAGCCTATCAAATACGGCCTTACCAAACCATTAGAAAAAGAAGACCCCGTGAACCTGGTAGTGCATGAATGGAAGAATATTGGGAAAGATGTAAGCAAAAAAGGGTTGACATTCAGACAACGCTGGAACTACCTGTTCGGCCCGCCCGGCTGGAGCCATGATGGCAGCACCCACACCAGCAATCAGCTGAGAAAAATGGAGAAAGAGGGCAAGCTCTGAAATAGAGATTTAATTTTCACGCTGAGACCGCTGAGTTCGCAGAACCTAAAACAAATACCCTCTGCGTGCCCTGTGTCCTCTGCGTGATTTATTTAAAAAATTGATTCCAACACTTAAAGCCCGGTCACCGGGAAATCTGCCCCTCAGCCCGTAACTTTGCCCCGCAATAATCAATAATTATTAATTAGTAATTATTGATTACTAAAATCCTTCAAACATATGAGCCTATTCGAACAACAGTCCAACGAATTTATTCCCCGCCATATCGGACCCAATGAAGCCGATACCCGCAAAATGCTGAAGACGATCGGCGAAACAAGTTTATCATCATTGATTGATAAAACGGTTCCGGTCGGCATCCGGATGAGTCATTCGCTGAATATTCCCCAGGCGATGAGTGAGCATGAGTACCTGAAGCATATCAAAGATGTGTCGCAAAAGAATAAAGTATTTTCCAGTTATATCGGGCAGGGTTATTATAATACCATTACTCCCTCTGTTATACTTCGGAATATTTTTGAAAACCCCGGATGGTACACGCAGTACACTCCTTACCAGGCAGAAATTTCACAAGGCCGTTTGGAAAGCCTGTTGAATTTCCAGACAATGGTTTGCGATCTGACAGCATTGCCCATTGCCAACGCATCATTGCTGGATGAAGCCACCGCCGCTGCTGAGGCTATGACGATGTTCTTCAATACGCTGAACAAGCAAGATCATATTGAACGTCCTAAGTTTTTTGTTGACCGGGAAATATTTCCACAAACAAAAGATGTGTTACTGACAAGAGCTGTGCCAGTAGGGATTGAAATAGTAGAAGGCGATTATTCAGGGACTGATATCGACACAACATATTTCGGTGTCATTGTTCAGTATCCGAATGATAAAGGTTCTATAGAAGATTACAGGGAGTTCATCAATAAAGTACATGCAGCAGGCGGGTTTGTGGTAATGGCTACTGATTTATTGGCGCTCACATTGCTTACTCCTCCGGGTGAATTAGGCGCAGATTGTGCTGTCGGTTCTGCACAGCGTTTGGGTGTGCCGCTGGGATATGGCGGACCACATGCAGCTTTCATGTCATGCAAAGAAGATTTTAAAAGAAATATTCCCGGCCGCATCATCGGCATCAGTATAGATGCGCAGGGTAACCGGGCCTTGCGGATGGCATTGCAGACAAGAGAGCAGCATATTAAAAGAGAAAAAGCCACTTCCAATATCTGCACAGCGCAGGCATTGCTGGCCAATATGGCAGCTATGTATGCAGTATTTCATGGCCCGGATGGGTTAAAGAATATTGCAAAAAGAGTAGCGCTGCTCACCCAAACAGTAGCAGGCGCCATTGAAGAAAGAGGATTTGAACTGCTGTCCAATAATTTCTTTGATACCATCGTGGTAAAAACAAAAGATGTTGCCGTCATCAAAGCAAAAGCAGAAAGACAGGAGATCAATCTCCGGTATATCGACAATAATCATATCGGTATTTCCCTGGACGAAACTACCGATGTAGGCGACCTCTACGATCTTATCAATTGTTTTGAGAATGATAAGGACCCCGTGGCTTTTGGTATTCACCAGGACGCTGAACTGCATCATATCCCTTCGTCATTAACAAGAACATCTCCCTTCTTAACTCACCCGGTTTTCAATACGCACAAAAGTGAGAGCCAGATGATGCGTTATATCAAACAACTGGAGAACAAAGACCTTTCACTGAATACTTCCATGATCTCTCTCGGAAGCTGTACGATGAAACTGAATGCAGCTTCTGAAATGATGCCGCTTAGCTGGACGCACTGGAGCAAGATTCATCCTTTTGCCCCGGCCAATCAAACAGAAGGCTATAAGTATGTCATTGATGAACTGGGGAAATACCTCTGCGAAATAACTGCCTTTGATGCCTGCAGCCTGCAACCCAACAGCGGAGCGCAGGGTGAGTATGCCGGACTGTTGACCATCAAAGCATATCATGAAGCGAACGGACATAGCAACAGGAACGTAATGCTCATTCCTATTTCTGCACATGGTACTAATCCTGCATCGGCAGTAATGGCGGGAATGAAAGTAGTGGTGGTAAAAGCTTTAGAAAATGGTTATATAGATGTGGAAGACCTGAAAGCAAAAGCTGCGCAATACAGTATTGATCTTTCCGGTATCATGATCACCTATCCGAGCACTTACGGTGTGTATGAAGAAACGGTGAAAGAAATAACTGATATCATTCACCAGCATGGCGGCCAGGTGTATATGGACGGAGCGAATATGAATGCACAGGTCGGATTGACTGCTCCGGGTTTGATAAGCGCAGATGTTTGTCACCTTAACCTGCATAAAACATTTGCCATACCGCATGGTGGCGGTGGACCGGGCATGGGGCCGATCTGTGTGAAGTCACATTTGGCAAAACATTTACCCGGACATACGTCTGACCGTCCCGGTCTGACGAGTAGTAGTCAGTCAGACGGAGACCGTCAGACTGGTGCAGTATCAGCAGCTCCTTATGGAAGTGCCTCTATCCTTCTCATCAGCTATGGCTATATAAGAATGTTAGGCAATGAAGGAGTGAAAAAGGCAACAGAATATGCCATTCTGAATGCCAATTATATGCGGGCAAGACTGGAGGGCAAGTATGATATTTTATATACAAACCACAATGGTCAATGTGCCCATGAATTTATTGTTGACCTGAGGCCATTTAAAAAATCAGCCGAAGTAGAAGCAGAAGATGTGGCAAAAAGACTGATTGATTATGGCTTTCATGCGCCCACAATGAGCTTTCCCGTTCCGGGAACCATCATGATTGAGCCTACAGAAAGTGAAGACAAAGCCGAACTTGACCGCTTCTGCGATGCATTGCTTTCCATTCGTGAAGAAATAAAATCTATTGAAGAAGGCAGGGCCGATAAAAAAGATAATGCGCTGAAGAATGCACCGCATACACAGTTTGTAGTTACGGCCAATGAATGGAACCATGCATATTCAAGGGAAGAAGCCGCTTTTCCATTGCATTATGTTACGCTGAACAAATTCTGGCCTTCGGTGGCAAGGGTGAACAATACATATGGAGACCGGAATTTGATTTGTACCTGTGAGCCGATTGAATCTTACATGGAGGCAGAGGCATAGCCGCTTTAATAATTAAGTTATAGTAAGAAACCCCGCAGATGATACGGGGTTTCTTGATTTATCGTAAGATTCAGTTTCTAAAATCTTCTTCGCCCATTACCGCTGCCACTATTACTACTATTGTTGCTGCCGGTAGTTTGCTGTCTGTTATCCCTTCGTTCAAATTGCCGTGGCTGCTGTTGTGATGGCTGAGGCTGTTGTCTTCTCTCCATCTGCTGTGGACGTGGTTCAAATTTTCTTTCCACTTGCTGCGGTCGCTGAGGCTGCGGATTATTATCAGTCCTTTCAAACCGGCGGCGGTCAACAGAACCGTTACCATTGTTATTATTCTGCTGCTGCCGTGGCTCAAATCTTCTTTCTGGTTGTTGTGGCTGACGCCGAGGTTGCTCATTATTGGCATCCTTGTCAATCCGGCGACGATCAACTGAACCATTGCTACCATTATTATTCTGCTGTTGCGGCCTCGGTTCAAATCTTCTTTCTATTTGTTGTGGCTGACGCTGAGGCTGCTCATTAGTAGCACTCCTGTCAATCCGGCGACGGTCAACAGATCCATTATTGTTACCGTTATTGTTTTGCGGCTGTCTTAAATTATTATCCCCTCCCGTATAATCATTTCTCCTGAAACCAGTATTATTGTTCCTGTCATAACGTTCAACATTGCGGGGAGAGAACTGACGGTCATTATCCTGCCTTACTCTCGGACGATAAATACTTATTTCGTTATTCCTGAATTCTGAGCGGCCGGGCCGGTAAGAATCCCTGAAACGGACAGGATTGATCCGTCCGCAATATGATTCTGCATCATAACGGCGCGGGCCTGACCTGAAGCCATAGTTATTGCCGTAATGGTAATTATTGATGATGATAGTTGTTTGATGAATGACCGTTATGTTCTGATGGCGGGGGATATAGTAATCATAGATACGGGGAGAATTAATATAACGTCTCGGTGCAAAACACCAGAAATCATTTGGTGGATTATAGCCACCGATATTGAAATTGATACTGATGTTGATACCCGGTCGTATCGGCGCCCAACCATAATAATCGCCGCCATCCCTCCAGGCTACCCAGGCAGATGACCATTCATAACCCGGCACCCAATACCAGCCGTAATTGTAATCATAATCCCAGCGGCCATAGTGGAAAGGCGCCCAGCCCCAGTCATAATCCGATACCCACATCCACTCATAATTATCAGACCATACCCAATGCCCGTTTGTACTATATGGGCGGAAATCAGGGCCTGCATCCGGTATCCACACATAGCCATGCGAAGGGTAATCGACCCAGCGGCCATAAGGACTTAACTCATCATAAAATGTCTGGTAAGAAATTTCACGGTCATCATCGTAATACTGGGCTGTTGCACTATTATAGAATAAACTGCCCGACAATAGCAACAACGACAAAGCTGTTGCTTTCAAGATTCGCTTCATGGTATACTTTTTAAAAAGGTTTTCAAAAGGTTTAACGGCTTTCTTCTTTGTACGCAGTTTATGACGCTACAATTATGCCATCCGCTTTGCAATGAACCGGCTTATTCAATCTTTTAGCAAAAAATTGTAGTGCTGTTAAAACAAAAAAGCCGCCCATAATGGACAGCTTTCTCAAAATTGTTTATCCTAAATCAGTTTCGCCGCACCCTGAAAGTACAAACAACGTTCCTCGGTGTGCCCGAAAAACTCATCTGCACATTAAAGTTGCCCTCGATAAAGCCTGTAACAGGCGGGCCAAACGTAGTAGCAGTGACAGTCGGATTCGGTGTGATGATCTGTTGGGAATAGATAGAGGGTCCGGAACTAACCACAGCGAAATTAAGCGGCAATCCTGTGCCAGGCGCCATATTATTACTGAAATTGAAAGAAGTATAATAAGTGGTATTACCACCTCCCGCTCCAACACCAAATGCAAATACATTGGTTTTATTGGAATAGGGGCCTGTTGATGCCGAATCTGATGCATTGATATTATCCGGTGGTGCTGCAAAAGTAGTGGGCACCCCGTCAATCAGAAATTCAATAAACTCTGCAGATGAAGTACCGCATGCCTGGATGGTGCCAACATTCACTGTGCCCGTAGTGCCGCTTCCGCCCACAGGCACTCCCTGCTGCAGTGTGGTATAATCAACCCCAAGAACGGTGAAATTAAGTGTGCCGCCGTTGCAGCGAATTAAAGTCAGCGAGAAAGTTCCGTTGGTAACAGGGACATTATAGTTATATGCCCCGCCGGTATAAATAATGGCAACGCCATTGGTGACATTCGCATTGGCACAATTGATCAGTGTGCCTGTAATAATCAACTGGCCTGGCGCAGGAATGGTTACTGCAATGGTTCCAAGACTTGCGTTGGCGCTGAAAGGCCCGATGTTCTGCGTGTAAACAACATTATTACATTGATCCAGCACTTCTAAAACAAGGGCTTCATTCTTGGGAACTTTACCGCAAAGATTTCCAAGTGAATCTGTCCATCCATAACCATATGAACCGTTTGGCCTTTTTATTCTTACCTGCACATTATTCAGGGGCTGGCTGTTGGTGGCGCTTACCAGTGTCATGCATAAATCTATGAGCGGGAATGGTGCATCACAATTCCAAAAAGAGAAATGGGTAACATTGGCTACATAATTAGTTCCATTTTTTGTGGCTGTGCCCTCCTGTTTCCATCTTCCTTTTGCTTCATCAAAATGCCAGAGGTCAATGGTAGCTGGTGCTGCTCCGTTCAGTGCAGCAGGAACAGGAAAAGTAAGTTCTGCTGATTTGCCGGAAGCAATTTTCAATGCCTGCCCTCCGGGTGTTGTCATTTCC
>CAYHPA010000059.1:0-16373 GCA_964358155.1 uncultured Chitinophaga sp.
TAATTGATGATACGTTTTAATGCTTCTTCATCTTTTGGATTTACAATAATGCGGAGATAAGCAACAATATCTTTTATTTCTTTTCTCTGGTAAAAACTGATACCTCCGTAAATCGTATAGGCAATACCCATTCTTCGCAAAGATTCTTCAAAAGCCCGGCTTTGTGCATTGGTGCGGTAAAGAATGGCAAAATCTTTATTGTTGTAATGGTTGCGGAGTTTTTGTTCCTGTATGCTGTCGGCTACAAATTTTCCTTCATCATTATCCGTCATCGTCCGCACCAGTTTTATTTTTTCTCCTTCGCTGTTCTCTGTAAATAAAACTTTTTCAATCTGGCCTTTATTATTTTTTATTATTTCATTGGCGACATGCAAAATGCTCTGGGTGCTCCGATAGTTCTGCTCCAGCTTTATGAGTTTTACTTCGTCGTAATCTTTCTGGAATTGCAAAATATTTTGAATAGTGGCCCCGCGGAATGAATAAATACTCTGTGCGTCATCGCCCACCACGCATACATTCTCATGCATGGCGCCCAGTAGTTTGATGATCTCATACTGGGCAGGGTTGGTGTCCTGATACTCATCAATTAAAATGTATCTGAATTTCCGCTGGTATTTGGCCAGGCTTTCCGGAACATTTTTCAACAACTCATAAAACTTCAGCAGCAGATCATCAAAGTCCATAGCCCCATTCTTGAAACAACGTTTTGCATAGGCATCAAATATCTGTGCTATGGCGGGACGGTTGGCCCGCATGTCTTCCTGCTGGATGCCATAATCATTCCGGTATTCTTCCGGGCCTACCAATGCATTTTTGGCGGCTGAGATGCGGTTGTAAACAAGATTGGGTTTGTAATGCTTGTCATCAAGATTCAGTTCATTGACAACGGTTTTAATAACAGACTTGGCATCGTCTGTATCATAAATGGTAAAACTGCGGGGATAGCCGATCTTATCTGCTTCAAAGCGGAGAATCCTTGCAAATACGGAATGGAAAGTGCCGATGTATAAATTCCTTGCTTCACCGTCTCCGAGTATCTTCTCCACCCGTTCCTTCATCTCTTTGGCCGCCTTGTTAGTAAAAGTGAGAGCAAGAATGTTGAAGGAATCCACGCCGTTGGCCATCAGGTGGGCCACTCTTGTAGTAAGCACTTTTGTTTTTCCGCTGCCGGCACCCGCTACTATCATCAACGGCCCTTCAATATGTAAAACCGCTTCCCGCTGCCGGTCATTTAATCCCTCTAAATAATCGATCATGCCGCAAATTACACTGATTGGCCGAGAGGCCGAAACAGCAAGACTGTTGTTTGGAGTTATTTTCAGCGGATGGATACATTCCGGCTCATCACCGTATCTCTTCCGTTGGCAGGTTTGTCATCAAACGGGTCGGTTCCGGTTGCAATGGCATATACCCGGTAATCCCCTTTTGGCAAGCCATAAATAACGGAATGCACCATGGAGCTGCATTTGCACTTGCAGCCCTGCCTGAACCAGTATTCAATAATAGTAATGACATTGTCCTGCCTTTGCATTGTTACCCTCACCTCCCGGCAGCAGAGGTGTTCTTCATACCGGTTGTATACAATAGAATCTCCGTTTAGTTTAATATAGTTATCAAGCGGGTACATAAGGTCGGGAAAATCATTACCCGCCTGTGGGAACTTCGTATCCCCTTTCGCCGCTTTTTCTGCACAGCCCTTCACATACCACGATGAAAACAATAAACTGTCGTTGGTGGTGGGATTTGTATTATTCACCGTGTTTCCATTGTTATTGTTTACTATTCCATCGGTATTGGTTTGTTGCGGTGCTTGTTTGTGATGACAGGCGAAAGAGGTCGTTAAACCGAAAATGACGAGATATGTAACGAGGTCTTTCATCAGAATATTCAATCTTTAAGATTTAAACTGCCGGGATTAAAGGTTAATGAGATAAAATATCCAAGCCGGTAAACGGAAGCATAGTTCCTGTCGGTTAACTCTGCCGCCTGTATTTTATCCCCGACGCTCATCCCTGATAATTTTTTTAATTGTGTGCCGCTAATGCCGCCAGTTATACATACCGGATCGCTTTTGCCCAGAAATGTACTTAGTCCCAGCATCAGCGTTAGCTTGGTATTGTCTCCGCCTACCGGCAACCCGGCGCCGAAACTTCCACCCCAGCGAAATCCTTTATCTCTTGGCGAATAAAAATGCAGGTAGGTTACAATGACCGGCTGAAACTGATCGGCAGATTCTTTTGCCACTATACTGTCGGGACGGAGATAATAATGCCATCGGTTTTCCGCATAGGAAACAAAACTGAAACCAAATGTATTCCGGAATCGGAGCGGCTCTTTCTTGTAAATGGGAATCCATCTTTTAAGGGTGTCTTTAGGGCTGATATTTAATGCGGCAGCTGTGGCAGAATCAATAACCGGTGTAAACCTGATCTCCGCCATAATTGTTGTACGGGTTAGGTTCAGCGGGGTCATGTAAGTATAATTATCATTTACTATCTGGCGATAGAGGTTTGTGATCCGCCCAACCACATCCTCAGAATTTTTAGAAGCAGGACTGTTGTTAACGGCATACATTTTTTTTGTTGCTGAATTGACCAGTGAATCCGCAAAGCCTGATTTTACTTCAAACTCCTTAAAAAGTGAATATGCTGTAGTCAGTGCATTGTAACTGGCTTTTACTGCGATTGCTATTGTTGATGGATTCGTAGCATTGCCCGCCGCTAAAATAGCAGAGGGGTTATCATTTAGCTCCGGAAAAACAGCCTTGGTTTTCTGGCGGGCTGCTTTTTTTATTTCCGCCGCCGGAGATTGCATATCATACCTCAGACCGGCAAGGTCTTTCCATAATATTTCGCAGTTTTGTTCAAAGTATAATGCCTCCTGCCAGCTTAAATATGCAGCGGCAAAACTGTTATAACGATTGACAAACTCCTGCTGCAGCACTTTTTGCTGTTCAGTCTCAGCCAATATTTCAAAGTTTTTGTTGTCGTTCGCCTTTTTAAATACATCTCCAATCCCCAATAAGTTAGCATCAAGGGAGGCTAAACCGGTTTCCATTGCTTTTTGCGGTGCGCTGCCCAATCCTGGTATAATAACCGGTTCGGGTGCTTCAACCCGGTTGATATAAACAATCTCCCGGCGATAGCTGTTAGCTGAATTGACAAGTTGAAGATTTACCTTGTTTGTTTGAGAATAATGTATAACGGCAGCTTCTGAAGTGTCCCCTCTTTTTTTTATTTGCAGATATTTGACATTTTCCCCCGCCAGGTCGTACCGGATAATATATTGCTGCGCCCGCATGCTGTTGCAGAAAAACAGGAGCAGGAAAAACCAATATCCCTTTTTCATAAAGAGCAATTTTACTGCAACAAGATATTTTTCTATTGAGGGTCCCTGCCTGATTTATATCACAAATTCAATTGTTTTTACTCATGCAATACAGCTTGTTTCTGCTATACTTTGCCTGCGCACAAATAATATGAGTATGTATTTTCTGTTCCTTCCTTTTGAAGGGTTGCCCCTGATATTTTTGATACTGGCATTTATCATTTGGATAATTGGGCTGGTAGCTGTGGCCAATGGCCAGTTTAATGATAATACCACCAAATTGTGCTGGTTCTTTATTATTCTCTTCCTGAATATTATCGGCATCCTGCTTTTTGTTTTTTGGGGAAGAAAGGAAGTATTCAGGTCCGAAAAAAATTAATACAATGATTATGACTATAAAGGCAATCCTACTATTGGCCCCATTATACCTTTTGTGCGCCTGCGGCTCATCTCCTGCTACAGATAAAGAAGAGAGGTTGATCGGTGTTTCGCTTAATTACGACAAACAGGACATAACCGTTACTGTCGTCAGTCACGGATGTACGGTAAAAAATGATTTCACCATTAACTTACAGAACAACGAGATCATCGTCAAACGAAAGAAAAAAGATGAGTGCAAGGCCATGCCTGAAGCGGTAAGCTTTACTTTCTCCTTACAGGAAGCCGGCATCGGTCCGGATAAAGCCTATACTATAAAGAACAAGTTTATCGCCAATCCAAATCTTGCCGGTATCAGATAAGCGCCTTTCTATAGGGGATGTCAGGCTTTATCAAGCCTGCCCAATGTCATTTATTTATTTTGGGGCATGTATGATTGATAAATAACGAAGAAGCAGATGTGCTGAATGTTTTTCCTATCTTCCTGCATTAATAAACCAAACTAACCACTCATGAAAAATATCTTTTTTTCTGTAGTAGCACTCCTGGCGCTGGCCTCTTGCAACAACAAGAAAGGCGACTCAAAAGAAACCAAAACAGATACGGCTGTGGCAAAACCTGTTGCCGATGATAACACACAAAGAGTGACTTATAAAAGCGCTACTTATTATACAGGCCGGGTTGAATTTCGTTTTACAGATGAAAAAGGTGCAGAGGTGATAGTTGATATAAGCAACATGCCTGAAGACAGCGGTGCCATTTATCCAACTTACCTGCTTGAGTCAAGCGATACATTAGAAGGCCCTCCGGGGGAAAATCCGGCAATGGTTGGCAAGGCGTTCCTGCTGATAAAAAATACAGCGGGTGAGGTAAAGGAGATTAAAAAAGCTGATTGAGTTTTTATTGCGGACGGTAAACTCTCTCCGCTGTTCTCAGCACTTCAGCTTTATCCAGCGTCATGTGCTTGGGTTGTTGCTTTTGAAACAGTTCCATCTGGTCTTTAAAATGCGGTGAATCCGGGTGCATTGATGCGCCAAAAGTGTTTACTGATTCAATGATGGGCAGGCTTCCGTCTTTCGGATAGCGGACAAAACAGATATAGGCATCGCCGCCAGTCACTTTGCGCATACCGTCCTTGTACGGTTCAGAAAAAGTCGGTGTCAATACATCAGGAAATCCCCAGGCCGGGCGGGCATCATCGCCTCTTACCAGTTTCTGCACATCGCCCAATACCAGGTCGGTTTTTCCAAAATGTTGAATCATGTGGTCGTACACATATTGAAAAGTTTCCACTGCTTCTGCTTTGGTTATTTTTCTTGATGGGGCTCCTTTCAGTTTATCAGCAAGATAATAATAAGTGATAATAAAAATAGCAGCTCCCTTGCTGTCAGCAGTTGCTTTTTTATCCCAGCTTTGAAAATTATTGATAACATCTTTCAGCAAAGGAAACTCGGCGGCGCTCAGGTTAAACATACTGTCGATCTCATAATTGTACTGCAGTTGTTGCGGCAATTGCTGGTCAAATTTTATTTGTTTGAATGAATTGTAATCGATCTTCCCAGTGTTGTACAATAGTTCTGTCACTCTCTTGCTTCGGTTATTATGATAGGTTTCCCAGCCATCGTTCTTATCATATTTATTCCTGTCGAGATTGGAAGAAGGTTCTGTCGCTAAAAAAGGAGAGTGGTTCGTATTAAACAAATAGCCTGATGAAGGATTGATATATTGCGGCAGTTCATTGATCGTTTTGAATTCTGTCCATAAAGTTGCCGATGTATTTCCCGGCACCGTGCTTTTCCATTTATAGACCGGGTCAGGGTTTCTTCTCGGCATTTTTCCATTGCTGATGTAAAAGACCGTGTCGTACCTGTCGGCATACATGATGTTGAACATGGGCAGGCTCATCATGCTGACAGCTTTGTAGAACTCTGAAAAATTCTTTGCCTTGTTCATCCGGTACCATTCTTCCAGCGCCTTTATATCCATGGTGGCCGGGAGGCGGATAGAAAAAACGCCTTTATCTGTTTTTAATGTAGCGCCGTATTTGCTCCAGTATATTTTTTTGCCGATAGTGATGGGAATACCTTTTACATGCAGCCTTGCCTTGTCCTGCTCCAGGTCCACCCATTGCCCGTCAAATTTGTACTGGTTTTTATTCGCCGGGTTCATTTCTAATTGGTAGATGTCTAATTTATCCTGGTAATTATTGGTATGTGCCCAGCCCAGGTTTTCATTGGTGCCATGAAAAATCAAACAGCCGCCGGGGAAAAGACCACCGAGCATATTCCATCCCTGTTCGCTTTGTACATGTGCCTCATAAAAAGCAACGGGACCCGTATTGGGTTGATGTGCATTGATGGCCAGGAAAGATTCTCCGGTTGTTGTCTTTGTGGAATTCATCGCAAAGGAATTGGATCCTTGAGGATTGAAGCCCGGGAGCGTTGCCACTTTACCTCCGAGTATCTGTGGCAGTGCATCATCCACACCGCAAAAAAGACTGATGGAAAAAACAACGGCCGTGATGTATTCCTTATCATACAAGGGGAAAGCCTTTTTATACTTTACCTCTTTTGGATGTGCCGCAGCATAAGCATTCAGTCCGGCAATATATCCATTGATGAGTGCAATAAAATCGGGGCTTAGTGTATGCCATTGTTCTTCCACTGTTTTGCGGATGCGGAGCAGGTTAATAACATAATCTGCTTCGGCTCCTTTTTTGCCGAGGCCTGTTCCCACCAATGCTTTACCTGAAAGTGCAACAAGCTGCAATGTTTCAAAATCATCTTCTGCATGCGCCCATGCCAAACCATACGCCACTTCCGGATCGGTGGGGGCAAAGATGTGGGGAACGCCGAAGCTGTCTCTGGCAATGGTAATGTTGGAGGGGTTGATTTGGGCAGAGGATTGCTGGCTGATAATAGATAAAAAAATAAGTAGCTTTTTCATTACTGAAATATAATAAAAAAATTCATCGTTGCGCCCTCAGTATTCATAGCGCCTCAAAATAGTAGTGTATATTTATGTATTGGGCCCAATATTCAATTTAGCATAGCATGACAGAAAGAAAGAAAAAAAAATGGAGACATATTTTTCTTGAAATAGCCCTTAGGGCCATTAGAAAGACACATTATGAGTTCGGAGTTTGGGAATTGGGACAGGAAAAATTGACTTTACAACATTTTAAAAATCTAAATCAAGGCAATGGAATCAACTTTGCGGCAGAAGAAACTGTGCGAGATTCTATTATCCAAGAAATAACTTACACTGGACTTTGGAAAGAACATACTATCAACGATGACCCGTCTTCTTACTGGATTGACCGAGAAGTTAAAATAGTTTTAAAGAAGGGAGAGGCAATCAGGCTTGACATTGAAAAGAAATTCTTCAATAGCGATGAGTATGCTCAACCCGAAGAGTATTCGAACGATGAGAAGCTTTTCAAGATTGATCTCGTATTTAAAAGAATCCAGTTATCGAACAAGTTTTTTGGAGATTCCACATATCCGAGTCTTATCGAAGCAAAGAGATTTCGATTGGTAACAGTTGATCACAGATCAAGTACTTTAGAAGTCAAAGAACCGCAGTTAGCTCAGATTGACAGAGACATACTTAAATTAAAGCTAATTAAAGATTACTACAATGGAAAGCAACTAAAGATAAGAGAGGAGGTGTATGATAAGTTTTTCACTTACATTCTACTTTGGGGAACCGACGGAGCAAAATTTAACCTAAAGACAGATGTAATAAATAAATTAAGTATGAAAAACCTACTTATGATTGATGACCCAGAAGACGAAGATGTTCCGATTGTCAAATACTTACCAATTGAATGGGACTATAATTCTACTGATGGTCTAATTGTCAAAACTCTTTTATGGCTGGCTTTGATAGAATTAAAATAAGACTGAGCCCAACACAGAATTGCCAAAATGCCGGCGACAGAACAGATGCTTTTAATTTTAATAATTCTATTGTATTTAAGATTCGTAGGAAGAAAAAAATACTCCTTGGCCAAGCTGTAGGAATTCTATATTCGGCGATTTGTGAACGTTATCATTTCTTCCTCTTACTCCCCAAATACTTTCCCTGTATCACCGCCCCCATCGGCTTATCATATACTTTACTCTCCACCCATGAGATAATGTCTAAGTAAGCAAAGGCCCTTGTTTCAAAACGGTTTTTCTCCAAATGCTTGATAGTAGAAAGGAATTTTTCCAGTTCCGGTTTCAGTTGCCGGGGAGATAAAGGAATGGACTGCCGTAAAAACCTGAACATCGCCTCTTCAATCGCCGTCAGGTTTTCCATTTTGGCCATAAAGCGATAGACGGATTTGCTGAGCGATTCCATCAGCATATCATTGCCCAGCTCATAATGCGCCAGCAGGTGCAGCAGGCGGGCATAGCATTGCAGGTCGTAGCGCAGGTCGGTCTTGTCGTGTATGATCTTTTGCAGGTAATCAATACAGGTATTATGATCGCCGCTGCCGAAGTAGAGCATAGCAATCTTGTAATTCAGCACCAGGATGCGGTGATGGTCCACAAACAGGCTGTATTTTTCCATCTTCCTTTCTATATCCGGCACCAGCGCCAGCCCTTCTTTAAATGTGCCTTTCATGAAATGCTGGTTGATGCGGGCAATGCTGATATAGATAAATGCCTGTATGCGGAAATTATCATGCTCCTTTACCCGGCTGGTCTGCGCCAGTTTCTCCAGTTGCTGCAATGTTTTTTCAAAAGCCCGGTAATTGCGCAGGTCAAAATGTGCATTCAGCAAATTATGAATGCCTTTGATGTAATGGCCGGTTTCCACCCGTACCATCAATGGCTGTTCCGCAAAAAGGTCAACCCATTTTTGCGTGTAGCGGTAGTACTGTAAAAAATCCTGCCGGATAAAAGCATACCAGCTGAAACTCTGGTATAAATAAAGCCGCTCATAAAAACCTGTTTGCTTCCATGCATCGGCGGGTAAATTCTCTTTCATGAAAACCCGAATATCTTTTTCATCTTCTTCGTTTCTTGCATGGCCATGCTGTATGTACCAGCTGTAGAGTTGCAGTGCCAGATTGGAAAGCCTGGCCACCGTATCAATATGCCGGCTTACCTCATTGGCTTCGGCAGAAAGTGTGCCGGCCCTGTCACGCATACTCCTTGTGATATGCAGGTTCTCAATTCTTTTTTCCAGGGAAATGATCTGCGGCAGGAAATTGAATTTCTGGTTGGCCCTGGCGGTTTCTTTTGTTCGGTCCAGTATACGCAGGCTCTGATGGAATAATCCTTTTTTGTAAAGGATATGGGCATAGTCAAATTGCTCGGTCAGTTGCAGGTCGATGCTGTCCGTACTTTTCAGCAGGCGGAGGCTGGCCATTATCTGTTTGTACAAATGTGTTTTCAAATTGGCTAATTGCGGGCGGGTAACTCCGGGCATTTTTTTCAGCAGGTTCTTTTCATCGTATTCCTTTGATTTATCAAGTACATCAAACAGGCGGACGATCTTCAGTTCTGTATTAGCGGAACTGCGCCGGATATAGAGCTTAAAATGCCTTTTCTCCGCTTTTTCAAGCGATTTGATAAGCTGGAACAATATATCGGGCGGGCGGTTGGGCATCATGTGTCATTTTTACTGAAATGCTTTGCCAGAAAGGGTTTGGCAGGTTGCCCGTCCGTTTAGAGATAATGAAATGGTAACGGTTTTGTTTTGAGGGACAGGGCGCTGCTGCCTACTTTCGTAGCAGATTATTATTCATACGGCAGCAATCGTTAGAAGGGTTAGAATGGCAAACGTCAGAGGTCAAAAATACAACTAATAGCTGCAACGCCGGTCAGCCGGCAAACAAAGACTTACACAGAAGAATTTCATATGGCAAGCAATCGTTAGAGGTCAGTCCGTTTCTACGGAAGGGCCTTTTTTTTATTCCCCCTGTCCCCCCAAAGGGGAGACTTAGGCTAAATATTCGTTTGCCCCTCAAGCAGGTCTTAAAGAAACAAAATTCTTTGCAGTTTTCCATGCTGATAGCTTAATAAATTGAATGTTTATCTTCATGCCGCAAAAATATTATTATGGCCATTCGCATCTTCATCACCGGCGGCACTTTTGATAAGGAATACAATGAACTGAACGGGCAGTTATTCTTTAAAGACACCCATATGTCTGAGCTGCTGGAAAAAGGCCGCAGCAAAGTGCCGGTGGAAATACGAACACTGATGATGGTGGACAGCCTGGAAATGACCGGCCACGACCGGGACCTGATCGCTCATCAATGCAATCAATGCGAAGAAAGCCGGATCGTCATCACACACGGAACGGATACGATGAGCGAAACAGCAAAAGTGCTGGCAGAAAAAGTAAAGGACAAGACCATTGTGCTTACAGGGGCGATGATACCTATCAAGTTTGGCAGCTCGGATGGTTTGTTTAATCTCGGCAGCGCATTGGCGTTTGCACAAACACTTTCTCCCGGTGTTTATATTGCTATGAACGGCCGTTACTTTACATGGGATAATGTTCGAAAGAATAAACAGACGGGGATCTTTGAGGAGGAGATGTGAAAATCTCCCACAAAGACACAAAGTTCACTAAAAAGATATATGCACATTTTTTTGCGTTCTTCGTGTCTTTGTGGGAACCCCCTATTCTTCTTTCAACAACGTATTGATGTCTTCTTCCAGCCTTTGTATTTCCGCATCAAGTGTGCCATTGTATACACCTCTTATTCTTTGGTGCTTATCAACAAGAATAAAATTTTCGGTATGCAAAAATTCATTCCCAGTCTGGTAGTAGCCAACGGTATCGCCGGCATAGTATTGTTGTCTTGCCAATGCATAAATATCTTCTGTTTTGCCGGTAAGCAAATGCCATTTGCCGCTGATGACTCCTTTTTTCTCAGCATATTTTTTTAAAACCGGCACACTGTCCATTTCCGGTGTTACGGAATGGGAAAGAAATATCACCTCATCATTGTCTTTAAATGTTGCTTGCAGCAGTCCCATATTATTGGTCATCTTCGGGCAAATACTGCCGCAGCGGGTAAAAAAGAAATCAGCCACATAGATTTTTTCTTCTACGGTTTTTTCCGTTACTATGTTTCCATCCTGGTTGGTAAATGAAAAAGGCGGGATGGTATGGATGGATGAATAGACGGGATCATTTTTTTCAATCCACTCGGGTGTAAAATCTGGCTTGTTGATAAAGGGCAATGAGTCCTGCTCAGGTTTTGCTTTGCCTTTACAACCTGCCAGGAAAATGAAAACAAAAATGATCTTATTTTTTATTGACAGAGTCATTGGGGTTGACGCAAAGTTTTAACCCTATCAAACCATATTTTTTTCCTTTCTTAATTACGTAATTGGCCCGCACGGCTCCATTGTCCCACCATAATCTTTGACTGCCTTCCTCTTTCCCGTTCACATAATGAAACTGTTTGGCCAGCAATCCCGATACATACCATTCTTTGAACTCCCCTTCGTATTCATCATTTAAAGCTGTAAAAATGAATTTGGGTTTCCCGTCAGGCCAGCAACCCCTGTGTGTCCCTTCTTTTTTTCCGTTGATATAAAACCGTTCTTCCATCAGTTGCTTACCTGGGTACCATTTTTTTTGTGTGCCTTCTTCTACTCCGTTAAAATAAGATTGCAGGAAAGCTGTGTCCCCGTTTTCATACAAAGCATAACGATAACCTGTAAAAAAATTATTTTCCAAATAAACCGTATCCTGCCGGTTGGTAAAGCGGGTATCTGTTGCATTGAAATATTCGGCCGGAACTGTTTTAGCGATCTTTGGTTCTGATTTTATTTCTTTCGGCTTACTCCTGCAGGATAACAGGATGAACAGTAAAGAAAAAAAGTATCCCGGAACTAACCGGGATACCATAGGCCTTGAAACCGTCCTGAATCCAAAAAAAATCATATTGCTCTATTGAGTCACCGTTCCTGCCGTACCATAAAAACCGTTGCCATTCAGATATGGCGCTGTGGCGGTAAAGTGATAATGATAGATACCTGCGGGAAAATCAACAGTGGCATGCGTATGTCCATGATAAACATCCAAACCTGTCGGGTCGGTATTGTTTTCTTCTTTAGGTCCATACACCGGGAAGCCGTCCAATAAAAATCCCATCAGTGCCCATTTGCTTGCCTTCACCGTAGTTAAATAAAGTGGCTCTACATGGTAATGATACATGCCTGTCATTTGCGGATGTCCCCACCATTGGTCAAAGCTTGTAATTTCCCCTGTAAGTGGTGAGCCGCCTGCGGCATATTGATTAAAGAAAGGAACACCGTTCAGTCCAACGCCGATCACTCCCATAGGTGTGGCAGCATGTGTGCCTGCTACAGTAGGGGCTACGGGGATTTTTAAAGTAATGTTCTGTGTGGAAATAGTATTGGGGTTCTGCATAAAAGTAACGCCGCTGAAAGTAGTGCCACTGAAATTTGCATGCAATGGATTTGCAACAGGGTAGTAGGCGCTGGTATGATCAGGCAATGCATTGCACTTAATGGTTACCCATGTACCGTCAAAAGTGATGCTGGTGGCGCCATATATTTTATTATATACAGCAGGGAGTGTAACACCGGTGCTGTTCACCGTAAGTGAAAGGCTGCAACTCTGCCCGCCAAAACTGATGGCAAAACTTGCAGTACCTGGTGCAGATGGGGTGCCGGATACGGAATAAGACAAATTACCCGAACCATTGGCAAGTGTACCTGCCTGTAGTGTAACAGACAATCCTGTAACTCCCGTCGAAGCAATAGATGTTCCGGCGCTGTATGCTTTTCCATTGCCTCCTGTATATGGGATAGTGGCGGTGGCGCTATAAGCGGCGCCGGCTGTTGCAGTAGCAGAAAAAGATCCGCTGCCACAGCTTAACGCTGAAACAGAGGCCGCATCAGTGGTTCCCCCGGTAGCAGTATCCTTGCTGCAGGAGAAAAAAAACAGTCCTGCAAAGGCAATTAAAAACGTTTTCTTCATCATTGTTGCTTTAATTATGATCATTATTGTGGTGGCGGTGGCTGACCGGTTTTATTTCCGGGTTCACCTGGTTTGGGTGGTTGTAATTTTTTAGCTGCTTCTTTGTATTTCTGGTATTGCGCATCAGTCAGCACTTTCTTAATGCTTTCATCTCTTTCTTTCACCAGTTTATCCATTGCCTCTTTCACTTTCGGGTCTGGTGGTGGCGGGGGTGGTGGTGGATTGTCTTTTCTCAGTTGGTCGGCCGCAGTAAAAAAAGTTTTGTAAGCTTGTTCTATTGCCGCCTTTTGTGCTGCGCTTGGCTGCACTTCCTGTTGTATCACTTCGTTGGTCTTTTTTATTCTTTCTTCAACAGTAGGTGGTTGGGGCGGTGGCGGTGGTTGCTGCGTTCTTGCAACAATAGCGAACAACAAATAAGCGGCGGATATAAAATATTTCTTCATGGCTTTTGTTTTATACACCTAAATAGATGGATGAACTATTATAAATCCTTCTGTTCAAAAAAAAATTATTGTCCGGGTGGCGGGGGTCTGTTGCCATCGGGGTGAGGTCCGCCCGGAGGCGGTGGTCCCTGTGGTCCTCCGGGTCTTCCCGGTGGTTGTGGCTGTCCCATCATCCTTGTTACATCATGAATAATCTTATCAAATATTTGTTGCTGTTCTGTATTGCACAGCGCCCTTATTTTTTGAAAATGATTTACCGTCAGCACATCCAGCTGTTCAGTCAGTTTACTGCAAGCTGCCGCTGCCGTTTGTTTGGCGCTGTCGGTAGCGTTAGAATCTTTCACCAGGTCAAATAAGCTGTCTTTCGCTATTCGCACTTTTCCACGTATCTGTTCTGCAGCCTGTCTGTGCTCTTTTACCAACACGTCCAGCTGCAATTGTTGAGCAGAGTCCAGTTTCAGCTCTTTTATCAAAAACTCATTCGGCGCTCCTTTGGGTTGGAGCGGATTTTTCTTTTTATTCAACCAGAACATGGCGATAGTGGCTGCGTTGACAACGAGCAGCAATATCACCAGCCATGTCAATAATTTATTTTTAGCAGCAGTACTCATAGTTGTTATATCAGTAGGATGATGAAATAGTTTGATCGTATGACTCGGCAAAACTCTGCAAAGAAGAATTGCCGGAAGATGAACCTCCCGTTGTTGCTTTCATTTTCACCTGTTGTGACAACATGACACCGTTTACCGCCAGCAACAATACGAGTGTGCTGATCACCCACACTGGTTTCAATGGAAGGCTCCATCCTTGCCGGGGTTCATTTTGCTGCATCCTTCCTTTCAATCTTGTATAAAAAAAATCATCGGTGATTGCTTCCTGCATTCCCAGTAAACTTTGCGAGTGCTCATCCACTAATGGTGTAGACATTTTTTTCATCTCGCTTATTTTAATGTTCTATAATACTCTTCTAATAATTTTTGCAAATTCAATTTGGCCCTTGTTATCAATGACTCTACGGCTTTTATGTTTTGTCCCATCACGGCACAAGCCTCTTCGTAATTCATGCCCTGCACTTTTATTAGTGTAAAAGCCAGTCTCTGTTTTTCGGGCAAGGACTCAATGGCTTTAAAAAGAACCGCTGCCTTTTCTTTATTCTCTGCTGCAATTCCGGGATGATGAAACAGTTCATTGCTGCTCTTTTTTTCATCCGGCATCCACCAGGGCAATACCTGATGAAGGCGTTGCCTTGTTTTTTTTCTTCTTAGTTTATCCAGCGCTTTTCTTACCGCTATCCTGTATATCCAGGTGGCCAGTGATGACTCTTCTTTAAAAGCCCCGACCGATTCAAAGACCTGTATGAATGTTTCCTGTGCCGCATCTTCTGCTTCTTTGCTATCCTGTAAAATGTTCAGCACAGTATGAAAGACCCGGTTGCGGTAGTTTTCTACCAGCCACCGGAAGGCGGGTTCGTTTCCCTGCCTTAGTTGCTGTATCAGCTCCTGTTCATTCAATGTTGGTTACCGTATTGACGTACCCCGCAAAGTAAATCCTTCTCAACAATTACTTGCTCATCTATGGCCGGCTAACGCTGACTAAAATAAATTTTTCCGGAATTTTTGTCATTTCCTCCTTTATTTTCTCACCGGGGCAATGTGTGGAAGAAAAAACAAATGGGAGTTTTTGAAGAAACGGAATGAATTGCCAGAAATTTTCATATTCAACTCAATTAAGACATGTGTATCTTTTTAAACAAAGATTTAAGCCTGTCTCAGATCATCAATCATTTTTTTTCAAAAAAAATTCTTGATCCTGATAAATCTCATGCAAGCTTGTATTCAAAGTCATGAAATTGTCATGCGGGGTGGTCTTAACTTGCGAATCGCATTGAAACTCATTTTATTAAATAATTTTTAAACTAAAATCTGGTTATATGAAATATTTAAAAACAAAATACATATGGGTTATAACAACCCTTGTATTAGCAATAGGATATGTAGTTAGCTGCACAAAAGATGATCAGGTATTGGATACGCCGCAGGTAATAAACAGCAGTACAGACCTGGTATCGGCAAAAACAACAACTCCGCCTGCCATTGATGGCACTATTGATGCTATGTGGGCGAACAGTCAGGTTTTGCAATTCAGTACTGCTGTGCCGGAAGTTACCGGTGATGTATTCAGGGGTTATACCGGCAATATTATTCCATCAGTAAAATTGAGGTCACTGTATGACGACAATAGTATTTATTTCCTGGTGGAATGGGCTGACCCAACTCAGTCACTAAAACGCAATCCGTGGTATTTTAATCCTGCAACAAAAAGGTGGGTGCAGGAGTTGGGAACATTTGACTTCACAACAAGCCCTTATCGTCCCCCTTTTTATGAAGATAAAATGGCTATGCTCTGGAATATTAATAATTCTGTGAGTGGGTGGAACAGTGGCACCTGTTATAAATCCTGCCACACAGGCCTGCCTGCTGCAGATGGTTCAAGCCGCCACTATACCAATTTTCCTTCTGAAAAAATTGATATGTGGCACTGGAAATCTGTAAGAGGTGGCGTCAATGCAGGCAATCAGATTCACGCCCAGGTTCAAAATAACAACTATCCAAATGGCAGAACCTCAGACCCCGGAGTTGAAGTATATCAAAATAATAAGCAAACCAAGGTTATCGCAGGTTCTTCCCCCGCTGTTTCTGTTGATATCCCAAAATATATCATTCCCGGAAGAAATGATTATGGCTGGATTATGAATGCAGAAGTTAATTCGGGCACGGCAAAACTGGTAACTGCTGTTGATGCCAATGGTGTGCTCACCTTAAGTGATGCAACTACGATTGACCCTAATGTGGGTACCGATTACCAAAGAATAGGTACTGGCGTTGGCCCCAAGGTAATTCCTGGCCTTACCCTGAATGATTCTTATACCGGTAGCATGGGTGATATCCCCTGCAAGGCAGTTTATACTGCGGGCAGCGGCTGGACAATTGAATTCAAAAGGGCTTTGAATACAGGTGATGCCGTCAATGATATTGATTTCTCATCTCTGGCCGATCAGTATTTTGGGTTTGCCATTTTTGAAAACGCCCAGATAGCACACTCTATCAAGCCCAACCTTATACTAAAATTTAAAAAATAAATGGTACTCCCAGTTTCTGAAAACCTAAAAACTAAAATCATGTTACGCCATAAAATAATAATTGGGTTTTTGGCCGGCTTTACCATGCTTTTGCTCATTGGCTGTTACAAAGACAAAACTGT
>CAYHPA010000060.1:0-16013 GCA_964358155.1 uncultured Chitinophaga sp.
CGGCCGACAGTGTGCTTGCAGCATACAAAGGAGCGCCAATCATTTCATTGCTTAACCTCGACAGGTTGAATAACCAACTTGATCCGCAACCTGACGGAATCTTTGACTTTATTGAAGGTTATACAATCATTTCTTCTCAAAGCCGTGTTGTCTTTCCCGTACTCGAACCTTTCGGTCATGATCTTGATTATGTTTATCCGGATCAAAGCAAACGGGACAAGTATTTATATTATCCGTTATATGATACTATTAAAGCTATAGCACAAACCTATGCTAACCTGAACCGCTTCAGGTTAACCGGGAAATCAAAATCATCAGGTTCGGCGGTGGGAAATAATAATTCATTGGCCAATAGCAGCGGCTTTGGCAATGCAAGCGCCGGGGAATATCAGTTAGGATTTAATATTCCACGGGGTTCTGTTACAGTTACTGCTAATGGACAGGTGCTGCAGGAAGGAGTAGATTATGAAATTAATTATGACCTGGGTACACTGCGTGTCACCAACGCTGCCATTCTGAACTCTGGCGTGCCGGTTACTATTCAATATGAAAACAACAATGCCTTTGGTTTCCAGCAAAAGAATTTTATGGGTGTGCGGTTGGATTATCTGGCCAGCAAAAAACTTTCTTTAGGCGCCACCATGGTACGATTGGGCGAACGTCCATTCTTTATCAAACAATCGTACGGTGATGATCCGGTTAAAAACAGCATGTATGGTATAGATGTGGACTATCGAAACGATATTCCACGCTTAACAAAATGGCTGGACAAGTTGCCCTTTTATTCTACCCGGGCTATGTCTTCCATTACCGCTTATGCCGAAGCTGCGTATTTAGATCCGGGTCACCCCAAACAGATCAATTCAAGCAGAAGCGATAAAGGCGGGCAGGTATATATTGACGATTTTGAAGGCACCCGTTCCAATATTGATCTTCGTTTCCCTCTTATCAGCTGGACGCATGCTTCCATTCCGCAAGGGAACAATAACATAACCGGAACCGGACCTTTATTTCCTGAGTCTGCCTTGAACAATGATTTACAAAGCGGCTACAACAGGGGCAAACTGGCCTGGTATAATATTGAACCTGTATTGCAGGAAAAAGGAAATGCAAACAACCCCCTCCGCAATGATCTCGTTGAGCTTTCAAAACCCGAAGTAAGACAGGTATTGCAGAAAGAAATATTTCCACGGAGAAGCACTCAATACAGCGAAAACCTGTTGACCACATTCGATATTGCTTTTTATCCCAAAGACAAAGGCCCGTATAATTATGAATACCGGGGAACAAGAGTAAACGCCAATGGAAAATTAATTAACCCCAAACAGGCATGGGGCGGACTGATGCGTAATATTGACCAAACAGATTTTGAAACAAGTAATATTGAGTTTATTGAATTCTGGCTGCAGGATCCTTTTATTAAAAACACAGCTAACCCCACCGGCGGCATCCTGTATTTTAATTTGGGTAATATTTCTGAAGACATTCTTCGGGATGGGAAACGACAATATGAAAACGGATTGCCAACGCCTACCATTAATGCACCGGTCGACAATAACACGGTTTGGGGCAAAGTCCCTTCCAATCCATTGCAGGTTACCAATGCTTTCAGTAACGAACCAGCTGACAGGGAATACCAGGATGTAGGACTTGATGGTTTGAGATCAGATGAGGAGAAAACTAAATTTCTGGCTTATCTGAATTCTTTACAGGCAAATTTCGGAACTGGCTCGCAAATATATCAATCTGCCAATGGCGATCCTTCTGCCGACAACTTCCGTGCATACCGGGACGATGTGTATGAACAATCCAATGCGGGCATTTTACAGCGCTACAAACAGATCAACAACCCGGATGGTAATTCACCTATTGCCAATAACAATACACAGTTCATCAACGCATTTACCCAATACCCCGATGCTGAGGAACTGAACCGTGACAATACGATGAACGAAGTGGAAGAGTATTTCCAGTACAAGGTGGATATCAAACCCAATATGACAGTTGGTGCTGTTCAATATCTTACGGATGTACGTACTCCAACAGTAACGCTGGCGGATGGAACCCAGCGCCCGGAAAAATGGTATTTATTCCGCATACCAATTGACCAGTACCAGTTGAAAGTGGGTAATATTCCGGATTTTAAATCTATACGCTTTATCAGGATGTTTGTAACAGGCTTTGACGATTCTGTTGTGATGCGTTTTGGCAAACTGGAATTGGTAAGAAATCAATGGAGAAAATTCAAGAATAAGATCGATTCAACCGGACTATTCGTTAACCTGCCACAGCCTGACCCTGTTACGGTAAATACACTGGCCGTAAACATTGAAGAAAACGACCAGCGCCAGCCCGTTCCTTACCGCATTCCTCCGGGTATAGAAAGACAGCAACAACTAAGCAATAATAATGTCAATATCTTCCTGAACGAACAGGCGCTAAGCATACAGATATGCGGTTTACCGCAAGGCGAAGCAAGAGGTGTATTTAAAACACTCAACATGGATATGCGGCAGTATAAGAGGCTATCTATGTTCCTTCATGCTGAATCGGTTCCTTTTCAACAGGTGTTGCAGGATGACGACCTGAGCGCAGTTATCAGGATCGGCAATGATTTTTCCGCTAATTATTATGAAATAAAAATCCCGCTGAAAATAACACTGCCGGGAGAAACAGACAGTCTGAAAATATGGCCTGAGGCCAATAACCTTGATTTTAGCCTTGACGAACTCACCAAACTTAAATCAAGGAGGAACAAATTGGGCGTTCCCTCATCACAGCAATATAAAGAATTATTTCCCAACGGCCGTATCTATGCAATCATAGGTAACCCTAATCTCGGCGAAGTTCGGGGGATGCTTGTTGGGGTGGAGAACCAGCGGTTTGAAGTTGTCTGTTCCGAAATATGGATAAATGAACTCCGCCTTTCCCAATTAGATGAAGATGGCGGATGGGCTGCGCTTGCCCGGGCCGATATACGACTGGCGGACCTGGGCTCTGTTTCCCTTTCTGCCACGGCAAGGAGCAGGGGTTTTGGCACACTGGAGCAGCGGGTAAATGAACGGAGCCGGGAAGATGTTTACACATTTGATGCCACTGCTACCATTGAAGCAGGAAAACTATTACCAAAAAAACTCGGGTTGCAGATTCCTGTTTATGCAGGATTCAGCCGTACCAGCAGCACCCCTGAGTACGATCCTTATGATCTTGACATTAAACTGAAAGAGAAATTAAAAGAAGCTGATCCCAATCATAAGGATTCTATACGGAACGAATCGCAGGATATTACTACCATCAAGACCTTTAACCTGACCAATGTAAAAAAACTGAAAACAGACGGTAAGAGGCCTATGCCATGGAGTGTAACCAATTTTGATTTCAACTATTCCTATATCCAAACATTAAATCACAACCCGCTGATTGAAAGAGATGAGATGCGCCGCACCCGCGGGGCATTGGGCTACAGTTACTCGCCGCAGGCAAAAGCATTTGAACCCTTTAAAAAACTCATCAAGTCTAAATCTCCCTGGCTGGCATGGATCAAAGATTTTAAT
Organism: uncultured Chitinophaga sp.; assembly: GCA_964358155.1. Taxonomy (GTDB): domain Bacteria; phylum Bacteroidota; class Bacteroidia; order Chitinophagales; family Chitinophagaceae; genus JJ008. The sequence goes on from CAYHPA010000060.1 coordinate 3,555, forward strand.
ATCATGCCACTCCCTTCGCAAATATCATTTAAAGCGGATGTGTTCAGGCAATTCGGCGCCACCAGGGTAAGAAATGTGGGCGGGGGCCCTTATAAAATACCCGAGACGTATAACAAGTTCTTTACGTTTGACCGCTATTATATTGTTCAATGGAATCTTACCCGTTCCATCTCCATTGATTTCAGTGCAGTGAATAATGCAAGAGTGGACGAACCCTTTGGAAAGATTGACACTAAAACCAAAAAAGATTCCGTTCGTGAAAACTTGTTCAAAGGCGGACGCAATACCAATTACCGGCAGGATGTAACAGTCAGGTACACGGTGCCCATGCAGAAGATACCGCTGCTGAACTGGACAACACTGACTGCCAGCTACAATGCCAAATACAACTGGCTGGCTGCCTCCTTACTTGCAAGAAGCCTCGGCAACACATTGTCCAATACACAAACAAGAACTATCAATGGTGAACTGAAGTTTGAAGAACTGTATAATAAATGGAGATTCCTGCGGGCAGTGAACAGTAATGCACCAAAACAACCCGGCGATAAAAATTCAAACGATAATAAAAAAGATGGTGGTAAAAAAGACGGCGCTAAGTCGGGTGCTGATAAGGGCGGTAAAGACGACGGAGGAAAAGATGATGGAGGAAGATCAGGTGTTGGTGCACCAGATCAGCAGCAGGTAGCTCCCGGCCAGATAATACAACCTCAGCAAAATCCGGCCGATACTGCCAAGGGCAAAGGCAAGGGCAAGAAAGGAAAAAAACCAAAGGTTAAGAAGGAAAAGAAAGTAAAAAAGAAAAAAGATCCGAACCAGTTGCCGGAGATAGGAGGAGTGCCAAAATTCTTCCTGCAAATGGCTACGGCCCTCAAACGTGTCGGCATTCAATACACAGAAGATTTTGGAACAACACTGCCCGGTTATATGGACAGCACCAAAGTACTTGGAAATAATTTCAAGAGCAGGGAACCGGGCTTTGGCTATATTTTCGGTTATCAACCCGACACCAGCTGGATCAATCGCTTTGGTGCCAGAGGTCTGCTTTCCCGCGACTCGCTGGTAACTGCATTGATACAGCAGCGCTATAACCAGCGGATGAACATCACGGCACAGGTAACTCCGTTCAGGGATTTCAATATCGATATCAACCTCGATAAAACATTTGACAAGCAGTATTCAGAGCTTTACAAGGATACGCTTGGTTTCCAGAACCCGAACAGTACAGGGCTTACACGTCTTAACCCTTATGCACTGGGCAGTTTCAATGTGAGCTATATTGCTTTCCAGACCCTGTTTGAAAAATTCAATCCCAATGAAATTTCTGAGACATTCAAAACCTTTGAGAACAACCGTGCCATACTGGCTGCCAAACTTGCCGGCCTGAATCCATACGGAGCGGCACCCGATCCTAACGATCCCGGTTACTTTATAGGTTATGGCCGCTATGCACAGGATGTGGTGATACCTGCCTTTATTGCAGCTTACACCAAAAAAGATCCAACAAGTGTAAAACTGAATAAGAACAGCAATCCAAATATCCGCTCCAATCCTTTTGCCGGTATCAAACCCAAGCCGAACTGGACTGTTACATATAATGGACTTACCCGTTTGCCGGGAATGGATAAGATATTCACCAGCTTTACGCTTCGCCACGGTTATCACAGCACTTTCAGCATGAACAGCTTTAATACAGCGCTTCTCTTTGCTGATCCTTTCCGTGTCGGGTTCCCGTCATTCACCGATTCGCTCACTGGTAATTATATTCCGTACTTCCTGGTGCCGAATATTACCATACAGGAATCGTTTGATCCGCTGATAGGAATAGAAATGACATTTACCAATCAACTGAGCACCCGTTTTGAGTATAAGAAAACAAGAACATTAAGCCTGAGCCTGATTGATTACCAGCTGGCGCAAAACCAGTCAACAGAAGTAACCTTTGGGCTTGACTGGCGCCGCAAAGGTGTACCGTTGATCAAGAAGCTGCCGTTTATGAAAGGCAAACTGGATAATGATGTTACCATCCGGATGGATTTCAGCCTGCGGGATGATGCTACTGCCAACAGCAAGCTCGATCAGAAGACATCATTCGGAACTGCCGGTCAAAAAGTGATACGCATAGCCCCGTCAATTGACTATGTTGTCAACAACCGTGTCAGCATTAAACTGTACTTCGAGCAGAACCGCAATATCCCCAAAATCAGTAATGCCTTCCCCATTACCAACACAAGAGGCGGACTTCAAGTGAGGATCTCATTGACGCAATAATAGAACTAAGATTTTTTGGATTTTAAAGATTATTTTGAAATATGGAACTAGTCTTTAAAGAACTAACTCATAAAATTATCGGCTGTGCAATGGAAGTACATCGTGTACTTGGTCCGGGATTCCAGGAGTATATCTACCAAAGGGCTTTAGCTATCGAAATGAGAAATGCCGGGATAAGATTTGAGGAAGAGTTTGAGTTGTCAATTTTTTACAAAGGGGAAAAGATAGGTCTAAGAAGAGTGGACTTCTGGATTGAACAAAAGATCTCGTTGGAAATAAAGGCAAAATCAGAGCTGGATAACACACACCTGGCTCAGGCCATTAACTATATAGAAGCATCAAATATAGAAACAGGATTGCTTATCAATTTTGGAGCTTCTTCATTGCAGTTTAAGCGCATTCACAACAAGAATTTATTTCCTCCTAATCCGGATCAATCCAAAAAATCTTAGTTCTGTGTTACCGACCCCGTTTCAGGTCCGGTTCTTTTGAAAAGCATTACATATCCGCAGAGGTTCTTTTTCTTTTGTTTGTTTACCTGCACCGGTTTCATCATATGGAATTCGGAGAACTGGGGAACATAAGAGTAGACAATTACATTGCCATCCACATCTCCCCATTTTTTTTGACGGAAGATGACCATTTTTTCCTGCCAGTCATACATCCTCACTTCATACAGGCGGGAGCTATAATCGCCAATAAAAACAAACTGGTACCAGCTGCCTTGTGTGAGGGGAAAAATAACCGGCATCTCATATTCGCTTTCCATGTTTACAGAAGCTTCTCTCATCAGTGCATATCCCTGGCCGCCGTATAATGTTTTCAGGCTGTCCACCTGTTTGCTGATTCCGGCATTTTCACATGTTTGAAGACGGATAACATCCTGGGCAAAAGAAGAGGAAGAAAGTAAAAAAAAGAAGGCAAGTAGAAGGCGGTACGGGTTTTTCATAACAGGGCTTATGTGATATCGGAGTAACAGCATAAAAATAGCAGTAGATTTTTCCAGGTTTAAATTTTAATCCAACAATTTTCAGCTTCGGGTAGATTTTCGCAGGGAAAATACGGCAAGTTTCGGGCCAACGGATAGAGGGCGGGATTGAATACAGTACAAAATAGGCAAAAAAACAAAATGCCCCGTTTTTTTTGATGCCCGTCAACCCGCAGTCTGCCGGTTAAAGTATATAGTGTCCGCCTGCTGCAAACATGTAACCGACAGATCATTGATGCATACATGGGGCGGCAGGGAGGCACAGTAATAAATGATTTCAGCCACATCCATCGCTGTCAGCGGTTTCAGGCCGTCATATATCTTTTTTGCTGTTGCTTCATCGCCCTTAAAACGAACCAGTGAGAACTCTGTTTCCGCAGCGCCGGGATTGATGGAAGTGACTTTGATATTGTGCCGCAGCAGGTCTATCCGCATACCCTGCGAAATGGCATCTACTGCATACTTGCTGGCGCAATAAACATTGCCTTTTTCATATACCTGTTTTCCCGCAATAGAACCCATATTGATGATGTGGCCTGCTGAGCCTGACGAAGCATTCCGTTTTACCATCAATTGTGATACAGCTTTACCGACGTATAAAAACCCTTTTACGTTGGTATCAATCATTACATTCCAGTCATCCAGGCTGCCTTCATCAAAATAATCCCGGCCCATGGCCAGCCCGGCATTATTGATAAGTACATCTATTTTTTTCCAATCAGCCGGAATGCTTTCAATGGATGCCAGCACAGCTTTTTCATCTTTTACATCAAAGGGTAAGCATAATACAGCCACATTGTATTTTTTTTCCAATGTATCGGCCAATGCCTGCAGCCGGTCAGTCCTTCTGCCGTTGATGATGAGATCATAACCATGTTCGGCAAATTTGTAAGCACAGGCCTCGCCAAATCCTGCAGTGGCACCGGTGATGAAAGCGATTTTAGGCATAGAGGTAATTCGGGTTTTGAGTTTCGGGTTTCGGGTTCAAAGGGGTAAGACACTTACAAGAACAATTTGCAAGTTAAGTGGAATGACTATTAAATTTTCAGACAGTTCGCTCAATAAAGTAAATTTCAAATGAGCAGGGGCTGTGGATTGGTGGCTTCCCCCTTGAGGGGAAGTCGGAAGGGGGCCTTACCTTATCAGCGTGACAGTCCCCTTATCAAAATACTTACCGCCGAGATAATCTTCAGCGCTGACGATCCAGACGAATACATTGGTGCTTTGCAATACGCCATTGATGCGGCCATCCCAGCCTTTCTCATTTTCGGTGGTAGTAAAGACCAGTTCGCCCCAGCGGTTGTAGATGCTGAAGTAGTTTATTTTCCGGATACCCACACAGATGGGCCGGGCCTGGTCATTCAGGCCGTCACCATTTGGAGTGAAAGCAGTGGGAACAAAGATGGACGGGGCTGTTTGAAACACCCTTACGATTACATAGGACGAATCAGCACAACCGATATTATCCCTTACTACCACTTTATACATTATCGTGTCAATATTGGCCGAATAGGTGCCAACCGGATTTTGAATGTTTGGATTATTCAATCCCGTGGCGGGAGTCCATGAGTAACTTACCCCGCCGGTGGCAAATAATTGCAGCGGCTGCCCTACTATTACTGAAGTGTCACGCCCTGCATAGGCCCTTACTCTTGGATTGACAGTTACCACAATCGTATCCCGCCCCGGTTTCGGGCAACCCTGGTTGTCAAATACCGTAAGCACATACGTAACCGTTCGGGGCGGAGTTACAACAGGATTCAGTATGGCCGGATTACTTAAATACGATGTGGGCGACCAGCTGAAAGAATTACCGTTATGTGATCCGCTCAGCAGTGTTGATGTGTTATAGCATATCGTTTGGTCCGGCCCTGCATTGGCCACAGGATATGGCACTGTAAAAATGCTGACATCGTCAGTGGCCGAACAACTGCCTACCGTAGCAGTAACCTGGTAAGTAGTGCTTGCGGCAGTCGGCGTTGCTATCGGGTTTACAATATTGGGATTATTGAGTGTGCCTGCCGGCGTCCATTGAAAGAGCAGGCCATTACCGGTGGCATTCAGTTGCACCGGATCGCCGAGGCAAATAGTAGTATCTGCCCTTGCCAGCAGGCTTACGGCAGATACCACTCTTATATGCACAGAATCCCTGTTCTGGCATCCGCTGTCATTCAGGTTCACAAAGTACCAGGTGTCGCTTGTTGGATTTACAGTGGGTGTAGCCGTATTGGCATTGATGATATTGATGGGCGGTGTCCAGCTGAAGACACCGGTTCCATTTGCATTCAGGGTAATGGCATCGTTCAGGCATATCAATGTATCGGTGAAGCCGAGGGTAATGACAGGTTTGTCCAGCACATTGATAATTGTTTGTACCGTATTGACACAGCCTTTACTGTTTGTAACAGTAAGTGTAACTGTTTTCGGTCCCGGCGTGGCATAGGTCCATTGCGGATTTTGCAGGTGAGATGTATCTGCCAATGTTGTCGGGTCTCCAAAATTCCAGCTCCAGGTATCTACAAATCCATAGTTGGTACGGGTGGTATCAGTAAACTGGAAGGGATTTAAAAAACAGTTGCCGGCTGAAGTAAAGCCGGGGAAAAAGCCGGGGAAGACGTCTATATCGAACTCAGCACTGTCAGCACACAAACCACCTGAAAGAGACACACGGAGTTTTACGGTAAATGTTCCTGCGGAGGTATAAGTATGAGAAGGTGTTGCAAGATCAGAAGTATCAAGGTTTCCGGTAGAAGGTTCGCCGAAGGTCCAGAGGTATTCAGTTCCTGGTGGATTACCGGGAGCATCATTTTGAAAATTGACCGTAAACCCGTCACAGGTGGTGGGCCTTGGATTTAGTAGTGCTTGCAAAGGATTACAGTTACCCACTCTTATATGAAGTTCTTTTCGGGTGGTTCCGATTAAAACTCCATTCCTGTATTCTTCCACACAAACACAAATAACATATTCTCCGCTTGCAGAAGGGGCAATACCACTGATAAGACCAGTGGTGGAGTTAATGGTAACACCGGCGCCCATCGGCTGGATGCCTGTAAAAGGTGATTGATATGGTATAATCGAATATGGAGGGTTTGTTGCAGTTGCAGGCGCCGGGAGGCTTTGGTCGGCACCTGTAAAGGCATCACAGAAAGAATAACTTAGCAAATCACCATCGGGGTCAGTCGCTTGAAATGAGTTTTCAAAATAACTTCCTGCACAGACAACTGCAGTATCATTCACAAGAAATTGAGGGCTGCTGTTTGTTTGGGCGTTTTGACCTGTTGATGTCCCGGGTATTTTTATGGTAAAAGTATTGCCAACAGACCCGCTATTTACTACATTCTGTATGCCCGCTATACGGCAGCAGCGCTGATACGAAATAATATAGCCGTCAGGCGAAGATGGTAGTTCAATGGAGCTCAGATCATAAATTACAATCTCATAATAACATCCGATTTCATTTCCGGTAATACAGGGTTCATCATATAATTTACTTAGTTGGTATTGATTGGTGATAGGAACACTTACATTTTGCAGAAACTGGTTATTGCCCGCATTAAAAATGGTAAAATTGATTGGGTTATTAAGTTGTCCGGTAGACGGGTTGCAAAGCATGTACACGGTGAGTGTTATCTGGTAGCGTAAGTTAGTACCGGCACCGGGGCCCAAATACCTGTATGTAAAAAAACCGCCCTTTATATGCGCCGCATTCGCTGAACCAGAGAAAACGATAAAACTTATTATGGCAAGTAAAAAGCGTTTCATTGATCGGATTTGCAAAAAATTAGTTCATATTTCCAGCAAAAATTCCTCCAGAATCTCATTACATCGGTCTTTTTCTTCCAGCATCCCCATATGCCCGGATTTTCGTAGAATGTGAATGTACGATTTTTCAGGAAGATGGCACTGCTTCAGGCCGTCCTGCAGGGGTATTGCGTTGTCGTATTCCCCCATGATAAACAGTACAGGCACAGCAGCTTTTTGTAACATTTCCGTACGGTCCGGCCGATGCATCATTGCTTCGTAATAAGAAACGAGGGCAGTGAGTGAAAAGTTGTCCAGCCCGGCTATCCATTCAGCGATAATCCGATAGCTATCGGATTCAGGCCGTTCATCCTTTGTTTGCGGTGAAAAGAGGTTAGGGGTGCTGGTTTTTAAAAACGCAAATGCACCATGCTGCCCGATGAATTCAATTCCTTTGAGGCGAACGGCTTTTTTTTCCTCGTTGTCAGCGTAAGCGGTGGAATGAAAAAGACCAAATGCAGAAACATGATTCGGGTATTTTTCAACGAGGGCTAATGTGATGTAGCCACCCATGCTATGACCGATTACAACGACCTCCCCTAGCCCCTCCGAAGGAGGGGTTTTGACCTCCGATGCCAGTAAAGACTTTACTGAATTAGCAGGTTCTGAGAACCCTCCTTCGGAGGGCAGGGAGGCTATAATCGCTTTTATCACTTCCGCCATTCCTTCCATGCTCATGTCGTCAATCATTTCTGATTGGCCTGAACCCGGCAGGTCGGGTATAATGAGCAGGAACTTATCTTTTAAGAACTCAATTTGATTTTTCCATACACTTCTGTCTTCTCCAAAACCATGAATGAGGATGACAGGATTGCCGTTGCCGATTACATGGTAAACGATCTTTTTGTTTTGATAAAGGAGTTCTTTGGTCATTATTTTACTGTCAGGGCTAAAGCCCTTTGCATAAATTTTTTCTAACCCCGCTCTTAAGAGCGGGGTTACCTGGTTAATTATGAATGGGCTTTAGCCCTGAATTTGTTTTTCAGTTTGAGGAATAAGATAAATCCGACCAACAGGATGCTAAAAACAACCATGATCTTTGAAAGAACATCTCCATTTCGCACAAAAAAAGTTTTGCTATGGGTGACAACCGGGATGTTTAGTTTAATAGCCGCATTCTTATTGTAAGGTTGTGGGTTGATGATCGTTCCATACGGGTCAATAAAACAACTGATGCCGGTATTGGCGCTGCGGACCACCCATGTTCTTGTTTCAATAGCCCGCAGCCTTGCATAATTCATATGCTGCTTATGTCCGGGGGTCTTCTTCCACCATCCATCATTGGTGATGATGCAGATAAGATTGGCGCCATTGCGGGAGTATTGGCTCATGAATTCGCCATACACACTTTCGTAGCAGATGGCCGGGGCTATTTTATATCCGTTCTTTTCGGGAAGCACTGTCCTTTCCTTTTGTTTGGCATAACCGCCGGAGGAGCCGCCAAATTTTTCAAACCATTTGGAAAGGAATTTTAAAAACCAGGGCAATGTTTCCACGCCGGGCACCAGCATGGATTTATGATAAAAGGCGGAAGCGCCGGCACTGTCCAGCAGCATAGAGCCATTGTAAAACTCATAATGCTCGCCGCTGAATTCTTCAGAGTACTTTGTTTTCTTATCCACTTTTTTGAAACTTTCAATGCCGGTGAATAAGGACATATTGGGATGGCGCTTTAAAAAAGCCCAGAATGGATTCAGAAAATAATTTTCTTTCAGGTTGGTTTCATCAATTCTTGAAGCCATGTACAAAGCTGTTTCAGGCCAGACTAACAAAGCAGTGTTATCATCAATTTCTTTTTCACTGGTGGAAATAAGTATCTGTAACTGCGATTCAAATGAGCCGGCTTCTTCGGACACTTTTACATAGGGGTCAATATTGGGCTGAACAACGACGATGTTTTTTTGGGGTACATCAAATGCTCCTTCTTTTCCGTTTAATCTCCCGGATATGAACATGGGAATGATCAATATCAGCGCCCATCCAAACATAAGGCGGAAGTATTTTTTTGATCTTCCGTTACGTTGATATTCGCAAAAGAAAAGAAAGAGAAAAATATTGCTCAGCAATATCCAGAATGTGCCGCCACTTGTCCCCGTGTATTCATACCACTGCACCCATTGCGGATGCGTAGCAAATGCATTGCCCAGTGTAAGCCAGGGCCAGCTAAGGCCCCAGTCCTGCAGGTGTATATATTCAAAGCACATCCAGAATGCAATGAGGGCAATGTAACCGGCTTTTTCTCCCAACCATTTTTTTGCAATCCTAAAACCAAGCCAGGGCAAACACATAATAAAGCTGTTGGCTACAAACGCAGCGATAGCTCCCGGAGGCGATGCATTCCATATCCACCAGGTGGTGGCAATATTCCAGATGAACATGGTAACATAAGTGAGCCAAAAGAATTTCTTCCTGCTTTTTACTGTTGACTCCAGCCAGAGCAAAGGAACAAATGCAACAAAAATTAAAAAGGTAAGCGGTGAAACAGGCCAAGCAGCGAATAGCAACAAGCCGGTGGCGACAGCGATGAAGAGGTTGGTGAAGCGTTTCATTTTTGGTTCATGGGTTATAGATCATAGTTCATAGCCGTTCAAATAGATTCTCTCAGTTTGGTGATCATTTTGCATAGTATTTCATATTCATCATAAAGAGCCCGGTATTCAGCTTCGGTAATGTATTTTCTGGTAAAAGCAAGATAAAGACAGGCCGCCACTTCAATTCCTGAACGAAGAGCTATTCCCAAAAATCTTTTGAACTCTGGTATTGTTTGCCCAGTACTTCCTTCAGCAATATTCAAAACTACAGAGTCGGCGGCCCTTTTAACCTGTGAACTGAGACTGAACATTTCTTTTTTAGGAAACTTTTCAACCAGTGTATCAATCTTGTTTGACAACTCTGCCGCCTGTTGAAATACTTTAAGTTGTTCGAACCTGAAACTCATCTTTTTTTTATGAAGATACTGAGATTGAAACGACCTGCCATTAACTATGAACCATAAACCATCAACCTTTCTTTATGCCGATGCCAGTGCTAAAAATTTCCATAAAAATAAAACTTTGTGGAAACAGGCAATGATGCTACTCTTTTTTAGCAAAAGTATAAACCATGCAAACCAGCAAAATTCTATCGGCCCCACTGATTGATATAATCTTTGACGGCCGCGACAAAAACTATGGAGCTTATGAGCTTCGCAAAAATTATTCAAAAAGAGTAAACAGGGCGTTGGTTATTACCATGACGCTTGCTGCATTTATCTGTTGCGGTGCCATGCTGGCCAGCTCATCTAAAAACGACAAGCCGAGGTACCGGGTGAGTAGTGAAGTTGTTCTGGCTGATCTTCCCGAGGATAAAAAGCCATTGCCCGAGCCCGAGCAAAAACCAGAAACACAGGAGGTAAAAACGGAACCGCATCTCGAGATTGTTGTTGTACCGGATAAGGACATGAATAATCCTCCTCCAACTCAGGATGACCTTGACAGTGCTAAGATCGGCAGTGATAGAATTGACGGCCCGACCGATAATGGTGTTCTAGGGCCGAGTCCCGGGGATATTGACGGTGATAAAGGTATTGTTCAACCCCAAACGCAAACCGCATCAGACGATCCTTTGGTATTTGTGGAAATAGATGCAAAATTCAACGGCAACTGGGTAGCATTCCTTGAGCGAAACCTTAATGCAGATGTTCCGGTAGATAACGATGCGCCGGTTGGCCGTTATTCGGTTGTCATTCAGTTTGTGGTAGACAGGGAAGGGGCCGTGAGTGATATAACCCCGCTCACCAATCATGGATATGGGATGGAAGCCGAAGCAGTAAGGGTATTAAAGAAAGCTGCGAAATGGGAGCCCGCCATCCAAAACGGAATGAAAGTAAAAGCTTACCGGAAACAGGTGATCGTATTTGTAGTGAATGATGAAGGATAAATAGTTGGTGTCACACAAAAGCCCGGATTAAATTTCCGGGCTTTTTATTTGTAAATAGTTTCAGGCAACTCAATCAATACCTGTTCTTATAAAGTAATGCTTGCTGCTTACTTCTATTCCATTTTTATTAAACCACTCTGCAAAGGCTTTAAATTTTTCTTCGTTCTTTGAGTACCATTCCTCAAATTCTTTTTCATTGCCAGACATCAGCAACCACCACGTATACGCTTCAAAATGCCCCTTGTCCTGTAACTTTCTTTGGTACTCAATAATCATGTTATTATACTCCTTGTCCCTTTTTTGTTTATACCACCATTCCAGGAAACCCGTCCGGGCAGTATAGAGCCAGGCAATATTTTTTTCCTTGTTTTTTGCAATCAATGCCGGAGACATACCAACCAGGAAATCCATTCCAAAAACCTGGTCGAAAGGAAATTTGAATTTTTTTGAAGGGTCAAAATTCATAACAGGCCGGGCAAAATCTACTTTAGCCGATGTGTCGGAAGAAATATCAATGGATGCATCATAGGCATCGTATAGCATTTTACTGATTTCTTTTGTGCGGGCTGAATTCCGCTCCATATTCATAAACATTTCACCATAAAACAGTGCCCATATCCGGTCGTTGCTCATGGAATACAGTTTTGCCAGGCGATAATAATTGGACGCATATTCCGGATTGACACTAATTCCCTTTTCCCATGACTGCACTGCTTTATCATAGTCTTTATCAAACAGCGCCATCACTCCAAGTTCTACATACAACTTGCCGGAGTTGGGAAATTTCTTTAATCCTTCGTTGTAGATTTCAATGGCTTTTTTGCTGTTGCCATCATGGTCGTAGTTATTGCCGAGCATCTGGTAGCATTGATCGGTGGCATCTTTATGCCTGGTAGTGGCTTCAAAATAACGGATAGCATTTTTGTAATCCTTCTTCATCTCGTAGGCAAACCCTGTTTCATAGTCATACACATAATTATCCGGGTCCAGTTTGCGGGCCGAGTCGAGCAAAAGAATAGATTCATCTATCTCGCCCTGGTCCATAATGCGGATGGCCATCCGCAACAGCAGCTTTGCTTTTTCTTTATCTGTTTGTTGTGCAACAACCGGGATAAGAAAGAACGAGAATATACAGGCAAGAACAATATTTTTTCTCATAACAATGGTTTACTTGGCAGATGCGCCTGTCATCAATTTACACAATTATTATTTTCTGCTGTAATTCGGCGCTTCCTTGGTTATCTCGATATCATGTGCATGGCTTTCTCTCATACCTGCATTGGTGATCTTTACAAATTTCGCTTGCTGTAATTGAGCAATATCTTTTGCACCGCAGTAACCCATGCCAGCCCTTAGCCCGCCGGTGTATTGGTAAACAACTTCTTTCAGAAAACCTTTGTAAGCCACCCGGCCTTCAATGCCTTCGGGTACAAACTTCTTTACATCATCTTCCACATCCTGGAAATAACGGTCGCTGCTACCAG
>CAYHPA010000061.1:0-15605 GCA_964358155.1 uncultured Chitinophaga sp.
TTCTTAATAACCAGATCGGTGATGGGAACAACCGGCAAGTTCATCTGAAATGATTTCCAGATTGCCCCATCATCATAAGAAATATACATGCCATATTCAGTGCCCGCATACAAAAGGCCGGATCTTTTCCTGTCGGCACGCATCGCCCTTGTAAAATGCAGGCTATTGATACCATTGGTTATTCTCCTCCATGATTTGCCGTAGTCTTCCGTTTTATAGATATATGGCGCAAAATCATCTGACTTGTAACGGGTACCTGTAAAATAAACCGCCCCTCTTTTAAAAGGATCAACTTCCACGCAATTCCACATCATAGCCTGCGGAATGTCTTTTGGCGTTACATTCTCCCAGCTTTTTCCGCCGTCTTTGCTTACATGGATCAGTCCGTCATCGCTGCCAGCCCAAAGCAAATCTTTTTCCATCCAGCTTTCTGTTGCAGTAAAAATGGTGCAGTAGTATTCCACACTTGTATTATCCTGCGTGATTGGGCCTCCGCTGGATGCTTGTTTTCTTTTGTCGTTCGTAGTTAAATCAGGCGAGATCATTTGCCATGTTTTTCCTTCATCCTCCGTGGCGAACAAATGATTGCCCGCTGCATACAATTTTTTTGGATTGTTAGGTGAGAAAAAGATGGGATAGTTCCATTGAAAACGGTATTTAGCAGCTTCAGCCCCTGCTCCCATATTATCGATTGGCCATACATTAATGGCCCTGCTCTCACCGGTACGATGATCAAGTCGCTGTAATGATCCCATATAATTTCCGCCATAGGTAATATCGGGGTTCAACGGGTCGGCTACCACATAACCACTTTCACTTCCGGCAGCAGTTTCCATATCGGCTGCAGTAATGGCAGCTCCATATGTTCTGCTCCTTATCCGCAGGGCGCTGTTATCCTGTTGCCCGGCCAGCAGGCGATAAGGAAAGGCATTATCAGTGCTTACACGATAAAGCTGTGCAGTTGGCTGGTTCAGGTAAGTGCTCCAGTTATTGCCGCCATCAAAACTCACCTGCCCGCCACCATCGTCTGCCACAACCATACGATTGCCATCTTCCGGGTCAATCCACAGGTCATGGTGATCGCCATGCGGTGTATTGATGGATTGAAATGTGCGGCCACCATCATTGCTCCGCATAAAACCTACGTTGGGACAATAGACCCTGTTCTCATTTTTAGGATCAACAAAAACCTTTGTATAATACCATGCCCGCTGACGGATATTATTATCACTGCATGTCAATGTCCATGTTTCGCCCCCATCGGCACTCATATATAAGCCACCATCCTTATTTTCAATGATGGAATATATTTTATCCGTATTGGACGGCGCTACGGCAACACCCACAATTCCCCATGCCTCTTTTGGCAACCCTTTTTTTGCAGAAATATTTGTCCATGTTTCTCCTCCATCGGTACTTTTCCAAAGTCCGCTTCCTTCACCACCGCTTTCCATTGAATAAGGGGTCCTTATCAGCCGCCACATGCCTGCATAAAAAACATTTGCATTGCCGGGTTCCATTACCAGGTCGCTGCAGCCTGTCTGATTATTGATGAATAAGGTTCGTTTCCATGTTTTGCCGCCATCGGTTGTTTTGTAAATACCTCTTTCTTCATTGGGGCCGAATAAATGGCCCATCACCGCCACCCAAACAATGTCAGGATTTTTTGGATGAATGATGATGCGTAGTATATGACGTCCATCTTTTAGGCCAATATTCTTCCACGACTTTCCCCCATCATCACTCCGCCACATCCCACCGAGGCCTTCACTTACATTGCCCCGCATGGTGTTTTCGCCTTCACCCACATAAATTACCGTTTCATCAGACGGGGCAACGGCAATAGCTCCTATTGAGCTCCCAAAATACTTATCAGAAATATTTTTCCAGTTGCTGCCCCCATCGGTTGTTTTCCACACCCCACCGCCTGTGCCGCCAAAATAAAATGTATTCCTGTTTTTGTAACTCCCTGCTACAGCAGCGCTGCGGCCACCCCGGAAGGGACCAACCAGGCGATATTTTACATTCTTGAACAATACTTCATCGGTATTGTCGGCCGGAGGAGGAGTTAGGGTTTTTGTTTTCTGAGCGGATACTCCAAAAGAAAGGAGGCCAAACGCAATAATCAGTAGTTTTCTCATATGCAGTGTGGTTGAGTGTTTGAAGTTAGTAATTTACCTTTATCCAAATCAGACCCATGTCATCATTTTCTGTAAGCGGTAATCTTGTAGATGTTCATCAGCAACGGATCTATCCGGCAACTGTAACAGTTGAGAACGGAAGGATTGTTTCGGTAAACCCTAATACCCAATTAACAAATCAACCAATTAACTACATTCTTCCCGGTTTTATAGACAGCCATGTCCACATAGAAAGTTCCATGCTGGTTCCATCCGAGTTTGCAAGACTGGCTGTGGTGCATGGAACAGTGGCCACCGTAAGCGACCCGCATGAAATTGCCAATGTGTGCGGATTGGAAGGCGTGGAATTTATGATTGAAAATGGAAAGACCGTTCCATTCAAATTCAATTTTGGTGCACCAAGCTGCGTGCCGGCCACAATATTTGAGACAGCCGGTGCCGCATTGGATTCAAATGATGTAGAAAAGCTTTTGCAGAGAGATGATATAAAATACCTGAGTGAGATGATGAATTTTCCGGGTGTGCTGTTCAAAGATGAAGAAGTGATGAAAAAAATTGCAGCTGCACATCGTTTGAATAAACCGGTGGATGGTCATGCACCGGGGTTGAGGGGTGAACAGGCGAGGGAATATATAGCCTCCCTAAATCCCCCCGCAGGGGGGACTTTAAACCCCGATACCAATAATATTTCTTCCAACTTTGAAAAATCTAAAATCCCCCTTGCGGGGGGTGGGGGGGCCACAGATCATGAATGTTTCACTGCCGAAGAAGCATTGGATAAACTAAAATACGGCATGAAGATCATCATCCGGGAAGGCAGTGCCGCTAAAAATTTTGAAGCATTGATCGATCTGCTGAATGACTGGCCGGATATGATGATGTTCTGCAGCGATGATAAACATCCTGACAGTTTGGTACTGGGCCATATCAATCAACTTTGTGCAAGAGCAGTGGCCAAAGGCATTGATATTTTTAAAATATTAAAAGCGGCTTGTGTAAATCCGGTTCATCACTACAAATTAGATGTTGGGTTGCTGCAAGTGGGCGACCCGGCAGATTTTATTGTGGTGAAGGACCTGGAAAATTTTGAGGCACAGAAAACCTTTATCAATGGACAACTGGTAGCAGATGAAGGAAGGTCATTGATCAAAGCTGCTGAATCAGGGATCATTAATAATTTCTCCTGTAGCAAAAAGAGTGTGGAAGATTTTGCATTATGGCATAACGGGGAAACAGAAACCCCGGTAATTGAAGCCCTGGATGGTCAGTTGATCACCAACAAGCTTTCTGTTGAACCGAAAATAGTTGACGGTAAGATCGCAGCTGACATTGAAAGAGATATTTTGAAAATGGTAGTGGTTAACCGCTACCAAAATGCTCCTGTAGCTGCAACATTGATCAAAAATTTTGGTCTGAAAAAAGGAGCTATCGCCTCTTCTGTAGCACATGACAGTCACAATATCGTTGCAGTAGGTGTGGATGATGAGAGTATTTGTAATGCAGTAAACATGGTGATAGAACATAAAGGCGGTATCAGTTGTGTTTGCCCGGTAGAACCAGGAGGCAGCTGGACAGAGATGGCATTACCACTGCCAGTTGCAGGATTGATGAGCAATGAAGATGGCTATATGATTGCCGCCCGCTACGAGCAGCTTGACCGCATGGCAAAGGAAGAACTGGGCTCTGCTCTTGCTTCTCCATACATGACACTTTCCTTTATGGCCCTGCTGGTGATACCGCATCTGAAGCTGAGTGATTTGGGATTGTTTGATGGAGATAAGTTTGAGTTTGTTCAGCCACGGGTTTAAGGGCTTTGTTATACCTTTATGCTATGTCAGAAAAAGCAAGACCCATATTTGATAAACGGATTTTCTGGGATGTTGTATTTGAAAATATTGACTACGATGCAAAAGCCAATTTCGTAATTGAAAGGGTTTTTGAACGGGGTGATGTGGAAGATATACGCAACTGCCGTCGCTATTATGGGGATGAAAAAGTGACAGTGGCTTTGCTGAATGCAAAATTTCTTCCAGAGACCAGGATGTATCTTGCCAGCGCTGTTATCAACAAACCATTAAAGGATTTCAGATGCTTCATACTGAGACAGTCGAACCCGGAACTCTTTCCATACTAAAAGAATTACTGCGTATTGATGAATTGAGGGATTTCTCCCTGGTGGGCGGCACTGCCCTGTCATTGCTATATGGTCATCGCGAATCAGTTGATTTGGATTTGTTTTGCAGCAAAGCATTTGAGAACAATGTGATGATTGATTGTCTGAAAAAAAGCTTTGGGGACAAGTTTGTGATGGAGCAAAAGCCACCGCGTTTCGGTATTTTTTGTTTCATAGATGGCATCAAGATTGATTTGATCCGCCACCCTCACCCGCTGATACGCCCCGAACAAACTATAGACGGTATAAAAATGTTTTCAACCCAAGACATCATTGCTATGAAGGTACAGGCCATACTGGGACGGGGAAAGAAAAAAGATTTTTGGGATATTGCTGAGTTGCTCCAGCATTTTGCTGTTTCAGATTTTATAAAATTTCATAAAGAAAAGTATGCGACACAAAACCTGCTGATAACAGTACCGCAGGCCATCACCTATTTTGCTGATGCGGAAGAGAGTGAAGACCCTATAAGCCTGAAAAGGCAAACATGGGAGCAAGTAAAGAGTTTTATTAGCAAGAAAGTAGCGGAGTATTTGAAATGAACTTTGCTGAATCGGGTTTGTTTGATGGAGATAAGTTTGAGTTTGTGAAGTAAACTTTATTTTCACAGTAACCTTTTATTTATGCTTAAAAAGATGGACAGTTGGTTTACCAGGCCAACAAAAAGACAAGCCATCATCTTTACAACAATATGGCTTATAGCAGTTTTAATGCTTGTTATTGCAATAACTGATCTTTTCAGTGAAAGATTTTTACAAAGAAAGTATCTTATCGTGTACTTCTTAATCATTTCTTCTGGCACATCCCTTCTATGGATTTGGAATCAGTATTGGCTGCACAGACGGCAGAAAACAAAAGCATAGTATCCTCCAACTTTCACATTCCCTTAATAAGTAAACAAGGCCTCTTCTGCATCTAATTATCGTAACTAAGATTACAAGACCCTACGCAGGTCAGACATAGTGTAAATGAAAGGGGTCGTAACAACACAATCCTTGTTTATGAAACAGCATTTACACATCTCCGCTTTCTTTGATGAGCCTGAATTTGTACAGAACCTTGTAGAACGCCTCGCCTATCGCCGTAATGAAATTGGCTATGGCAACCAGGCCATGCCCTGCGGATTGAAAGCCATTGAAACATCAGGTACAGAGACCTATGTAAGCGGTACACTATCCATTGATGCCGGCAATAGTGAACATATCAATATGCCTTTTATTACCAGTTTTATATTTACCTGTATCAAAGGTAAAAGCGAGCCTTACCAGCTTATCTGGAGCAGTTCGCTTTCCTGACCGCCCGGATTTATCCTGACCCGTTTTTGATCCGCCCTTTTCACCCCCTCATTTCTGCCATTTACCGACTTTAGGCTACGCATTGCCCATTCCCTGTTTACTGCTCTTTTTCCTCTGTGTAGTTTTGGTTCAAATTCCTGATTATGGCTGATTTTGAAAACTATCGTGAACAACGAAGGAAATGGAGAGAGGAAAGAAGGAAGAGACGGGAGGAATGGAGGGCACACTTCCGTTGTGATGGGCCCAATATGTCTGATGGCCGCCCTATGCGCAGCAGCGGGGTGTGGACGGGTGTTTTTATACTCCTGATAGGAGTGGCAGCATTGATAAAAGCAACCGTAACTGATCTTCCTACCTGGTTCTTCAGCTGGCAAACATTTTTAATAGCCCTTGGTGTTTTTATCGGCATCAAACATGGTTTCCGCGGTGCTTCCTGGTTTGTATTGATGCTGGTTGGCGGAGCCTTCCTGATTCCTGAAATCAATCCCGACATCAGCATCCGCAGGTATATCTGGCCCGTCGCATTGATCGTCATCGGTTTCTTCATCATGCTAAGGCACCGACCCCGTTTTACGGGCCCGGGGAATGAAAATAAAAGTGGCGCCTCCCCGGGTGCAGAAGAAGCCACTGTTGTTGATGAAACCACTGATTCAAAAGAAGATTTTATCAATGCTACTTCTGTATTTGGAGGTACCAAAAAAAATATCCTTTCCAAAAATTTCAAGGGTGGTAATGTGGTAAATATTTTCGGTGGTACGGAAATATATCTTGGACAGGCCGATATCAATGGCACTGCCATTATTGATACCACCACCATTTTTGGCGGCCTTAAGCTGGTGATACCCTCCAACTGGACAGTAAAATCACAGGCAGCTGTAATTTTTGGGGGAATAGAAGACAAAAGGGCTATTACTCCCGTAACAGATGGCAATGAAAAAGTATTGCTGATAAAAGGAACAGTGATGTTTGGGGGAATCGACATTAAAAGTTATTAAAGTCTGATTGTATCAGACTTATTTAAACCAACTGACTTTTATGAACTGGTATCTTGCAAAAATTGTTTTCAGAATTGTTTGTGGGGATGGTAACCACCTCGCTCAGTTTGATGAACAACTACGGCTTATCCGGGCTGATAAAAGAGAAGAGGCCCTTTTAAAAGCGCAGCTTCTTGGCAGCCGGGAAGAAGAAGTGTTCTTTAACCAGCACCAGCAAATGGTGCACTGGCAATTCATCAATGTAAGCGAATTATATAAACTAAGTGAGTTGATTGACGGGGCCGAATTGTATTCCCGTATCATAGAAAGGGACAACGGTGAGAACTATGTACAGATGGTGAACAGGAAAGCGTCAGAAATAGAATCAGGTAATACACTGGAACTTTTAGAACTGGTATAATAAAATGTCGACCTCTCCCCTTTCTGCATTACGGTTTCGTATCATTTTCAGCCTTTGCTGGATAGCATTGATCTGCGACCATGCTTTGTTACTGCATTGGTTCGGGCTGGACTGGAAGACATCATTTCTCGACAGTCTTATCAGCAACGGCTTCCTCTTCCTGGCCTGTATGCTGATAATGAATACGCTTCGGTATTATCTGCCAAGAAGGGAGCGGTACATACATGTGGCATCCTGGGTTATTTTTCTTACTGCATTAATTGCCGTGTTGACAAAATGGATATTAAATTCACTTTTTTCGGGGAACGTTGGCTATAGAGAACTTTTACATGACTCGCTGGTGATACGGGTAAGCCTGACCTTTTTATTGCTCGGATGCATTGTGCTTATCAGTGTGCTGTGGTTTACCCAGCAGGAGCAAAAAGAACAGGAGGAACGGAAAAAGGATGCAGAAAAACTGGCCAAAGAAGCAGAACTCTTTAAACTTCGCCAGCAATTACAACCTCATTTTTTATTCAACAGCCTTAATTCCATCAATGCACTCATCGGCAGCAGACCAGAAGAAGCAAGAAAAATGGTGCAGCAATTATCTGATTTTTTACGGGGCACTATTAAAAAGGAAGAAACGCAATGGGTAACCCTGCAGGAAGAACTGCAATACCTGCAACTGTATCTTGATATTGAGAAAGTAAGATTTGGGAACCGGCTGGGTACGGAGATAAATGTGGATGAAAACACAGCTTCCATGAAATTACCTGCATTATTACTTCAACCGGTTGTTGAAAATGCAATTAAATTCGGATTGTATGACACCACCGGCGAAACTATAATACGCCTATATGCCTCACAGGAAGAAAAAAACCTTGTCATACGGGTGCTGAACCCGTTTGATCCTGAAACATCTTCGCCGCAACAGGGAACCGGGTTTGGTTTAAAGTCTGTGCAACGCAGGCTTTATTTATTATTTGCAAGAAATGATTTATTGAAAACAGAAGCGAAAGAAAATATCTTTACAACCACAGTTAAAATTCCGCAGGGATAGAATATGAGCAAAATAATTATCGTAGACGATGAGCCGCTGGCAAGAAGTATCGTAAAAGAATACCTGCAGAAACATCCGCAGCTGCAATTGATGGCCGAATGTGGTGATGGTTTTGAAGGAGTGAAGGCCATTCAGCAACATCAGCCGGATCTTATCTTCTTGGACATCCAGATGCCCAAGATCAACGGGTTTGAAATGCTGGAGCTACTGGACAATACACCGGCAGTTATTTTCACCACGGCTTTTGATGAATATGCCATCAAAGCATTTGAAGCACATGCCATTGATTACTTGCTAAAACCATTCGACCAGCAGCGTTTCGATAAGGCTTTATTGAAATGGCAGGAAAAAAAGGAAACCACTTCCGAAAAGAATACGCAGGGTTTATTGGAAACAGCTTCACAATCTCCTTCACAAAGCCAGCGTATAGTAATTAAAGACGGCAGTAAGATAAAAATCATCCCGGTTCATGATGTAATGTACCTGGAAGCTGCCGATGATTATGTGAAAGTGCATACAAAAGATGGATACTTTCTGAAGAATAAAACCATGAACCATTTTGAAAAAGCACTGGATACAGCTCAATTTGTTCGCAGCCATCGTTCCTACATCATCAATATACAGCAGATAACGAGGATTGACCCTTATGAAAAGGATAATCATGTAGCGGTACTTCGTTCGGGGGTGAAAGTGCCGGTAAGTCGTAGCGGTTATGGAAAGCTGAGAGAAGTGCTGGGGCTTTAATGAGCATGCCTCCTCTTAATAATCCCCCCCGAAGCTTCTTTAATAGTGCTGGCAAACACAAAGGCCTTCGGGTCCACATCATACACCAAATTTTTCAGTTTCCTTAATTCAAGCCGGGTGATGACGGTAAAAATAATGTCGCATTCCATACTTACATCAAATTTACCAGGCAAAAAACCCCTCTCCCCTTTGTAAACCGTGATGCCCCGTCCCAGTTTATTCACCAGCTGGTATTTGATAGCCTCGCTCTTGCCTGATACAATAGTAACACCTGTATAAGCCTGCAAGCCTTCCACTACATAATCAATACATCTTGTAGCGGTAAAATATGTAAGGATGGAATACAAAGCTGTATCCAGTCCAAAACGAAACCCGGCTATAGTAAAGATGATAATATTAATGCCAAGGATGATTTCAGAAATAGTGAATGAGGTTTTTTTCAATGTGTAAACAGCCAGCACTTCTATTCCATCCAGCGCAGCGCCGGTACGCATGATGAGGCCGATTCCAATACCGAGAAATGCGCCGCCAAAAATGGAAATAAGCAATTTGTCGGATGTCATCGGCTCGTTTGGAATAAGCAGCAACGCCACTCCTAACAATATTACACTTAGAAGTGTCCGAAAAGCAAACCGCTTGCCAATGGAAAAATAGCTGATGGCAATCAGCGGAAGATTGAGTACCAATATTACCAGCCCGAGATTGAAATGATAGGACTCATGCACAAGCAGGGAAATACCTGTAACACCCCCGTCAAAAAATTGATTAGGCACTAAAAACAGTTTTAATGCAACAGCAGCAATGGTAACACCAATGCAGGTGAGCAATAAATCCTGAAGCAGTTGCGCCGTTGTGTCCTCTTTGTGCCCCGAAAGCGAAGAACTGATACGGGCATTTAAATCTTTGACAATTTCATCCTTTACCGCATCCAGCTCTTCCCGGGCAGAACGGGTAAAAAAATGCTGGCCTGACAGGAATTCCAGTTGCATCAGTTGCCATTCCGACTCGGTTTTTACAATTCCCCGGTGTTTGAATTCTTTAAAAATTTTTTCGGCATTTGTTGCATATCCATCCTTTCCTTTATAAAAAAGATCGGCGTCGCAAAGCGTTTCGCCCAGGTGGTCAACAGGTGTCTGCGGCAGGCGGGTGGCCATGATAGTACGGCAGATATGCTCTATTTGTCCGTCCGCATATCCATAATCAGGCAGGTATTGCCTGGCCCAGATACAGGAAATTTCTTCATGCCCGTCCGCTTGTTGCAAAAAACCGGCATCATGAAAAAGAGCGGCTGTTTTCAGAATAATAAGATCATTCCCGGTAATATTTTCGCCGGCAGCAAGATGTTCAACTGCAGCAATCACCGATTTGGTATGCTCTGCATTGTGATAATACAAATAAGCTGGTAATTCTTTTTCCAGCTTGGGCATCAGGAAATCATATACCTGCTGATATTGCATAGTTTCTGTTCTGAATTAATCCAGCACTTCGTAAATGAGCAACGGGTTGGCCTTATTTTTCAAACTTACTTCTCCCACTTTATTGCAATGGAACGATTCCTTTATTTTATCGTATGAGGTTTGGCTGATAATGATCTGGTTCTCTTTAGCTACTGATTGCATACGCTGAGCGGTATTCACCGTATCACCAATCACGGTATAATCCAACCGCTTCAGTGTGGCACTGCCGATATTGCCGGAAATCATTTCGCCACTGTTGATACCAATAGAAACTTTTGGCGAGAAAGTGTCCGTCGCAGGAAGTTCTGCAATTTTTTTTCTTATCGCCAAACATGCATCCACTGCTTTATCCAGGTGATAGTCGCCGCGGAACACCGCCATGATGGCATCGCCGATGAATTTGTCGACATACCCACCCTGTGCAATAATCTCTTTTACCATCGCATCAAAATAACTATTGAGAAGCCTGACCACCGTATCGGGTGGTTCATTTTCGCTGATGGAAGTAAAACTACAGATATCAATAAAGGCTACCGTGGCTTCAATGGT
Organism: uncultured Chitinophaga sp.; assembly: GCA_964358155.1. Classification (GTDB taxonomy): domain Bacteria; phylum Bacteroidota; class Bacteroidia; order Chitinophagales; family Chitinophagaceae; genus JJ008. The sequence continues at coordinate 10,797 of CAYHPA010000061.1, forward strand.
CTCATTCGCTGTCAGGGATGATTCATACTCCCGGCTGCCCATAAAGTTCAGCACGGTTTCATCCACATACATCTTCAGGATATTGTTTTCCTTGATGGCCTTCATGGTGTCCCGAAGCTGCCTCACATGCTTCAATGTTTTTTCCATCGTCAGTTCCAGGTCTTCAAAATTGACCGGTTTGGTAATGAAATCAAATGCGCCCCGGTTCATGGCGGTGCGTATGTTTTCCATATCACCATAGGCCGAAACGATTACAGATTTCAATAATCCATTTTGTTCATTGAGTTTGGTCAATAATGTAAGTCCATCCATTTCCGGCATATTGATATCACTCAGCACTACATCCACATCCTGGTGCTGCGATAATTGCTCCAGCGCTTTTACGCCATTTATTGCAAACACAAACTCATACTGGTGCTCCCGTATCTTTTGCCGGAATTTCTGCTTGATAAGCACCTCCAGGTCTGCTTCATCATCTACAACAAGAATTTTTGCCATCAGCGTATATCTTTTAGTTTTTCTTTTAACATGGAAAAGTCAAGCGGCTTGGTCAGAAACGCATCAGCGCCCAATTGCATGGCTGTATTATAGTTCTCAGCATCGCCGTAGGCGGTTATCATCATTACAAGAGGCGGCGGCTCTTTATGCTTTTCTTTGATAAGGCCGAGCAGTTGCAACCCGCTCATGCCGGGCATATTGATATCCGAGAGTATCAATACTGCTTCGCTTTCATTTTGTTCGAGATAATCAAGCGCTTCTTCACCGGAAAAAGCGAACACAAACTGCATTTCCCCGCTTTTCATTTCTCTTCTGAACCGCTGTTCAAAGAGAACCTGCACATCTTTTTCATCATCCACTACTAAAATTTTCATCTTGTGAATTTATGGTTTATATAGGTAAAATAATGGTGAATGCTGCAAATTCTCCTTCCCTGGTTTCCACTTTTAATTCACCACCGTGGCCTTTGGTAATAATATCATAACTCATGCTAAGCCCCAGTCCAGTGCCTTCGCCTGTGGGTTTGGTAGTAAAGAAAGGTTGGTAAATTTTATCCAGCGCTTTTTGAGGGATACCCGTTCCGTTGTCTCTTACTTTTATTTCAACCCTGTCTGCTGATCTGGTTGTATTAACGGAAACAACAGATTCAAACCCTTCGCCCAGCTGTTTTCTTTTTTGCATCACTGAATAAAATGCATTGGTAAAAAGATTCAGCAGCACCCTGCCCAGGTCCTGCGGCACTGCATTGATTTTTCCCATCGTTGCATCGTAATGTGTATCCAGTTTTGCATTAAATGATTTGTCCTTTGCCCGCAAACCATGATAAGCCAGTCGCAGGTATTCATCGCAAAGCGCATTGATGTCCGTAGGCTCTTTTTGCCCGTTGCCGCTTCTTGAATGCTGCAACATCCCTTTTACAATCGCATCGGCCCGCTTGCCGTGATGGGTTATTTTCTGCTCGTTTTCTTTCAGGTCCTGAAGTATCTTGAACACCTCTTCTTTATTTCCGGCTTCGAGCTCCTGCTTTAGTTCATCCAGCAGCTCTGCGTTCAGGTCTGAAAAATTGTTCACAAAATTCAGCGGGTTTTGAATTTCATGGGCTATTCCGGCAGTCAGCTCACCGAGAGAAGCCATCTTTTCAGACTGTATCAACTGGGTCTGCGTGGTCTTCAGTTCTTCCAGCGATTGTCGCAGTTCAACTGTTCTTTCTTCCACCTGCTTCTCCAGGTCTTCATTCTGTGAGGCCAACATGGCCTGTTTTTCTTTTTCCTGTGCCAGTGTGAGCTCTGATAATTTTTTTATATCGCTGACCATGTTATTGAATGCAATGGACAGTTCGCCAATCTCGTCTTTGGAACGACTGGCCGCCACAGGGCTCAGGTCGCCCTCACCCACTCTTTTTGCTGCTTTTCGCAAAGCCTGAACAGGATGCGATATATTCCTGGAGAGCCACAAACCGATCAGCATGCCTATGATGAAAATGGCAGCGCTTACCAACAATGCGGTCACCCATATCTTTTTTTGCCGGGACTTAATGGAATCAGTTCGCACAACCAGCATGATCTCGCCTTCCATTATATCAGTCTTAAAAGGCGCCTTCTTTACGATCAGCGAATCATTCGACTGAAGGTCTTTGCTGAATAGCAGATCATCCGGATAAGCAACCACCACCGTATCCTTTATCGTGTAAGAAGTATGTGCTTCATTCCAAATGCTGTCTTTCTGGATAAGGGCAACAAATTTTAATTCTTCATTCTCCTTTACAAATTCCATGGCGGTCTGTATGCCCTTAAAATTCTGTTCGCTCAGGGCGATGCTGGCACCCAGGGCAATGGTCTTTGCCTGGTTCTGTACTTCATTGGAATAATTAGAAAGTAAGGTGCGGCCCTGTTGTGATGGAAAATATAAAAGCGAGAAAACAGTAAACAGCAATACAATTGCCAGTACTGTCAGCAGTATTTTGGTTTTAAGGCCGATGAACATAGGTTCTTAATGTTTCGGGCGGGGTCTGTGGTTTATTTATGAGAATGATTTCAAAATGTTCGCTTACCGTCAACCAGTACTGTTTTGGTATTAGGTGCTGTCGCCGCTCCGCTCATCACGCCGATAGCGCCGGCATTGGCAGAAACAAAGCTCTGCAGTTCGGCAGCGGTATTGAAAAAAACGGGAGCATCCATGGTACCTTTCATGGAAATGGTGAGCCAGTGTTTCGTTACCTGGTCCGGGGTCATCTTGTACAATTTACTGCAGGTGCTTTTTCCGGCATCGGTGGTCAGTTTCATCATGGCTATAAGAACCTTTCCGCCATTGCCCCATTTGGGTTGTTTGCCCATAAAGACATTTTGCAATTCTGCAAAGCTGAGTGCAGCAGGAGCCCCGTTGTTATTGGCAATAACGGTAAGGGGATTTTCCTGTGACCGGGCTGAAATGGAAGCAAATAAAAGAAGGGTAAAAATTATTTTTTTCATGTAAGGTTTTTAGAGTTTTTGTGTCATAAGTATATGAAGGAAGTAGCTCCTTTCAAAGATATTGCATTATGACTGTAATTCAAGTCGGGATGGTTGTATGGTGGCCTTTTATTCGGGAAAATATAAGCCGGGCCTGCCTACCGGCAGGCAGGCCTATGGGTCTCTGTTTTATTTGCTGCTTTTTTACCCCGGACTAAAGTCCGGAGTTACAAAATATATCCGTGGCTACGCCACTATAGTACTAAAGAACATATCGTCTTTACAGTGTACAGAGCCGTAGGTTCGGCTTCATCTTGTAAGGCCGGACTTCAGTCCAGCCCCGTAGCTGCATCGCAACTGAGTGCCATCGGCACGATCCATATCAACAAGGCAATGAAATAACGAACTCACTTCCCTCTCCCTCCTTCGTCTCCACTTTCATCCCGATAGCTATCGGGACCCCGCCATTCCTATGCTGGCAAAGTGATTGTAAATTCTGTTCCTTCATTTTCTTTTGTATTTACTTTTATTTCTCCTCCATGTGCTTTTACAATATCATAACTCAATGATAAACCCAAACCAGTCCCCTGTCCTGTTGGTTTAGTGGTAAAAAATGGTTGGAATATTTTGTCTAATACTTTTTGGGGGATGCCATCCGCATTATCCTTTACCCGTATCATCACATTACCGTTTTCTTTCTTTGTGCTTACTGAAACAGTCGGATTGTAATCTCCGTCGATTCTTTTCTTCTTTTTATCTACTTCATAAAATGCATTGGTAATTAAATTAAGGATCACTCTTCCGATATCCTGCGGAATGACATTGATGTTGCCAATGCTTTCATCAAAATCAGTTTTCATCGCTGCACTGAAAGTTTTGTCTTTAGCACGGAGGCCATGATAAGCCAATCGTAAATATTCATCGGCTAGTTTATTAATATCCGTTAGCTCTTTAGTGGCGCTGCTGCTGCGGCTGTGTTGCAGCATTCCTTTTACAATACCATCAGCCCGTTTTCCGTGATGATTTATTTTTTCAAGGTTCTGGATTACGTCATTCATGATTTCTTTTGCTTCCTCTGAATCACCTTTCTCAATGGCTTCCTTCATTTCATCCAGCAGTTCTTTACTTACTTCGCTAAAGTTGTTGACGAAGTTCAGCGGGTTTTGAATTTCATGAGCAATGCCCGCAGTGAGTTCACCCAGGCTGGCCATTTTTTCCGACTGTATCAATTGCTTTTGTGTGATCTGCAGTTCGGCCAGTGCATCTTCTGCCCTTTGCTTTTCTTCCTGAATTTGAATTAGATTAAGCCGGGAAATTTCTGCGTGTGCTTCTGCCTTTTGCAGATCAAGAAACCGGGTATAGGATTGCTCAAATACTTTGGCAAATCGTTTTAATATTTCATTTTCATCATTTGAAAATATTTTTCCAGAATAGCTATGCAGGCTTAGCGCTGTATTTTTTGCAAAAGCAATGGAAACCTCCCAGTTTTTAGATTCCAAAACCATTTTTTTTCTGTCCTCCGGCAGATACCTGAAATCGGTGTTATTATACAAATAACTGAAAAAAGATGTTTTTTCTTCAAAAGAGTAAACTTTGGTCAGTAGTTCTTTTTGGGTTTTGATAGCTTCCATGATCTCATTGATAACCGGATGGTTAAAGTAGGGCACATGAAAGCACAGCGCATATGACTGGCCGGGTGCCGCCAGCCAGGATTCAAAATCTTTTGCACCCTCTTTTATTACATTGATATTAATACCATCGGATAAAACACCAAGCTCATTCATCTTTTCATACAGTACAGCCACCAATTCGCTCAATTCTTCGCTCTTATGCATAGCTAAAGAACGGCTTCTCACTCTTTCCA
>CAYHPA010000062.1:0-15375 GCA_964358155.1 uncultured Chitinophaga sp.
TTTGGCAGTGCCGTCTTTTATTTTAAACTCTTGGGGAAGATTAAAACTGTATTCCATCAGGCGATAATCCAGGTAGGGGTTTCTTACTTCCAGGCTGCTGGCCATGGAGGCAATATCCATTTTGTATAAAAGGTTATAAGCAAGATATTGTTCTATGTCAAACAGAGAAATTTTTTCAAAATCCGAGAGGTGCAGTCCGTTTATCTTACGCCAGCTGTCTTTTATCGACAAATTTGTTTCAGAAAGATTGAGAAGTGTGCCAATTTCTTTTTCCGAGAACATGTATTGCTGTTCGCTCCAAAGATGCGCCATGAGGTCTTGCGACGGAAGACTGAACAGCCTGGAAGCCCGGGCATACCTGTTACCCATCATTCCAAACAAATTCTTAATAAGATGGCGCCCAATACCTGCATCCATCCTGTAGATTTTTTTCACTTTCCTGTAAAGATCATAATGGCCATAACCCATGAACAATTCATCTCCCCCATCACCACTCATGGCAACAGTCACTTTTTTCCGGGCCACATGACAAACGAGGTAACTTGGAATGCTGGACGGAGCCGCAAAAGGCTCATCATAATAATCCACAATATGGTTGGCAATCTCAATAGAGTTTTTATCGGAAAGATGTGTTTCGCTGTGGTTGGTTTTTAAAATAGATGCCACCCGTGAGGCATAACCTGATTCATCATACCCGGCCACATCAAAACCAATGGTAAATGTATTGACCGGGTTAGTGTTTTGTTTTTGAAACAAAGCGCAGATAAGAGATGAGTCAGTACCGCCGCTCAGAAAAGCGCCAATGGGCACATCGCTTATTTGCCGGTACTTAACAGCAGACCCAAGCAATTCTTCCAACTCATCCAGCGCATCGCTTTCTTTTTTGGGTGGCAGCGGTCTTGCTGCAATCTTCTCACTAAACTGGTAGTATGGTTTTACAGAAATTTTACCGTCTGCGGCAACTAAGTGATGCCCCTTGGGCAATTTATAAAAATCCTCCAGTATGCAATTGGCATCCGGTACATATTCCAGGAAAAAATAATCCTGCAGCGATGCAAGGTTGATTTTCTTTTCAACCGGAAGCTTTAGCAAGGCCTTTAGTTCCGAGGCAAAAGCAAAATCATTGCCTTTGTGATAATACACAATCGGCTTTACGCCAAACCTGTCCCGGATTAAAAAAAGTTTTTTCTCCTTTGTGTCCCAGATGGCAAGAGTGAACATGCCATTGAAATCATTGATACATTCAATTCCTTTTTGGGCAAAAGCTTCCAGTATGATTTCTGAGTCGCTGGAGGTACGGGGCTGGATTTGATATTTGACGGCAAGCTCTTTAAAATTATATACCTCGCCGTTATAGATCATTACATAGCGGCCATCATGAGAATAGAAAGGCTGGTTGGCCGCTTCGGACAAATCGATTATACTCAGCCGGCGGTGGCCAAGACCGATACCCGCTGCTGTGTCGTAATAAAAACCCTCTGCATCAGGTCCCCGGTGCTGTAATGCCCGGGTAATAAGATGAAGATGATCCTGCCTCAGATTGGGGGAGATGAACCCTGCTATTCCGCACATATTGATGATTGATCAGCCGCTTATACCTGCGGCGAACCAGGAAAAATGCTGCCAGAAAGAAAATCCAGCCCGTGTATGATAAAACTTTACTGATCTTATGAAAAACAATGGCCCTGGGCGCCGGAAACTGGTTTACGGGGCCGTAAGAATAATGCGTAAACAGATCGAGTACTTCGCTTTGCGGGTGCTGCTTGTAAGCTTTCGTCAGAATATCAGGATGGCTTGCGAGAAAAGCGATACCCGGCCGGTCATATGCACTTAAAACTGCATTATCGGGTTCCATATTAGGATCATAAAAATGCCAGCTGTTATTGTAGAATACCTCAAAACAAAAATGGCCACCGGATTTTTGGCCATAAAATGAAATCTTTCTTGTCGTGAACCCTTTAGCCTTTAGCAACTCCATCATTACAATGGATTGCTGGCTGCAGGCGGCAAAAGGATATTTTAAAATATCATCCGGCATCACTATAGCGCAGTAGCCATAATAGGTCATTTTGGAAAAAAGCACGGCTACATAATTGTCAGCAAACCCATAGTATGAATACCCGTGATAAAACCTTTTACTGATAACAGCGGAAACCAGGTTAGCATAATTCTCTTCATACCTGTCTATATTGGTTTCATTGCGGATAGTCGAAAAAAGACTGTCGCAATATTGCTCAAGTTTCTTTAAGCTATTAAGGCCTGAAAGGGAGGGGTCGTATTCCTCAGAATGGTTGTAAACAGGTTTCTGATGGTCAAATTTGGCGAGGGGATTATTCTTACCTGGAAATTGTAACAGCGATGCCAGCAATGTAAAAACAAACAATCCTAAAAATATCACCTGTGCAGCATACAGGAATTTCTTCATAGCAACAGTTTTAAAAGGATATTGAGACTATCAGCTACCAAATTGGTTTAAAAGTAGTTGGGTACAAAATAATAATTAAATAATCATGCCAAATCGGGCAAATGTACAAGCTGTTTGCATAGGGGTTTTCCTGTAGCCTCAGTATTTTTACTGATCAATCCATCGTTTTATTCTTCCGGCGGAGATTAATAATTCTTGAAAGACCTTCTTCCAGTGAAATAAAATTCCGTTTCAGCAACTGGCCCATATTGCCGATATCCGGCTGGCGGCGGGTCATATCGCCTTCCGGCAATGGCGGAAGGTGAATCGTTTTTGATTTTGAATTAGTAAGACGGATGATTGTTTCCGCCAGTTCAAGAATAGTGATGGCCTTATCATTACCGACATTGACCACATCATTTACAAACAGGTTTTCTGTAAGTGCATTGATACAGGCTTCTGCATTGTCATCAATATAACAGAAAGTTCGTGTTTGCAACCCATCCCCATAAATAGTAATATCCTTATGCTGCATGGCCGCATCAATGAACCTTGATACCACAAAGTCCGGGCTTTGTTTGGGCCCGTAGGTATTAAAGAAACGGAATAGGGTAAAGTCCAGGTTATACTCCTGCTGGTACGAACGGCAAAAAGATTCTCCCACATTTTTCACTACTGCATAAGGCAATCTTGAATTTAATGGTGTTGTATGTTCATGCTGGGGAAGATGCACGGGCTCGCCATATACTTCAGAAGAAGAAGAAAAGAAAACCCTTTTCACTCCTGTATTCTTGGACAGGTCCAGCACATTGCGGATGCCCTGGATATCTTCCAGCACCATCACCGGGTTTTCGAGGGTGCGCTTCACCCCCACCACTGCTGCATAGTGAAAAACATAATCAAACCGGAAAGCGATAAAGACAGGCGCTAAATCATTATAATTATTTACATCACTTTTGATAAAGCGACACCGGGGGTGCACAGGGATATTTTCCTTTCTTCCTGTCAGGAAATTATCCACCAGCACAATCTCGGTATCTTGTTTTTTCAGCAACGCATCTGCCAGTGAGGAAGGTATAAAACCGGCCCCCCCGGTTATTAAAATTCGCATGGTAATTATTGTGTTTTAGTTTTAGAGGATTTCTTAAAAGCAGGTACTATTTTTTTCCTGAATACATTGGCCGGTGAATACCAGAAAGCTTTAAACATAAAACCCGGGATCCTTTTTCGCTGCGACGGGAAAAAATAGCTCATACCGGCCATGATGAGGTTTACATTCGATAAGGCTTTCCTTCTCAGCTTACGGCTGCTAAACCATTTTTTTTCATCTGCCTTTTTGTAAAGGTATTTCATCTCATCAATGGCCTTCACATTCTGGTTTGACATGCTTTGGCCATGTTGACGGTAAAACCAGAGTTTCTCATCAAGATAAAAAGGCACCGCTTCAGCAGCAAGCTGAAGACAAATATCCCGGTCAGCCGGAGACGACAACCGTGTGTCAAATTTTATATTGTCAAATAGATTTCTTTCTGCAACAATATTGCTGCAGGGCCCCGGCACCACTTCACCCTCCCATAATAACAGGTTGTCAATGATATTATAGGGCCTGAAATCCCTTCGCTCTACAAATAAGCGGTTATCCTGTTCATAAACGATTTCCATATCACTAAACACCCATTTCTCTTCTCCTTTTTTCAGCACATTGATTTTTTTCTCCAGGTTCTCCGGCCTCCACACATCGTCTGCATCCAGAAAGGCAAGGTATTTTCCGCTGGCTTTACCGATACCAATATTGCGGGTGTCAGAAACACCGGTATTTGATTTCGGTATATAAATAATACGGTTATCCTCTTTTTGAAACCGCTGAATGATTTCTCCCGAAGCATCCTTGCTGCCATCGTTCAGCACAATGATCTCAAAATCCTGCAGGGTCTGCTGCAAAACCGAACGGATGGTTTCTTCAATATATTTTTCTGCATTATAAACAGGTATGATAACGGAAACAAGCGGTGATGGCATCTTCTACTTTTGACAAACAGCAAACTGCACAGGACATTCTTTTCTGATACGACTAATATTTTTTTCCAGAATAAAATCAATATCCCTTGGATACAAAGGATAACCAAAGAACATTTTCATAAATCCGCTGCGCCAGCTGTACGGCAGTTTGCGGATACCGAAGCTTAAAAAAAGCTTTTCAAACAACCTGCCCGTCCTCCGGCCAAATGATTTCCTGTCATACCGGGTATAGCGCTGGCCGGAAAGATGAACATTGGAAAATGACGCTTCCAGTATCTGCTTTAATTCATCGCAGGTAAATTCCTGGATATGGAAAGGATTGACAATAACGCCATCCGGACTGGAAACTTCCCTGTTGGGTGTTGAAAGTATCAGCAGGCCCCCGGGTTTTAATACCCGTGCAAATTCTGCCGCCATTTCGCGGTATTGCCCTGTGTGTTCAATCGTTTCAAAGGAAACGATCTTATCAAAATAATTATCCGGAAAGGCAAGTTGGGTTCCGTCCAGCACCCTGAACTCAAGGTTTGATCGTTTCCAGCGGTGGCTGCATTCATCAATCGCTTCCGGGGCTATATCGCCGCCTGTTACTTTTCCATTGGTTTTGCCGGCTATCATATCCGTACCAAAACCAGTACCACAGGCAATATCAAGCACAGTGTCGTTTGACTGAATAAGGAGAAGGGCCTCGTTGTAACGGTGAATATGCTCGCCCCACCAGCGGCCGGTTGATTCTACCGGTTGTCTTTCCGATGACATAAACTTAAATGGATATTAAAAGAATAACTATGCAGCCTGTTTACCAAAAGAAGATTTAAAAAGGCTTTTGCTAAAGTTTTCCGTAAAAAAAAGAGGATGATTGATAAAAGACATGGCCAGGTATTTTATCACCTGCTTCCAGCGCCTTACCATGCCAAAACCTTTGGCAAGTGACAGAAAATAAAAACTCCGGAACTTGTTTTCCCTGCCGGCCGGTAACAGGTTTTTCTTCTTCAGTTCGTAATAAAATTTTTCGTTATCAATAATCAGCCCGGGGGTCACATTATTCGACATGCTCTGACTGGTATGGCGATAAAAAAGTTTTGCACCTTCATCTGTGATGCTTTTGCCTTTCGCATATTTTGACACTTCCAGGATAAAGAACCTGTCGGCGCTGCTGCTGAGCTCCTTATTGAACAATATATTATTATCCGTCAGTATTTCTTTTTTGAACATATAATTGGAAGGAACGGTGACAAAAGAAGCATCAAAAAAAAGTATTTCATTTACCGGGTCGGAGCAGGCTGCCTTCCTTGCTTTTACTGCCACGGGAAATGTTTCTACTATGCCGCCGACATAGGCAATTTCAGGATCGTTCTCCAATGCCTGTACTCTTGCTGAAAGAAAATTATGGCTCATCAGGTCATCGGCATCAAAGAAGACCACCAAATCCCCTTTTGTATGTTTCAATCCATTATTTCTTGCTGCGGCTACACCTGCATTCATCTGGCTGAGCACTTTGATCCTTGTATCATCAAATGAACGGATGATCCTTGACGTTCCATCGGTAGAACCGTCATCCACGATAATGACTTCAAAATTTGTATATGATTGCCCGGATATGGAACGGATTGTTTCTTCAATAAAAGCCGCTGCATTGTAAGCAGGAACTATAACAGATACCAGTTTGGCTTTCCCCTGCATAAGCAAGAAAGGTTTTACAGTTATGAATCGCCGGAGAAGCAGTACTACCTGTAAAATCCCCGGATATTGGATTGATTACTTCACCGTAAAACTATAAAACAGCCTTGCTTATTACTAATCAGGGGCTTTGAAATTAAACGCCCTGATAAAGAAAGGGTATTGTTACTTTTCTAAAATAGAAACTTTACAATTCCATATTCGTAATAATACGAATACTGCATCAGTTCAGGAGATTTAAAAACCGTTGCCTGTTTTCGGGAGAATCGCTGAATCGCTGTACTACATCTTTCTTAAGTTCCCTGCCCAGTTTCCTTATTTTATCAGGATTATTATATGCATCCCGGATCACTGATTCAATGGACTGTTCCAGGTTACCTGTTTCCAGAAAAAATCCATTCCTGTTTTCCTCTATATAATCACTGAAGTCGCCAACATGGCGGCAAACGGCTACCGCCTTTTCCAGCAATCCCATTTCTTTTACTACATTATTACTTGCTTCGGTAACAGAGGGATGCATCAGTAAATCAGCAGCAGCCATATAGTTTACAAAGTCTTCCCGGAAACCGGTCATGATGATATGATCAGTAAGTGCATTGTCAATAATAAATTGCTCCAGTTCCGGGCGAAGCGGGCCATCATCCATCACTATCATTTTTACGGATAGCCCTTCCTTCACTAATTTATTTACAATTTCAAAAACAATCCTGTGCTGTTTGGACGCTACCATGCGGCTGACCATGATCAGCATCAGTTGGCAGGGATATTCTTCTCTCAGCTTTTTTACCTCTTCTGCATCAGGTTGTTGATAGGTTGAAAAATCATAGATATAAGGAAGAAGCACAACTTTCTTCATGTTGCATCCTTCATATTTTTCCATGCTATGCCATACTCCGGAAGAAGGGACAACTATTTTTTTTGCCAGCCGGTTACATATCTTATCAACCCTCACTTCATTTCTGTTTCGCTGCATACCAAATTTTTCGCCCATTTCTGCATAAAAAGCAGATTCTGCATGATGGCGGAAGGCTATCACTTTCGCTTTTAAAAATGGTTGAGCCATCAAAGCGGAAAAATTAGCTTCCTGCAGATGGCTCCACACCTGGTCAATTTTGTTTTTTCTGCAAAACCTGATAAGATTATGTATTTGTCCTTTAAAAAATTTCCAGGATGGTTTTCTTGGCAATACATGGGTAAATGTTTGAATTCTCATTCTTTCTATGACCTCATGAAAAGAACCCCTTTCAGTTAAGGTGAGCACCATTATTTCATGACCCGCTTCCTTTACCGACTTGCAGAGGGTCTCAATGGCAACCGACCGTTTATTAGGAGGATAAAAAAGTAAAACCCGCTTTGCTCTCATTTATTTATATAATCCATTGTGCGAATTCATCCTCTGGCACAGCAGTGTACATCAAATAGCAATTCCTTGCTGCAAAAGTCTTCCTTTGTTACTACCATTTCATCCAACAAGACCTCGTATCCGCAATCATTCAATAAATCCCATATCGCCTCAAGTGAATCCTTTTTCTCCTTAATAAATTCCGGATGAAGGCCAAGTATTAGAATGGGCTTATATTTCTTAAACATTGTTATTCCTCCTTTTAATACATCCAATTCAGCACCCTCGGCATCAATCTTCACCAAGGAAGGTTTCAATGAATGATCATTTATAATGCTGTCCAATGTCACCAGCATCACATCATAGGCCTGCGATCCGCCTCCCAGTTTATTTTTTATAAGGCTGTTACTATTACAACCCGCTGTTTCGCTTACATAAAAGGTAGCCATTCCATCTTTATCGCTCACTGCAGCCTGCACCGGAATCACATTGCTGCAATGATTAAGCTTTAGCGTTTGCTGCAAAAGTTTAAATGTTCCGGGTGTTGGTTCAAAACAGACAATTTTTCCATCGGGACCCGTCAGCTGTGAACAGACCGAGCTGAATAGTCCAATATGCGCTCCGATATCAATAATATGCATACCGGGCTTTACCTGCTCTTTTAAAAAATTATAATTCTCCGATTCATAATCCGTCTCATAATAGCGGCTCCACTTTGCGGGGAAACGGACTTTCATTCCATTAATTTTCCGGGGAACCCCTTTTCCGAATGTTGCCCAGTGAAGCAGGGTGTATGAAACATTTTTTAAAAAGGTTGTACTCATTTTTGAAGAATAAAAAATTTACGGACGAATAAAAAACAGGCAACCGCCATTACCGAATAGGTAATGACACTCGTGATGGCAGCGCCATCTGCACCCATCCGGGGCACAAGGGTAAAATTTAAAGCCAGGCTGCATATCATTCCTATTGCGGAAATAATGATAATGGTCCTGCCCCTGTTCAGGTATATCAGGTAGGCCTGAAAAGCATTGTAAATACCCCACATAAAATAGCCCGAACAAAGTATATAGGCATAGGAAATTGCATTTTGATAACTGCTTCCGATAAAAAAACGAAAAAGAAAAGGAAGGGCTATCAGCATGGCCCCTACGGTAGCAATACAGGCAAGTATATACCACCCGGTGGTTTTATGGATCTTTCCCCTGAATCCTTCAGCCATTTTTTTAAAAAGGTACGGTTGATAAGCGCTGTTCATAGATACGACTACCAGGAAAATGACCATAGCCAGCTGGCTGCCAAGTCCATAAAGGCCTACTTCTTTTGTACCATTCAGATCATACCGATCAATAAAATAGCGGTCGGAATTGCTCAATACAAAAACGGTAAGCCGCTCAAAAACAAAGGGGAGCGAAACCCAGAATATTTGCCGGACAATTTTCCAGTCGATCTTTTTTACGATAAATTTCCAGCGATAGAACAGATAAACAGAAATGATACCCAATAAGGTGGGTGCAATCGCTGCTGACAGAAGACGTCCCTGCCAGGCCCAATGCAGGCCAATTACCAGCAAAACAGTCATTCCGATTTCCGCCAGGTTCTTCCCAACAGAAAAGAAGGCATATTGAAAGGGTTTATTGTTGTTCCTGGTTATTATCATGGCAGTTTCGTTAATCATGATCAGCCATGCGGTTAATGGCATTATCCAAACCCAAAATGCAGATACTTTTAAAAAACGCATCAGCTCCTGCTGAAAAACAAAACAACAAATGGTAAGCAGGGCCAGGCTCAGCAACGGGATGACCTGAGCATTCGAAAAATATGTGCTGTAAGCCGGTTTATCTCTTTTAAAATACTCTACTGAAAGCGGGTATAATATGCCCCCCGTAATAAAGGGCATTAAAAAAAGAAGGAATGGACTGTATAAATTGATTACTCCATAGTCATAAGTGTCCAGGTGATGTGTGAGCAGGGATACCGTAGCAAACGAAAGCGCAGCATTGATAAAATTGGAGAAAAGGTAAATGTAAACCTGTTTACGAAGCCGCACGGATTGTTTTTTTGAATATTTTGTTTAATACTGCTTCCCTGATCCCTAAAAACCTTTCTTCCACCAGTATGGTAAAAAGCATCGCCACAAGAAATGAAACAATGATATATATGGCCATTGCGAGTGCATTAACTCCGAAATATTTACTTACAAGTAAAACAAACAAAGGATGCCAGAGGTACCAATTATAGCTGTAATACGCTACGAACCTGAGGGGCTTCCATTTTGAAAAATCATGATAATACAGTCCGAGTATCATCAGAAAGAAACAAAGGGGGACGACTGAGCTAAATAGTATTTTTTCAAAATAATAATTTTTCCAGTAAACCGACAATACAATATCAGCGGCTAAAATTATTGCACCGACGAAAAATAGCAATGGCAACCATTTTATCACTCTTAATTTCGCATCATGATAAGTGGTCATTACTGCCAAAAGTACTCCCCAGCCCAACGCATCCATTCTTTTGTGAGTTGTTGTGTGATTGGCAATCCCTGGACTATTTACTTCCCCAATTAATTTTAAAAAAACACCGGCTGCCACAAAGCATATAGTTGATATAATTAGAAATCTTTTATTGTTTCCCAGGAAAGTCATTATGAAGATTAAAAAGATCGGCAATAAAATATAGAAATGTTCTTCAACGCATAAAGACCATACATGGGCGAATGGCCAATGAAATGGTATTCCATCATAATTTTGGTAAAAAAAAACATACCTGGACAAACTCCTACCCCCTTCTATGACATAATCCGGTTGATCATCCCTGAAAAACAGATAAGCAACAATTGTCCCAATCAATAAAAAGCTATAATAAGAAGGCCATATCTTGAATCCTCTTTGTAAGACAAACCGGAAAAAATTTATCTTTTCCTTTCTTTTGAACTGGCGGATCAATATGCTTCCCACCAGCAGTCCTGAAATAACAAAAAAAAGGTCAACGCCTAAATAACCATAAGGCAGATATCCATGAAAGTGATAGATAACAACAGGCAAAATGGCAAACGCCCTGAAAACATCAACGCTGGATATCCTGGCGCCTGCTTGCAAAATTTCAAAAGATTTTAATCTCATCCCTTTTATTCTGCCTGATTATTTGCCCGGGTTCCTTACATCGTGTAAAAGCTGTATCACTTTTTTAGTTTCCGCCAGGTCAATAGCGTTTCCAGCTAGTATATTCTCATACGCTTTGGTATGCAGTTCTTCAAACCCATTACTGAATTCTATGGTCTCTCCCCCGATCACCAGTGAGCGGTAGGTGCGGCTGCCGGTCTTTTTAATTTCTTCAGGCAATTGGTTCTCATCAATACTCAGCATCCAGCTTATGTCTGCTTTTTCCAGCCGGAGTTTGCCAGAAGCCATGTCCCTGTCATGCTGATGAATGATACTTTCTTTTACGTCTCCGAATATCCACAGCAATGCATCGAAGAAGTGAATTCCGATATTGGTAGCAATACCCCCGCTTTTATGAATGTCTCCTTTCCAGCTGGTATGGTACCAGTTTCCTCTTGCCGTTATGTACTTCAGGTCGATCTCATATTTTTTTTGGGCCGGGCCTTTTAAAATATTTTCCCTGAGTGCAATGATCGCCGGATGATGACGCAATTGAAGGACGGTACATACATTTTTTCCAGTTTCTTTTTCTACGTCCGTCAGGGCGTCCACATTCCAGGGATTCAGCACTACCGGTTTTTCACAGATCACATCAGCCCCGATGCGCAAGCCAAAGCGTACATGTGCATCATGCAGGTGATTGGGGCTGCATACAGTTACATAATGTATGGGTGTATTGCTCCGGCGCAATTTTTCACAATGCCTGTCAAACCGCTCAAACTCGGTAAAGAAATCTGCTTTGGGAAAATAGCTATCGAGTATCCCTACCGAATCATTTTTATCCACCGCCGCCAGCAGATTGTTGCCGGTGTCTTTTATAGCTTTCATATGCCTCGGCGCTATATAACCTCCTGCTCCTATTAAAACAAAGTTTTTCAAACAGCTATTTTAATTTTTTAACGCTTTTGTTTATTAGCTTGTACTTGTCATCGCTCTCCGGACAAACAGCATTATCATTAATGTCAAATTCAAGTTTATTTCCCATTTCACTTACCCAGCCAGTTTGCCGGGCAGGGTTTCCCATCATCAATGCATAAGGAAGAACAGGCTTTGTAACAACAGCTCCCGCACCAATAAATGCATACTCACCAATTTCGTTGCCGCAAATAATAGTAGCATTAGCACCAATACTTGCACCCTTTTTTACAATCGTCTCCTTGTATTCATTTTTTCTGCTCACAGCACTACGAGGATTGATAACGTTGGTAAAAACCATGGATGGTCCAAGGAAAACATCATCTTCACAAATTACTCCTTGATATATGGAGACATTGTTCTGCACCTTTACATTATTGCCCAGCCTGACATTTGCGGCGATATACACATTCTGCCCGATGATGCAGTTGTTTCCGATGATACAATCCGGCATAATATGGCTGAAGTGCCAGATTTTGGTGCCGTCCCCAATGCGGCATCCTTCATCAATAATAGCCGTTGGGTGTGAATAGTAATTCATCCTTCATTTAATAAAAGCGGGTATCAGCATCTGCCGGGCAGATGTACCCAAATAAGGGGGGATACCTTCCACGAAAAATTTTCCGTACATGGGTTTCAGTCTCCACAATCCTGCTTCTCCTTTTTGAACTTCCACCTGTATATCGTCCGGTTTATCGGTCATAAAATCCAATTGACGGCCGGTCGGCGTTATTAGGCCAAGCAGGCTGCTTTTAATGATGTTGAACTTCTTTGTACCCTCCGGCACATAAATAAATGAATAAAAAAGGGCTGTTGAATTAATTTGCCTCCCGGGCCTCATCACCATGCTGAAATTGACAGAAGGGCTGAATTTGAGCCGAAATATTTTAACCGGATCATCTATGATTACAGTATAGTAACCTGGATTCAGCCGAGACAGACTTATCTTTTCCTTATCCTTTACCGCCTTATATTCATAATATAGCAAGGTTGGTTTTGTTGAAACAATGCCATCTGCCGTATAAGGATAAATACTGATTTTAATTGGCTTTCTGTTCGTAGAATCGGCAATAAAATCACCTGTAAAGTCAATATAATTGTTCACCCCCTTATTTTTAATCTGTATCACCCATTCATTGGTGTACCAATATGCATTGTCAGTATTGCTGCTATCAGTAATCAGTTTATCATAGCGACTTAAAGCCGGAACAGTTGTGAATTTTTTAGCTGACGTATATTCTTTCACCGGTTCAGCTATTTTTAGTTTTCTCCTGTCGTCCTGCAAAAGCAGGCTGATTTCATCGGCAGCCACCGGGGCGCTGTTCGTTTTCCATTTTGCATTGTCAACATAGCCCATTCTGTCAAATCCGGAACGATTGCCTAATTCAAAAAAAGCCGGGAAGCCGGCAACCGAGCCATCATCCAGCTTACGATAACCATAGTTTAACAAAGACAATAAAGTACTCTCGGACTTAGACATTTGATAGTTACGATATAGAACAAGATAATGCAGGTACGATTTTACCTGGAACAATCTTTTTTTTACCAGGGGGTCCTGTTCCTGCTTCTCAGCATCCCATGTATAATCAATCCACCTGGCAAGATCGCTTTCCCTTACTGCTGTATAAGAATAATTTTCCCATTCCTGCCATAATTTTTTCATAGTTCCTGCAGCTTTATTAAAACAAAGCCCAAAGAATCCTTTTTTAATGGATTCTCCATCTGTGTTTATATCCCACATGTATTTTGCAGCCAGGTAGTACCCCAAACCCTTACTTATCCATCCTATAGAAGATTCCGCATCATACGCTTTTACGCCCTTGTTATAATATTTTTTTATGCTTTTTTCAATATCAGACGTTTTGGAGGCAAGGCTTTGTCCTGGCAAATCGAAATCCCATGCATACCAGCTGAAGTAATCATAAATGCCAACATTGGCCCCTTTTTTTCTCCACTCATCGGTCAGTTGTTCAATAGAGTATTTTGTGGTATTAAAAGCGGTAGTGATAGCCACGAATACATTTGGTTCAATCTTCTTTGTGGGTGGCGGCATATATTCACCATAAGCCATGCACCCTATCATGGTTGCAGGATATTTTTTTTGAATCGCCTTTGCAACTCTGTTCGTCAGGTAATAGACCCTGTCTGTGATGCTGCCGAGTTGATGACAAGCCGGAGTGTTACAGGTACCAAGGCCGTCAGAAGGAGCCATGGAAATCATTTTGTAAACATCGGTCCCCTCTTTCAATGATTTTTGAATTCTCTTTTCCACATCCTGAATGATAAACTGAATGAGATCCTCTTTTGTCACATCAAACTTTATATCGTAGGGCAATGTGCCTTTGGGCAACGGCGGAAAACACCATTCCGGATGCTTTGCAAAAGTATCCAGATTTCGAAAGGCGATATCTTCATAGGCATGCCCAAATGACGCATTCATAGAACCTCCCAATCTGTTGGCCATTACCCAGAAATTGTAATCTTCGTCAGCAATTTTTGAACCGGTGCCATATCCATACCAAATGCGGCGATGGAGAAATGAAGGTTTTGAAACAACATTCCATTTAGGAAAAAGAGCGGGATTTGAAGGAGTAATATGCCAATCCGGGCTGGCAAAATAAAAACGAAACCCAAGTAATTCAAGATAAGAAAAGATGCCATGACCTATTGCCATGTTGGAGTTGCCTAATATCCTCACAGTGCCGCTGCCTGCATCAATGGAAAAAGCTTCAACGCCCGATTGCAATAGTTTTATTGATGGTTTTACCCGCTGGCCGGAAACAGCAGTATTATTCAGATACATGCCCTTTCCCTGGTACAAAGCAGAAGGTTTAATAGTAAAGTCAACGGAATTGCTTTTCTTAAGCTGGGTTGTACATATAGTTACCAGTTGACGCAATGTATCATTGCCCTGTACATCCGCAAAGATTTCAATGGCACCCTGCGCAGATGATGGAGAAGAAAATAAACTGCTTAAAAGAAAGAGAATGCCGGCAGTTCTGCTTTTCAAAAAATTATTTTGTTGCTTTTTGAAGATATTCGCCATATCCGCTTTTTGCCAATTCATTGGCAAGTTGGAGTAATTGTTCTTTGCTGATGAAACCCTGCTTGTAAGCAATCTCTTCCACACAGCCAATCTTAGTGCCTTGTCTTTTTTCTATCACCCGTACAAATTCACTGGCATCGTTTAATGAATCAAATGTTCCTGTGTCGAGCCAAGCGGTTCCCCTGTCAAGCACTGCCACTTTTAATTTTCCCTCCTTCAGGTATTCTTTGTTCACATCAGTAATTTCATATTCTCCCCGTGCCGATGGTTTCAAAGCCTTCGCAATCCGCACTACATCATTATCATAAAAATATAAGCCGGGCACAGCGTAGTTTGATTTCGGTTGCTTCGGCTTTTCTTCAATAGATATGGCTTTCATACCGGAATCAAATTCTACCACGCCATATCGCTCCGGGTCGGATACCTGATAAGCAAATACATAACCGCCTTCCACATTGGTCAATGTGTGCAATTGTTTATCTAACCCTGTTCCATGAAAAATATTATCGCCTAATATCAACGCTACTTTATCAACGCCGATAAAACCGGCGCCGATCACAAATGCCTGTGCCAGTCCGTTAGGAACTTCCTGCACTGCATATTCAAACCGGCAACCCAACTGGCTGCCATCACCCAGCAATCTTTTAAACTGTGCATTATCTTCCGGAGTAGTGATGATGAGTATTTCATTGATGCCCCCCATCATCAGTATGGACAGCGGATAATAGATCATCGGCTTGTCATACACCGGCATCAGCTGTTTGGAAACCGCTTTGGTAATCGGGTATAGTCTTGTGCCGGAGCCGCC
>CAYHPA010000063.1:0-15366 GCA_964358155.1 uncultured Chitinophaga sp.
CTCACCGTTTCTTTCCTTACCTGCAGGTATTGCATAAGCAGCAATGCATTTTCCCATCCATGCATACTAAAGAGATTGGGGTCTTTTCCTTGTTCTTCTTTATAAAATTGCAAAAAGGCCTGGTTGGTTTTATTATCCAGTTCGGGCAGCCAGTTGGTAAACCCGCACATATCAGGAACAGCGGGCTTTGGTTCAGCAAAATCACCGGGGGTAGCATCAAACATCATAGGAGAGACATAGCATTGTAGTTTGGTTTCCTGCTGCAAGGCTTTTATTTTTTCAAAAAAAAGACGGGCCATATCGCCGCTGAACAGGCCTAATATCTTTTTTATTTCCGGGTTGTCTTTAATAAAAACGGCTAACGCATCTGTATTAAACTCTTCTTTTTTATAATGGCTTACAAAATTATGCATCAGTTGCCCGCCTGAAAGCATAAAGGCATTGGTCATGGCATGCACATGTGTGTAGCCGCCGTCAAAAAAAGAAGTAGCCAGTATTGCACCGTGCCCACCTTCCTGCCTGGCGGCATATTTACCTGTCATGAAGCAGTACAGGCAATCGTTGAGGCTATGAAAAAGGGTATGTGTGATCCTCTCATTATAAACCGGGTAGTTCGCACCTCCATTGGCAATCATCAGTAGTTTACCGGCTGCTGCAAACAATGGGGAAAGTTTTTCTGCGTGGTAATCGCCGGCATAGGCCACTACCACATCCGCATTATTAACTAATAAAAATTTTTCTGCAGCGGCATATATCTCATCATTTTTAAGGCCAAAATTAATTGCCTGCACCTGTATATCCACCGGGGGATACTGGTGAAATTTTATACATGACCTGATGCCCTGTAAAAAATCCATGCCGATGGAAGGATAAAGGGTTGACCCAGGCAAAAGAACTCCTATTGTAGGCATACCCGTTTCTTATAAAACTGATGAAATAAACTGAGGAATTGAAAGATGATGGCGCCTGTTAATGCATATCTGCCAATTATTAAAATGAACCTGCAAATCCATGTATAAAGGGTTCAACAGGTTCAAACATTTTTATTTTACCGGTTATTAATTTCTGGAAGGAAAAACCCCCTGCATGCAAATAATATAATTCATACCCATCACCGGTTGCACATTATTGACCGGAGTGGGTGATGCCGACCCTGCTGCAGTTGCAGTAAGCGCCAGTTGCATATTGCCCAGGCCGCTGCCATTATTTACAGTAGAATACATATCGGTGCCCGTAAGCGTTGCGGGATAATTGCCCTGCGGTGTGTCTGCTCCGCCCGTAGCAGCATTGCCCGGCATGGTAATGCTGCCGGTGAGTGCATGGATATGTGCCGGAAAATTAGCATTGGCTATTGTATAGGTTTCTGTACCGCCTACCTGACCTAGTGAGAAATTGGAAAGACCCGGCCCCTGACCTGTACCAACAGGAACCCTGCCCCTTAAATCAGGCAACCCGAATGTGACAGTGCCATTGCCACCATAGTTGGTACCCAATAAGGAAAACAGGGCTGTATTGGAGGCAATGCTTAATAGTTGTCCCTGGCAAAATGCCCAGGTAAGAGGGGGAAAATTACCCGCAAACATTCTGATTTCTGCAATTGTTCCTTCCATGATCGTATTACTTTAATTTTTTTAATTTCTTGATGGAAATATTCCAAACAGGCAAATGATAAAATTCATTGCAAGGTAGGGCTGTTGGGTGCTGATGGGGGTGCTTCCACTTGGTGTTTGCGGTGCAACAGTTACACCCGTCAGCGAGGCCGGGGCCATTACACTGTTATCGGTAGTGGCTGCATAAATCGTTTCGCCATTGTTGGCAGGAAAATTATTAACGGCCACAGGTGTTTGCCCATCACCACTTGCCGTTACAATTCCCGCATTTCCCGTTATTGCATGGGTGTGGTTATTTACATTACTGGCAAGAAGTGTAATACTTTCGGTGCCGCCCATCTGGCCTAAGAGGTAATTGGAAAGACCTGGCCCCTGGCCGTTATGAATGGCTACCCTGCTGCGAAGATCCGGTAAGCCAAATGTGGTTACTCCATCGCCGCCATAGGTAGTACCAATAAGTGCAAATAAAGCAGTGTTGGCCGCGATTGATTGCAACGATCCATTGCAAAAAGACCAGTTAAGTGGAGCAAAATTTCCTGCAAACATTCTTATCTCAGAGATATATCCGTCCATAATCTGAAAAATTTAAAATCTATTAATCAATTCCTGCTGGGAAATATTCCCGACAGGCAAATAATATAACTGATGCCGGTATAAGGCATAATATTAGGAACAGGCGTGCCGCCGGATGGGGCCAGGGCAAGGGCAACTGTGGCCGGCTTCATGGTACCGCTTCCGGAAGTTCTGTATTTTGGACTACCATCATTGGCAAAATAATTGCCTGCCGGAGCAGGCGTATCGGCTCCGGCGGTAGTAGTAAGCATTTTGGCCGAACCGCCAATAACATGTGTGTGGGAAGGCAGGTTTGATACAAGCAGGGTGTTGGTTTCGATACCTGATAGTTGACCAAGCACATAATTGCTAAGGCCCGGACCCTGGCCGGTGCCCACGGCAACCCTGCTTCGCATATCTGGCAGGCCGAATGTGACTGTGCCATTCCCGCCATAAGTAGTGCCCAGAATTGAAAAAAGAGCTGTGTTTGTGGAGATATTTAAAAGCTGCCCGTTGCAGTATGCCCAAAACCTGGGATTAAAGGTTGCAGCAAACATCCGTATTTCCCCAATTGTTCCTTCCATAAAAAAAATACAGGGTTAATGGTGAAGAAAGTAGTTTAAGAAGCTAAATGTAGCAAAATAATTCAAACGGCTGCAATACAAATTAAAAAATCAACAGAAAGTTTTTTTTAAACAATAATCAAGTCAATAAAAATATGTAGTTTGGCGTATCGTCTGTATTAACGGAGTTCTTTAATCCAAAACCAAAACTTTTCTCCATGAAATCAAGAAGGCAATTCATGAAACAGGGTGCGTTGGTTACAACTGCACTGTTTGCTGCCAAGCCATTTAAAACATTTTCTGGTGTAGGCTCATCACTTTCGGGCGGCAATTATAACCATCTCGTTTTTTTACATACAGCAGAAAACGACATTCCCGCATTCGGCAAAATAGCAGGGTATATTAATACCATCAAATCCGGATCGCCGGGAACCATACTTGTTCACTCCGGAAAAAAGGATCCGGGCATGTATGATTTTGACATCAGCAGCGCCGAAAGCAAGCAGCTCCCCGAATATGATATTGTTGCCAAAAACGGGGTGAATGCAGGGGTTATATTTATAAAGGAGGGAGAAGCCAATGCCGTAGAGAAAGTGAACCAGCTTGCTGCCCTGCTTAAAAAAGAAAAAGACTGCCAGCTGGTGGTCTGCATTTCACAGCTTGGCTATCAGCACAAATTTGCAATGGATGACACGAAGCTTGCCGTCGGTTCACAGCACCTGGATTTAATTATTGGCGGTCACCCTGAAAATTTCACTGCAAAAACAATGGTGCTTCGCAACAGCATGAAGCATGAAGTCATCATCCAGTCTTCCAAAGGCAATGAAAGGGATTGCTCTAAAATAGAATTCAGCTTCGACAATGCGGGATCCAAAAAGCATGTGCATGTGGCCACCCGGCTTTACAAACATGCAGTCACTGCTTAGTAGCAATGTATGTACTGAAATATATCCGCCTTCCGTTTGATTTTGATGTGCCGCTCCTGCAGCAGGAAGTAAACCGGCTTGCCCGGCAGCACTGGCAGTTGCATTATCAAATCCGTCATTATGAAGGCAATTGGAGCGCCCTGCCACTGCGCAGTGTTGATGGCCGGTCCGATGATATATTTATTTCCCCGCTGGCAAATACGGAATACAAAGACACCGCAATTTTACAAAAGGCCCCTTACCTGCAGCAGGTCTTGTCTGTTTTTCAATGCCCACTGCTGGCCGTACGCTTATTAAAACTGGAAGCCGGCGCCATCATCAAAGAACATAAAGATGCTGACCTTGCTTTTGAGAAAGGAGAGATACGGATACATATTCCTGTTCAGACAAATAATGAAGTGGATTTTTACCTGGATAAGGAAAGGATGCAGCTACAGGACGGCGAATGCTGGTACATGAATTTTAATCTTCCCCATTCTATTTACAACAAAAGCAATATGGACAGGGTACACCTGGTGATAGATGCGGTTGTAAACGACTGGGTGAAAGAATTGTTTCAGCAACCTGGGCTGCTAAGAAAGGAAACAGAAGAACCGGGCCATGATGAGGAAACAAAAAGAAAAATAATTGCCAGCCTGCGGCAGATGAATACGGAAACCTCCAACCGCCTGGCCGATGAAATGTCCGAAGGGCTCAGTGAGGAGGCCGGTATCAACTAAAAAGCCCTGCCGTATATTGCAAACTACATGATAAAGAAACAGCAAATCATCAAGGCGGTTGTTTACCGGGTGTATTCTTCGGCTATTACTTTTTTAATTTCCTATCTCTTTACGGGCAACCTGGTAGTGTCATTATCCATCGGCCTCATTGATTCGCTGGCTAAAATATTTTCTTATTACGCTTTTGATGAAATATGGGCCCGGGTGACGGGGTTCCGGGTTTCGCCGGCGGTGGTTTTCCTTACGGGGCTAAGCGGATCGGGAAAAACAACCATTGCAAGAACAGTAATTGAAAAATTGAAAAAAAAAGGCACAGCACCTGTATTGCTTGACGGAGATGAAATACGAAATGCCATCAAACTCACCGGCTTTGATGAGGAGTCAAGAAAAAAACATAACCTGAATGTTGGTTATATGGCCAAGCTGCTGGAAGCCCAGGGCAAAATTGTTATCGTATCATTGATTTCGCCGTATGATGATATAAGAAACCAAATACGGGCTATGTGCAATAAATTTATTGAAGTGCATGTGGCCACTGATATAAAAACATGTATGGAAAGAGACCCCAAGGGCATGTATAAAAAAGCAATCAGCGGGGAAATAAAAGATTTTACGGGCATATCTGCGCCGTACTATCCGCCGCAAAACCCGGAACTGGTGCTGGATACTGCTGTGTTGAGTGCAGAAGAATGCGCTGCAAAAATTATCAATAAACTGAAGCGATGAGATACAATTTATTTATCGGCAGGTATCAAAGTCCGCACAAAGGGCATATGCAGCTGTTCAACGCTTACCTGCAGCAGGACAAGCCGGTGCTGATAGCAGTGAGGGACATACAGCCTGATGAGGATAATCCCCTTACCGCTACCGAAGTGAAAGACCTTTGGGAAACGGTGTACCGGGATAACCCGTTGGTGAAAATCATCATCATCCCCGATATTGCATCTGTAAATTATGGCCGCGGCGTAGGATATGAAGTAAAGCATCTGGAAGTGCCGGATAAGATATCCTCTATTTCGGCAACGGATATCCGGCGGCAAATACTGGAAGGAAAAATGGGCTGGCAGCAAATCGTAGACAATTCGATTCATGAAAAGCTGGCCGCACTGCTCAAAAGAAAATCAGGATGATTTGTCAATCATAAACAATTTCATTTCATCGGCGCTCAGGGACTGGATACCATTCCGGCTGCGGCAGGAGGCAGGAGCGTTAAACTGCCAATGGCTTTACCTTGGCAGCAATACCTTTGACGATCCTTTTTTTGATGAAACCATTTCCCGCTGCCGGGCCCTGCCCGAGAATTCAAAACTCCGGCAGACCATCAGCAGTGTATCCATGTTGCAGGAATGGGCTCCGCAGGTGGAAGCCATTCCGCCAACGGCGATAATCTTTCATGTGTCACGCTGCGGGTCCACTTTATTATCCCAGATGCTGGCTGTTGACCCGGCCAATATCGTATTATCAGAAGTCCCTTTTTTTGATGAACTGTTGCGCTGGGGCTTCAGGGAAAACGCCATGCAACAGGCGGGACCATTTTTAAAAGACGCCATCAGCCTCTACGGTACAAGGAGAAATGAACAACAACAGAATTTATTTATAAAAGCAGACAGTTGGCATATTCATTTTTATAAAGAACTGCGTCAGCTGTACCCGCATACACCGTTCCTGTTATTATACCGCAGGCCGGATGAAGTAGTCCGCTCCCACCAGAAGAAGCGGGGCATGCGGGCAGTACCCGGTTTAATTGAACCGGGCATTTTTGGATTTGATAAGGACAGCATTTCGCATGCAGACCTTGACGGGCATATGGCCAAAGTGCTGGAAACCTATTACTGTGCATTTATGGAGGTGCTTCAAAAAGATAAACTGGCTTTTGCATTTGATTATAAAGAGGGAATGGTAAATATTATTCAGGACATGCTGGCAAATTGCGGTATATCCGTTTCAGAAGAACAATTGGCGGCGATAAAAAAACGGGGCTCCCGTCATGGCAAATTTCCGGAGCAGGCATTCAGCGAAGAAGCGCTGACAGGCACTGCACCCGCCTGCCTGCAAAAAGCGATGCAGCTATATGATGTATTGGGAAAACTGCGCCTCACACATCGGCCCACATACGGAAAAGATTAGAATAGGTTTGCAGCAACTGCTGCGCTTCAGGGGCATTTTTATCCCGTTGCTGTAGCAATGCATGTACCTGGTTCAGCTCAAACAATAACTGCCGCTGCTCCGATGATTGAATATTGCTTTGTATCCAGGTAACAGCCGCAATGCGTTCGCCGCTTTTTATTTCATTTACACAATGGAGGAACTGGCAGGGATATAAAATAGCATCGCCTTTGACGGGCTTAAAAGCCGTGGCGCCCGCGGAGGTTTGCAACATCAGCTCCCCGCCCTCGTAGCGGGAAGGATCGCTGAGGAAGATTGTCATGGCAAGATCGGTGCGAACCATCGGGTTGCCCATGATGGGGCTGTCCACATGCCAGCCATAAAACTGCCGTGGACCATATTTGCTGATGATGAAGGGATGTATTTTTTTCGGCTGCGCCGCCGCATTGAAATAGGGGCTTGACTGTACGGCATTGCTGATCAGCTGCTGCACGGATGCCATCACGGCATCGGCGGGATCCAGCTGCTGGTTGTTTTTTACTTCCTTGGCCGCCATGCTGGCTGTGGCCTTGCCATCCACGAAACTGGCTTTTTCTATAAGCACTTCAAGTGCTATCAGTTCTTCCGGTTTAAGAAAAGAAGCTATATGATGAAATTGCTGGCTCATGTAATTTTTTATTGCTGTTGTTAATTGTCAAATCCACCATCCCCATTCCCTTTCTATTTCATTCCCTCATCCACCGTATCATTTTCGGATAGCCGTTTTCTTCTTTTTCATTGCGGCACATGCCCACCCACTGCAGCACCGGCACGCCGAAGTAGCGGCCCTCTTTAAAATTTTCGGCAATGCTGCTGCCCCCGTTTTTGTAGCCATGATCATGAAATACAAAAGAAGCATCTATAGCTAAATGCACACAGGCAGCATAGCTCCAGGCAATGGCCATCATTTCTTCGGCTTCCCGTTGTTCCCGGCCGGCAACGCTGTGTTCATCCAGCGAGGGGCGATCGGCTGCGGGTACCACGGCAATATGTCCTGCTTCGTGCAGAATGTCGCCGGGATATTTCAGTTGTTCTTTATCTATTACAATTTCTCCTTTTTCAATACTGATGCCGGGAAGAAAAGTGTTATAAGAAATGCTGCGAAAATGCACCGGTATGCCGATGCCCTGCAGGAAATCCACTGTTTTTGTAATGAGGGCTTCTGCGGCCTGGTCAATCTTTTCTATACTTTCTGCTGGATGCATGTAAGGGGTAAATGTAATTGTATTTTTTTACCTGTGCCAAACCTGCCCGTGCAGAAAAAATGTGGAAAGAAAGTACAGATAGTGGGAGTATCCCGGAAGGGAACAGGAAGGAAATAGGGAGGATGAAGGGAAGAGGCCAGGCCCGCCTCCATCAGACTATCTACGGCTCAGGTACGGCTGATACCTGAAGGAAGAACGAACCCTGCCCGGCTGAGAAGCGGTATTATATTGTCATGTACATCTGCCATTGTACGCATTCTTTATTTTAAATCTACAATCAGTTTTTTAAACTCTGCTGCAACCCTGCTTTCATCCGGAATAGGAGAGAATGCCAGGGCAGTAAGTTCTGTTTTGTATTTGCCTCTTACCTGCTTCCAGCAATTTTCAAAATCATGTACGAGGGGCGATTCGGATAAAGGCTTCTTCTGCCAGCCCCCGGGTTCGTCAAACAATTCCCTGTCGTGTTTCAGTATTTCATTAAACCGTTTTTTAAATTTTGCCGACCTGATAAATGTTTCGCAGTATTTGTCATTCATCAGAAAATATAAATCATAAAAATGCCTTATCTTCTGTGAGATACTTTCCACAGCATTTTCAGCAAATGAAAAACGAATAAGCGAAACCAGTTTTTCCATAAGTGTCTGTTCTTTGCTCAGTACATTTATTTCAAACGGATGAAGATTAAATTGCTCCACATATTTTTCATTTCCGGTAGCAGAATAAAAATCATGCATAAAGCTTTTAAGTTTCATTTTCTGAAATGGGAAAGGGTTGGCAAAGGAATTTACTTCCAACATCAGTTTGTTGTTTTTGTTTTTACTCTCGTATTCAAACACTGATTTCCTGAACCGTGAGCCCTTGCTGGTTACGCCTTCCACTTCCAATTCTTTCAGCTGTTGTGTCATTTCTTTTTCAACTGCCCTGATAATGGTTTTGATTTTGTTGCCCGATTTGTTGTTGTCGTTGATAATAGCAATATCCACGTCTTCCGAAAAACGATTGATTAATCCGTAAGCTTTGGATAAAGAAGTGCCGCCTTTGAAAACGGTTTGTCCGGCATATTTACTTTTTGATAGCTGATGCAGTACCAGTGTTATCCAGTAATCTTTTTCCACAAACTCATCCTTTATGCCTGTATGGTGCGAAGCGGCACGAACGGTTTCTTTAAACAGGTTAATATTGTTGTGCAGGTTCATCTGATGTTCCATTTTCCGGCAACAAGTAAAATTTTATTTACGCCAGGCAATTGATAAATGCTGAAATGATTCAATGATTTGTAAAGCGGCACGGCCAAAGATTTTTTTCTACTTGTTTCCAGCAATGCACCCAGCAATGCTCTTGAAGCAGGCGGATATTTTAATGCCAGCCTGACCAGGGTGCTTTTATCTTTTTCAGATAATTTTTTAATAATTGTCAGTATGCGCTTGCAGGCAGAAGGCGGATTGCTGTCGGGAATTTTTTTTATGTAACGGATTGCATCTAAAACCTGCAGCAACGGAATATTGTCTTTTGTGATTATGTTCTTTTGCTTTACAAATGAAATAGTGTAGCGGCCCCGTTTGAAGGAAGACCGCACTTCGTTTTTTCCAATCTGGATGCTGTTGCTGATTTGTGTGGTAAGGCCCAGTTGACTGTAAACGCTGTAGCCGGTGAGGTAGCCAGTGAGTTTGCCATTGCTTTCCAAAAGGTCCTTTACTATCTGCCCCTGGTTTGGTGGCAATGCCCCGAAGGAAGAATTTTCTGGTTTGTAAAATTTTCCTTTGGAGAGCTTCGCAATTTTCCCGGATGCAGCCATGCGGTTGAGGGCTTTGATGATGGCTTCTTTTCTGTTTGCATCTGTAACAAAATCGGCATAGGTGAACACATACCCTTTGGGCAACCGGTTAATGGTTTCAGCGATGTTCCCGGTAATAGTCATGCGGTAAAGATAGAATAATTGTCCAGTTTATTACAAAAAAAAATGGACATATTCAAAAATTTGACAAAGCGTTGCCTGTCCGTTCAAAGCACACAAGTTTCAAATTGCAGGTTGCCAATAGCATTGCAGGTAACGGCCAGAGCTTGCTGCTGTGCCAGTATTTTTTTACCTGTGCCAAACCTGCCCGTGCAGAAAAAATGTGGAAAGAAAGTACAGATAGCGGGAGTATCCCGGAAGGGAACAGGAAGGAAATAGGGAGGATGAAGGGAGCAGGCTGCTGTGTGCCGCAGCCTTAGCAACCGGCACATGCCGGAGCCCCGCTGGTAGCGGGACGGAGCCTGCCCGACTGAGTCATTCAGGCGGGGATGTAGGCCACAAAATGCGGGCGGGGAAATTTTTCTGAATTAGTTATTGCGGTCTAACGTTGAAGCATTGGCGATGTGGCGGTATTTGGTGTTCCGTCTGC
Organism: uncultured Chitinophaga sp.; assembly: GCA_964358155.1. Taxonomy (GTDB): domain Bacteria; phylum Bacteroidota; class Bacteroidia; order Chitinophagales; family Chitinophagaceae; genus JJ008. The sequence goes on from CAYHPA010000063.1 coordinate 10,105, forward strand.
CCGGTGCCGCTGCTGATTAAAGATACAAAAGCTCATTGTTTATTCTATTGCTCGGCGTTATTCGTCTGCCGAAACCAAAGCTGAATAGCGAACAAAAAGCTGAGAATATATTCGTCACCCCGCCATATTGCCAATGCAATGTTAGCGGTTCGTGCTTCTTCATTTCATTTTGTAAGGACTATTTAACGTACCGATACTTGTCCCTACGTTTTTCAAATGCTCTTTCGCCACCTTCTAATATTCTGCATATCTCTTTATTAATTGTCTCATTTTCAAGTGCACCTGATTCATAAGATAATTTCTCATAGGTGTTCTTGGCGATAATTACTTGTTCAGAGTCAGCGTTAACAACCAAGTTGGCGTTATGCGAAACAATAATTACTTGTCGATACTTTTTGATTTCCTTAAATAGTTCTATTAATTGGTTTGTAATAAAATCGTTGTCTAAGTCATCTTCTGGCTGGTCAAAAATTATTGGGCCACTAAATAATTGAGTGGCCAATTTTAAGCATAAATAAACTGTGCCTTTTTGTCCCGCTGAAAGTTCATTTAAGTTTTTCCCTTCTACAGTTATATATGGAATTACATAAGTGTATTTATTCTTTATTGTTGGGTCAATAAATATTTTGAAAATATCATTGTCCATACCCTCATAGAAACAACCAGGATTGTCATTACGTATTTGCTCAAGCTTTTCAATTGTGTAATTTAAAACATCGTTTGAGGTAGTTGTCAACCCTATTTCTAAGAGTTCAAATATCCTTTCCTTTGTCTTGGGTTTTAAAGACCTTCCATCAATGAATTTTTCTGCTGCGAAAAAGAATTGATTTATATTAAAAAAGATAAGGCCTTCGATATTTATGTCTTTATCTGCAAGTATTTTTTTAATCAATTCGTTTTCTGACTGCCCTCGTTCTGGATTGTCAAAAATCTTTTCTTTCCATGTTTTCGTTATAGATGAGGCTTCCTCTCCCAACAGAAGTCTTTGCTCTTTGATTATTTCATTAAGATTCTCCTTTGTTGCCAGCAGTTCTTTTTTGTTTTCAAGAACTCTTTTAACTTGTTCTTCAAGTTCCGTTATTTCTTTTTGAAAATTCGTAAGGTTTGAAAGTAGTTGAGATAAGTCGCCTTTATAATCTTTGAAATTATCCTCTTTTATTTTTGTATTGTCATTTTGCAAAACGTTTATTTCTCTTAAAGTCTGTTTATAGAGTTGAACAATATCTTTTTGTTGTTGAGTAGTGTCAATTGGTGTAATGCTTGGGAATTCTGATAGTTGAGAGTTAATTGATTCTTGAAACTTGACTACTGAATTTCTCAATTCTCTTAATTTGGTTAATTCATTGCTCTTAATTCCGATAGCGCTGATATTTAAAACATACTTTTCTAATAAGTCTTTATTCGAGCCTTCAGTTGCAAGATTTATGTTTGCTTGAACTGATTCAATTTTTTTATTTAGGTGTTCATCATCATTGACATTTTTTCCATTATCGTCCTTTCTTTCGAGCCATTCTTTTAAGTTCCAGTATTTCTGAAACTCTTCTTTTACTTGGAACTCATCAATTTTAATGGAGGGCTTTTGAAAACCAGCACCATTTAGCATTTCAATGATTTCTCTTTTTAGTGCTTCGTTGTCGTCTGCTATTTCTTTTACTTTACTCTGATATATGAAAGTAAATGGCAAGTCAGTTTGAGTTCCTAGGCTGTATCTTTTTACTGATGCTTCTGAACTTTGTTGCCAATTAACCACATAGTTATCATTTAGGTTTATTTTATCCTGAAGTTTTGGAGTAATTTCTTTACCTAATCCATGCCCTTTATAATTTATGAGCATAGATTTTCCCTGGCCTCTACCTCCAATTATGGAAACTAAATTACTATTAAGTGGGATTTGACTTTTTGAAAAAGTAAGTTCCGAATTTTCGTCATTTAGAACTTTTAGCTCATCTATGATTTCAATTGAAGTGAATAATGGTTTATCAAAATCACTATTAGAATTTGTAGTTCTAATTTTTACTCTTTCGGCTGGTTCATATATTACTTGTTTTAAACCTTCAAATGTAGGGTCTGATTTTACCCAACAGTATAAATCTAAATCAGGGGCAAAAACTTTATCATTACTATGTGCATCGCAACCATGAAAACAAGGCATTAAAGTGCCGCATTTACGTTTTACTTCTGTTTCATCATCAATTACTTTATCATCTTTGTCAGTTTTTTTCCCTAAAAAATATTTGCAATCACCATCATTTGAAGAAAAGATAGCATCAGAAAATTGGTAAATGTTTTGACGTGTTGCATCTAATGCACTAATCTGTTTGCCTTCAAAGAATTCAAAATGAAAAAGGCCTGAAGCTCCGTCTTTACTACTATTTGCTACAATTATTACAGTATTTAATTTCAATTCTGGGTCAGTTTCAAATAGGTCTTTAAGAACTTTAAAGGGAACAACAAACTGCATAATGCCTACTTTCAAAGCTGCTTCCTCTTGAAGTGTTTGGTTATTTGTATAGTCTCTACCTAATTCAATAAGTTCTGAATTAGTCGCTTTGTATTTTCGGTTGTTGTATTCAAAATATAAATTTTGGAAGAACCGATTTAGAATCTTTGATTCGAATTCGGGGTTAAAGATGCAATGAATATTTATAGGAGTACTACTTCCAGTTACTGGTGATATTCTTAATTCTACATTGGGAAGTATTAAGTCAAATTGCTTTGTAATTGTGCCGTCAGTTACTAATTGTTTGAACTTAAAATAGTTGTCCGTACATAGGTAGTCAGTTATTCCAATTGCAGCTATGTTGTCTGGATAGTTGTTGATTGTAGTAACATAGTTTGTCCACTTTTCTTCAGGTGTCGCTCCTGTAAACTGGTCATTTTTTTTAGTCTCTGGTGTATGGATATGTAAGTCCCAACGTCGCCATAGTGAACCCTCTGAATAATTTTTACCGTTCATTGTCTGAGTCTGTTAGTTTTAGTGTTGGGTGTCGAATAGCATGACCGCTAACATACTAATATACGAAAGTTTTCAGCCTCTTGCACTTGCGGATTTTTTCTTTGATTCCTGAAAATCAAAAACATAATGAGAAGTATTAGCGCTTTTCGGCGTTTCGTTAATACCCGATGCCAAACGTTTAGAAACGCTTAGAAACGTTTGCACATGAAAATATTTATTTGATATGAGCAGGCTTCAACTTTCTTTGGATTACCCGGAAAACTCTTCAACCCCAAACCCCGGATTACTTCCCATTGCATACCGAAACCGCAGGCGTGCAGGGTATTTTTTTATAACAGCCATATCCATTACCGGCACTGTAATGGTAAGGCCTGATTCATTAAGACCCAGTACATGATTTCCAAATACAGTAATGCGGGTGTCTAATACCAGTTTTGTAAAATGGGGTTCCGGCCTCTCAGGAATGATAACATCAACCCCGCCGGATAAAACAGGAATGTTTACCGGATCATTTTTTATTTGCAGCGCTGTAGTTGTATTGAGTTCAAATAATACTTGCAGTTCTATGAACGCTTCGGGGTCATTCATCAAATTGCCGCTGAGGCAAAGGCTTATTTTTATTTTTTGCGGAATAAGAATGGGCTGGCGGTTACACTGCGGGAGCAGGCTGGCTGCCACAGCTACCTGCGGTTCGTTGGCCAGGCCGGGTTTCATCGTTTCTGATACAAGAATGTCCGGCTGGTATTGTTCAGGAATATTGTATTGAACAGCATCTCCCTGCTCCACGGCTTTCACATATTCTGCCATATTAAAATGCTGAATGGTTTTTTGCAGGTAACCAATGCTCGTTTCATTTATTTCCAGCAATACCATTTGTAGCTGTCCGGGGCTGAAGCAGGTTGTTAATGGTGTGAGCAGCGTAGCAAAAGGCCCGCTGCCGGCATAGAACACAAGGACCGGCTTACCCGGATTCATTTTTAATCGTTCATCCACCGCTTCTTTTATACCACGGAGAAATTTTACCGTACGCATCATATCAATAATGCAAAAGGCGGCAGCATATGGACCCACAGCAAGCCCCGTTGCGGTGGGGATATGTTGTTGGTTGGCAAAATCTCCCTCATCAAAACCAGCTGCTTTGTTAAACAGGTCTTTCAGCGCATAGACGGACTGCCGGAGAGTATTGTAATCTGATGCAGGAGACAGCAGCGCTGCAGTGATTTCCTTTAATTGCTTTAATGAATCTGTCATGCTTAATAAGAATAAAATACTCCTTCTGTCAGTCACGAATATATTTCATTCTTTGTAAGATGTGTAGCTGAACAGGGAGCCATTTATATAGCAAACAAACAAGGCCCTCTTGCGAAGGCCTTGTGGTTTCAGTGATGAAACTGATTAAAAAGCGAATTGTACTACGAAATCCCGGCTTCCACCGGGACTTCATAGTATGGACATTTACTGAACAACGATCTTGCTGGTAACATTTACCTTATTCAGCTCACTGGAAATTTTCAGCAGGTAAGTTCCGCTTACAGACAGTTCAGGAAATTTGAATGATTCTATTTGTACATCGCTGCCAATATTCACTTCTTTGCTGCTGATAAGCCTGCCCGACATATCCAGCAACTGCACCTGGTACCTGCCGGCCGGCTGGTTGGCAAATGATAGGTTCACCACGCCATTAGTAACCGGGTTGGGAAAAACGGCAATGCCATTTTTTGTAAGTATTTCCTCCGGCCCTCCTTTTTCTGTCAGCGTTTCCGGAACAGCTGGTTTAGTTGCCACCGGTTCTTCTGTTTTATTTTTCTTTTCTTTCTTTTTCTTATCAAAAGCAAGGTTGCCGTTGGCAAGGTCAGAGGCGTTGAACACATCGGTACTGCCGGAAATTTTTTCTGCTGCCAGTGTGTTTAAATCAAAACGAAAATAACCGGCAGTAGATTCAGAACTGGCAATAATCACTTTGCTGCCTTCTTCCACCATAGCTCCATTGGTGCTGAAGCCCTGTGGCAAGCCGGTTATCTTTCCCAGCTGTGTTGCTATTTTACTTTCAATATTTATTTTAAAAACATTCCGGTTGGCAGTGATAAGGTATAAGTTGCCGGAAGCGTCAGCCACCATGTCGCCACCGTAGCCGCCGCTGCTGTGCACAGAATATTTTGTATCAGCCGCATCTGCCAGCGCACCCAGGTCGGTGATAGCCGGGTTTTTACCCGTAGTAAAACGGATCAAATGATTGCCATCATTAGTAAGTGCATAACCATTACCATCTGATGCTATCACCATTCTTGTTATTTGGTTGGGTGCAT
>CAYHPA010000064.1:0-15055 GCA_964358155.1 uncultured Chitinophaga sp.
TCCCAGTAACCTTTCATAAAGGCGTCTATATCACCACGGTTCCAGGCAGCATTCTGATCATCGAGCACTTTCAGGATGGCTTTTTCATCTTTTGACTGGGCAGTTGCCGTAATGGAGACAAGCAGGAACAAGAGAAATAAAACCTTTTTCATTTTAAATCTTTGGAACAAGTTAACGCAAAAACAAGAAAGAGGAATATGAAAATCAGTGATTGCAGTCATCCGTATGGGCATGATTATGCACCCGGCAAAAGCGAAAGTTTAAAAAGTGGGCGGTAATTATGAGGGCAACGGCAGGGATGAGCAGCCAGGTTTCATAGTGAACAAAGAATTGTTTGGCTACGAGAAAAATAAAACCAGAAAAGAAAAGGATAAGGGGCAACCGGTTATGGTGATGTTTTTTATAACCGTGGTAAAGCGAATAAGAGCCGATACAAAGTGCCAGTACAATCATACCGGCTTCAAAAAAACTATTGTGAATAATATTGACGCCGAACAGGGGGAGGCTGCTGAGAAACAATGGCAACAATGCGCAATGGATGGCGCAAGCCAGCGAAGCCCCAATACCCAATGCGTCCCAATTGATCCAGTGTTTCATAAAGAACAACAAATATATAAAAAAGCAACGTTGTTGCAAAAGAAAAGACCTGCTATCTCTTAACTTTGCAAAACATTTAAGGCCATGTCTAAAAAAAGAATACTCTATATAAGCTTCTTCGCAGTGCTGGCAGTCGGTTTCTACTTTATACTTACACTGGTCATTCCCGATTTTGGAAAGAAAAAAAGCCCTCCTGTAAGTTATGTCCGTCCTTTTTCTTTTGTGGATCAGGATGGTAAAAGCGTTACCGAAAAGGACATGGCAGGAAAAGTGTTTGTGGCGGAATTCTTTTTTACCACCTGCAAAGGGATTTGCCCTAAGATGAACAACAATATGAAGCTGGTATACGAAGAACTGAAAGATCAAAACGACTTTTTTATCCTGTCGCATACCTGCGACCCGGAGAATGACTCCGTACAGCAAATGAAGAAGTATGCAGACTCGCTGGGAGTGGATACAAAAAAATGGATATTCCTGACAGGAGGAAAAAAAGAACTATACGATGCCGCAAGGATCAGTTATACCATTGACGACCCTGCCAACAACCTGAAAAGCATTGACGATGATTTTTTACATACCCAGTTTTGGGCAGTAGTGGACAGAAACGGGGAGGTAAGAAAAATATATGACGGACTTAAGGAAAGTGAAGTGAAGCAACTGATACGGGATGCCCGGAAATTATTAAAACAAAAGGCAAAATAAAAATTGCAATGCAAACGGATAGTTTATTAAAAAAAAATGGACTGAGTATTACAGAAGGCCGGAAAAAAATCCTTCAGCTTTTCCTGGAAGGCTCTGGTGCTTTGGCGCATGGCGACATTGAGAAAAAGGCCGGAGAAAAATTTGACCGGGTTACAATTTACCGCACATTACAAACCTTTGTTGACAAGGGCATCATTCATACAATACCCACAGCCGACAATTCCATCCGGTATGCATTATGCAAAGACGAATGCTCCGAAGGGCATCATCATGATCAGCACATCCATTTTGTTTGCAATACTTGTCACACTACTTATTGCCTTGACGATGTGGTTACACCGGAAATAAAACTGCCCAAAGGTTATTCGGCCGGTCATGTGGAAGTGGTAGTGGAAGGAGTTTGTAAAAATTGCAGATAATTACTCATATAAAGAGACGGGCAACCCTCCTTCGCTACTGCCTTCGTTAAAAACTACGGCAGCTGAAAAAGCTACGGCGGGTAAAAAAGAAAGCCCCGCTGTAGAAACAGCGGGACTATTGGTTAAGGCTCTGATTAGTAGCTATGTTGAAGTGCAGCTAATTACACTTATTATTCGGAAACCAAAAATAGGTGCTGTCCCTGATATTTCCTCATTTCCCGCCTACCACTTTCGTGGTATTTTTAGAGCGTTTCTGTTTCTTTTTTCACAAACAGCATCAAATCTTTGATATAAGCGGGCGAAAAATTAAAGGAAAGACCGGCTGCTTTAAATAATTCAGGCAATGTGGCCATGCCACCTATGGATAGCGCCTGGGTGTAATTAGAAAGGGCTGTACCAGGGTCTTTCTTATACTGCTGCCACAAACCGATCGCCCCTAATTGGGCTATTCCATATTCAATATAATAGAAAGGAACTTCATACAAATGCAATTGCCGCTGCCAGGCATAGCGCCGGTATTCATCCAACCCTTCAACATTAATGACCGGTGAAGAAAATTCGTTCAATATGGCAAGCCACTGATCATTCCTTTCTTTTTCAGTATGATCAGGATACTGGTAAACCCAATGCTGAAACTTATCAATAGTAGCAATCCACGGAAAAATGGTAATCACCCTTTCTAATTGCTGCTCTTTGGCCCTCTTTAATTCTTCTGCAGTGTCAAAAAACACATCCCATTTATCCATGCTGAATAATTCCATCGCCATGCTGGCTACTTCCGCAATTTCAGTAGGATATTCTTTGAACCCGTTCAATTCAAGTTCATGTGCAAGAAAAGAATGAACAGCATGGCCACCTTCATGCACCATGGTGGTCACATCATCAAGCTGCCCCGCAGCGTTCATAAAAATAAAAGGGGCGCCGCTTTCTGCCAGCGGACAATTATATCCACCGGGGGCTTTTCCTTTGCGGCTTTCCAGGTCAAGATGCCCCATTGTTTTCATTCTGCGGATACAATCCCCAAAAAAAGGATTAAGCGCATCAAAACATGCAATGGTTTTATTGGTCAGCTCATCAGCAGTTTGAAAAGGGCGGAGCGGTTGAGTGCCTGCAGGCTCTGCTTCTATATCCCAGGGGCATAATGAATCCAATCCAAGTTTTTTTCTTTTGGCTTCATACAACTGGTTCACCAGCGGCATCACATGTTGCTTTACGGCTTCATGAAACTGGTAACAATCCTCTTTTGTATAGTCAAAGCGGCCCAGTTCAATAAAGCGAAAATCTGTATAGGTATCAAAACCTGTATTAACGGCCACCTGTTGTCTTTTCTGCAGCAATGAAGAGAAGAGGTCGTTCAGTTCCATTTTATCCTGTAACCTCCTGTCGCCAATTTTGCGATATACTTCTTCCCGTAAAGCACGGTTGGGGTCTTCTAAAAATTTTGCCGCCTGTTGCAATGTATATTCCTGGCCTTTTACTTCCACTGTCATCTTACCGGCAATCATACCGTACTGTTGCTGCATCACATTCAACTCTGCCTGTATCGGGATATTCACTTCACGGAAGAGTTCAATGCTTTTTTTGACATTACGCAGGTAAGTAAAATATTTTTTGGGGTTAAGGTCTTTTGTAAAAGGGCAAGCCAGCAATTTTTTATTCAGCCTATCAGACCAGGGCTGTATCTGGGGCTGAATTTCCATCATAAAGAAATTGAAAGCTTCTTCCAGTTGCTTGTTTGCTGTATCGCAGGTCATTTTTATCTGCCGCCAGCAGGCATCTTCGCTGATGACCGCTTCCAGTTCACTGGCATCCTTCAGCCATTGTTCCAGTTCGGTAAGTGAGCTGATATTTCTTTCATCCAGGTTTTTAAAATAAGGCCCCAGGCTTTTCCAACCGGCAATAGCAAAATTTTCGGGTAAAAATTTCCTTGGCAACTTTTGAATATCGGCGCTGTAGTTCATAGCTTTTCTCAATAAAAAAGCTACAAACATCAGGAGAAATCCTTGTGCCTTGTAGCTTGTACCTTGTTTCTTAAAATATTATTCGGTTTTCTTCTTTTTGGCCGCCTTTTTTTTAGGAGCTTCTTCAGCTACAGGCTGTTCTTTTATTTCCTCTGCTTCAGGTTCTTCTTCGGGCTGTTCAGAAAGTTTTATTTCAATATTGTTTTTCTTCAGCACATCAAACCATTTCACCATCTTTTTCATGTCGCTGCTGTACACTCTTTCAAAATCCATATCCGGGAACACTTTTTCAAAATATTTTTTTACAGCAGCGGTATTTTTGTCATCAGGCAGCTTATCTCCTGCCTTGTCCATCGCATTCAATACATCCACCAGGTTCACATTATCACGGGTGGTATATACTTCAATACTTTCAAGATGTGAGAAATTGTGAATGCGGCTGGATATAAAACGGGTGCTTTTGTCATCCAGCGAACGGACAATGGCCCCGTCGGTTTTGCTGTTGATGAGTTCAAAAAGTCCCGGCAAGCCGGTTACGGCAACAAGTTTACTGTATTCCATAAAGTTGTAATTAAATCAGGGGCTGCAAGATACTTGAGTTCGGGCAAAATGGGAGCGTAAAAAAATTTAAAACAGGCGAACGGTTAGGCCATTTTTACCGTCAAACAAGGCGTCAATTGATTAATTATCCAAAAAATAGTACATGAAGAAGATTTTTTTAGCAGCACTGGCCTCATTTGCCATCGCATTTACTGCCTCAGCCCAGCCGGGAGGTGGTTTTACACGCCGCACACCAGAAGAAAGAGCCGCTTCTGTCCACCAGAAATTAGACAGTGCCTTTAAACTGGATTCGGCTACTCTGGCAAAGGTAGATACAGCAATGGTTGCCCTTTTCAAAGCACAGGATGCAAAACGACAGGAGCTAATGTCCGGCAGAATGCCTGACAGGGAAACCATGATGGCTGAAATGAAAAAATATTCTGATGCACAGGACGAGATACTCAAGGCGGTATTAAAAGAAGAAGAGTATACAATATGGAAAGAAAAGATCCAGCCTTCTATGCGTCCTCAGCGACCACCTGGCTCCGGTGGAGGAAATCAAAATAATTAAGTTTGCCCCGATGTCGATAATGGTCCCCTGCTATTGCGGGGGATTTTATTTATAGGATGAACGGCCGGATATTTACCTGTTATACGGTAACTTGAATGATAAATGAATCAGCCATTACTTAATTTGAATGGTCTTTATAAAAACTGCATTATGAAGAAATTTTTTTTACTGCTTTGCTTCAGTTCTTTTGTTATAGCTGCATTTTCTCAAAAACCCTGCAGCAAACCCGAGTTCCGCCAGTTTGATTTCTGGATTGGTGATTGGGAAGCCTTTGGTGTAAAAGGGGCCAAAGCCGGAGATAGCAAAATCAGCGTTATTCTGGACAGTTGTGTAATCCTGGAAGAATGGATCAGCGCCAATGCCCAGCAGGGATTGATTTATACCGGGAAAAGTTTTAACTCCTATAATGCGGCCACCAAACAATGGCAGCAGACATGGACGGATAACACCGGGAATACCACAGAGTTTCTCCGCGGTGAAGGATCAGAAGGTAAGATCGTTTACTATGCCGATAAAGTAACCGGCCCCAAAGGAAAAAGTTTTATGCGGCGGCTTACATTTACAAAACTTGACAATGCGAGGGTGCGCCAGTTTGGCGAACGTAGCGATGATGGCGGCAAAACCTGGACAACTGAATATGATCTGGAATACAGGAGAAAAAGTGAAAAATAAATACATAAACATCCTTTTCTTCCTGGGTATAATGGCGGCTTGTCAGCCGGAAAAGAATAATTTCAGGGCGCTGGAAATAAATAACTCCATATTTACAAGAGTTTGTAAATAACTAACCTCTTTTACTTTGTTTTGTGGCAATCCGGTGCCGGAACGGGTTTAAATGCGCCATTACCGGGATAAACGGAAAGCTCCCTATTGTTTATTTCTGTAATTTAATCGTCCCAAAAACAAGTTTATGAGAAACATTGTCTTTCTGCTGATGGCAGCAGGCCTTCTCTCCGGTTGCCAGTCCAAAAAAACGGGCAATGAAAAACAAAGCACATTCAGCCTTGATTCTGTGAAAACGCATATCATTAAAATGAATGAAAGCTACAGTAATCGCTTCATGAGCAATGATCCCGCTTTTTATTCAGACAGATATTGTGCAGATGCACAAGTGTACTCGCCGGGATTGCCCGCAGTTGCGGGGAGGGATTCTATCCGCAGTTTCTTTTATAATAACGGTAATAACAAAGAAGCTAAAATTGAGCTGCCCGCCGGTAATTTTTATGGCACCGAAGATTTCGTGGTCGAAGAAGGAACCTATAACTTCCCTGATGGAAAAGGGGGCAATTATGATAAAGGCAAATTCATTGCTATCTGGAAACAAGAAGAGGGTAAGTGGAAACTTTTCCGTGAGATATGGAATACCGATAATCCATCTCAATCTGAATGAACTATTTCTTAAACATTAAAACAACTACAGCATGAAACTGACTTTATCACTCCTGTCTGTTATTTTTTTTTCTGTAAGTGCCGGCGCACAAATGGATCTGCCGCCCAGCGGCAACAATCCAAGGGCTACCGTTTCAGAAGAAGTAGGCATTACTTCCATCACTATCAAATATTCAAGACCGGATGTGAATAAACGGGAAGGAAAAATATGGGGAGATGGCAACCTGGTAACCTATGGTTTTACTTCCAATAACCTGAATACAAATAAGAACACACAGCCCTGGCGGGCCGGCGCTAATGAAAACACCATTATCACATTTGAGCATGATGTAAAAGTGGAAGGCAAAGATTTGAAAGCCGGAACTTATGGATTGCACATGGCCATATGGCCTGAAAAAGTAACCATTATTTTTTCTAATCAGTCCGGTTCATGGGGTAGTTTTTACTACGATGAAAAATTTGATGCACTACGGGTAGATGTAAAACCGGTGAAGCTGGATAAAAGTGTGGAGTACCTGAAATACGAATTCATTGAACATAAACCCAAATATTGTGTGATAGCCATGCAATGGGAAATGCTGTCTGTTCCTTTTAAAGTGGAAGTGGATGTGGACAATATTGTAATTGCAAAACTCCGGGATGAAGTAACCAGCCAAAAAGGATTTAATGCATTTAATATGCTGGCTGCCGCTAACTATTGTATTAATAATAATGTTAACCTGCCCGAAGCATTGGCATGGGCAAAACGGGCTGCTTCAACAAAAACATTTAACCTGCTCAGCACACTCAGCAATGCTTATGCAAAAAACAATATGCTTCCGCAGGCTGATTCGGCAATGAATGAAGCATTGGCGCTTTCCACCAATGCAAACCAATACCTCGGGGCTGGCCGTAGTATGATTACCGCAAAGCGGTTGGACAGGGCCGGTGAAATTTTTGATGCGGGTCAGAAAAAATATGCTGATGTATATGCCGTGAATGCAGGTTACATGTATTATTATTCTGCAAAAGGCGACTTTGTCAAAGCATTGGAGTATGCAAATAAAGCATTGATGCAGGCATCGGAACAGCAAAAAATCGCCATTAATGCAAATATTTTAAAACTAAAAGATGGCAAAGACATCAACTAATAAAAAACTGGCTGTACTCAAGACCAAAGAGAACAATGCCAGCGTAGAGGGCTTTCTGAAAGCAATTACCGACGAAACAAAACGGAAGGACAGCGAAGAGCTGGTTGGCATGATGAAAAAGATAACCGGCGAAAAACCGAAAATGTGGGGCACAAGCATCATTGGTTTTGGAAATTATATATACGAATCACCCAAAACAGGAAGAAGCGGCGAGTGGTTTATGACAGGCTTTTCACCCCGTAAGCAAAATCTTACTATTTATTTTATGACAGGACTTTCAAACTTTAGTGAGCTAATGAAGAAATTAGGAAAATATAAGATCAGCGGAGGAAGCTGTCTTTATATTAGTAAACTGGCAGATGTGGATGTAAAAATATTAAAAGAGCTGGTTAGCCTTTCTTTTAGTTACATGAAGAAAAAACATTCTAAACAATAAAAACACATATATGGATAATGCAATCAGCTGGTTTGAAATACCGGCCACTGACATTGAAAGGGCGCAAAAATTCTATGAAGCTATTTTTGAAATGAAAATGCAGCCTATGGATTTTCCGGGAGTCAAAATGAGAATGTTTCCTATTGACGATCCGATGAAAGGCATTGGAGGAACCATTATTGACACCGGAGGTTTTCACAAACCTTCTGAAACAGACGGCCCGTTGATTTACTTGAATGGCAACCCGGATGTACAAATCGTTTTGGACAGGGTGGAAGCTGCAGGAGGAAAAATAACGGTGCCCAAAAGGGAAATAAGCCCCGAATACGGCTTCATGGCAATATTCACAGATACGGAAGGAAACCGGATTGCTCTGCACTCAGTACCAGAAAAATATTTGCAAAAATAAAACCAAAGCATATGATTATAGCAGTTTATATCATTGGCGGGATTATCGTGTTATTTCTGTTGGCAGGGTTAATTGTCAGCAAGGACCTTGCTGTTACAAAGGAGATCATTATCAATAAGCCCCGGGCCGATGTGTTTAATTATATAAAGTACCTGAAGAACCAGCAAAACTATGGCAAGTGGGCCGGCCTGGATCCCAACATGAAAAATGAATATCGCGGCACCGACGGTGCCCCCGGGTTTATAAACGCCTGGGAAGGGAATAAAAAAGTGGGCAAGGGAGAACAGGAAATTCTTGCGGTATCAGACGGAAGACTTGACACGGAACTTCGTTTTTTAAAACCTTTCAGGTCTGTTGCCAAAGCTACCATGACGGCTACCGCAGCAGGCGATAACGCCACAAAAGTGACCTGGGAATTTACCAGCAAAATGAACTATCCGATGAATGTGATGAAGCTGTTTATGAATATGAGTGAAATGGTGGGAAAAGATTTCAGCATCGGGCTTGCCAATTTAAAGAACCTGTTAGAAAAATAAATAGTATGAAAATACCTGTAGCAGCGATGATTGCATGTTTGATAACTGTGTTTTCATTCAGACAAATTCCGAAAGTCAGCGACACAAAAAAATTTGAATGGTTGAAGGGAACCTGGATGACGAAAAAGAAAAACGGCGGCGCCATTATGGAAACCTGGATCATAAGCAACGATAGCACATTGAACGGTGAGAGCCTGTTTATTGCTGCAACCGGCAGCTCCAAAGTGCTGGAATCACTTGAACTTTCTTATAGAAAGGAAGAATATTATTATACGTCAACAGTAAAGGGGCAAAACAATAACCAGGCGGTATCATTCAAAATTACTTCTTACAGTGAAACCGGGTTCGTAGCCGAAAACCCCGAACATGATTTTCCCAAACGAATAACTTACGAACTGATCGGCAAAGATTCCATTCATGCGTTTATTGATGGAGGGCCTGACATGCCGGATAAGAAATCAGATTTTTATTATTCACGGTATAAATAAGAAGCAATGGCATACAATGAAAAACTGGCTGATATGATAAGGGAACTCATTTCCCTCACCCATAAAAAGGTGGAAGAGAAAGCTATGTTCGGCGGCTTATGTTTTATGGTGAACGATAAAATGTGTGTTGGTGTAGAGAAAGACCGGCTGATGGTACGACTTGACCCGGCCGTGTATGATGAAGTAATGGAGAAAGAAGGATGCAGGCCGATGGACTTCACCGGCAAAGTAATGAAAGGCTATGTGTTTGTAGATGCGGATGTGTTGACTACAAAAAAGAAACTGGAGTATTGGATAAAGCTGGCGCTGGAGTATAACAAAATTGCAAAAGCAAGCAAGAAATCTGGCTCCCGCACAGCAGTAAAATCAGTGAAGAAGAAAAAATGAACTATAACACGGATAAGTCAATAGAAATCCTGGAAAGAACACCATTGGTTCTGAAAACCCTGCTTAGCAACCTGCATGATGAGTGGGTGATGAATAACGAGGGCCCCGAAACATTTTCGCCTTATGATGTGATCGGACATTTGATACACGGCGAAAAAACAGACTGGGCAGTAAGGGCAAGGATCATTCTGGAAAGTGGGTTGTCAAAATCATTTACACCCTACGACAGATTTGCGCAACAAGAAGAAAGCAAAGGAAAGTCTTTGCTGCAATTACTGGATGAGTTTGAAGCAGTGCGAAGCGACAATGTGAAATGGCTCGAATCGCTCAACTTAACGGAAGCTGACCTGGATAAGAAAGGAATGCATCCTTCATTGGGGGAAGTGACCCTGAGAAACCTGCTGGCTACCTGGGTGGTGCACGACCTGACGCATATTGCACAGATAACAAGAGTGATGGCAAAGCAGTACAAAGAGGAAATGGGGCCATGGCCGGAGTTTTTCAGGATACTTAGTTTTTAATTTTATCACCAACACCAAACGTATGTCTTCCAACTTTTCTTTCTGGATATGGGGCGCCATCGTTGCCCAGGGGCTTTCGGCCCTGTTTCATTCGCTGAGTTTTATTGCCAAACCAAAACCAAGAAATGATACGGAAAAACAACTGGTTGATTTGCTGAAAAATTATAGGATGGATATGGGAGGCGGCATCAAAAGAAGCTTTGGCAACTTATTCATCGGCGTAAGCATCTGCTTTACCTTTATTTACATACTCGGGGGCGTACTGAATTTTTATTTTCTGAAGTCGGACATCTCTCCTGACGTATGGGATGGTTTTCTGCTGATACAGGTGATTATTTACGGCATTGTCTTTCTAATGCAGATGCGGTTTACGTTTTGGCCACCCATCATTGTAACCGGTCTCGTCTTTATTTTCTTACTGGGTTCTTATATCTTTAAGTAAAACAATTTAACATGCAATCAAAAGCCACAACTGTTGATGCTTACCTGGTTGAAATACCAGGGGACCGGCAAAAAGCAATGGCAAAACTCCGTTCAGTAATTAAGAAGAACCTTCCCAAAGGATTCAAAGAAACAATGGGCTACGGAATGATGGGCTGGTCTGTGCCTCACAGTATTTATCCGGCCGGTTATCATTGCAACCCGAAGGACCCGCTGCCATTCATGGGCCTTGCTTCTCAGAAAAATTCCATTAATCTTTATCACATGGGTATTTATGCTAACCCTAAACTGCTCAAATGGTTCCAGGACGCACATGCAAAAGCCAGCCCTAAAAAATTGGATATGGGCAAAAGCTGTATCCGCTATAAAAAACCCGAAGACATCCCGTTTGATTTAATTGGGGAGCTGACTTCTAAAATCACTGTGGAAGACTGGATTAAAATGTATGAAACCAATCTTAAAGACAGCCGCAAGAAAAAATAGCGTTGAGTGATATTAGAATTTCACATACCGGCAGTTCCCCTCAGCAATTACGTGGAACTGATAACCTATTACAAAGGATATAATCCGCCGCACACTATTGAGCGCCTTTTGCCCGACGGTGGAATTGATTTGATTGTTGACCTCACCAATGTTCCCAAATACATTTACGATAATGAATCGCTGACTGAAATACAATCCTGCAAAAAGACATGGATCTCCGGTATGCGTACAGAATATATCTCCATACAGGCAAGAGCGGCTGAATCGGAAATGCTGGTAATACGCTTTCGTCCCGGCATGGCCTGGTCATTTCTGCACATGCCGGTGCTGGAAATAAAAAATAAAGTAGTAGATGGAGAACTGGTTTTTGGAAACGAACTGCTTTCTTTCAGACAGCAATTACTGGAACAGCCGGGGCCGCTTCAAAAATTTGCCGTTACAGAAACATATTTGCTGAAGCGCATTAAAAATCACTTTGACATTCATCCCGTCATCCGCTATTGTATAACACAAATCGGCAGCAGCCCGTCACAGGCCTCTATCCGGAAAATAACCAACAAGACCGGCTAAAGCAACAAACACCTCATCAGCCTTTTCGGAAAATACGCCGGCATCAATCCCAAGCAATATGTAAGTGTGCTGAAATTTCAGCAGGCTGTACAATTGCTGGAAAGCAATTCCAGGCAAATCAATTGGGCCGGTTTGGCGCTTGATTGCGGTTATTATGACCAGGCGCATTTTATCAATGAGTTTAAGCGGTTTTCCGGTTTCAATCCGTCCGCTTACATGGAATTAAAGGGTGACTATATGAATTATGTCCCTGTCGGATAGGTTAATTTTTTCCAATACCGTCATACTGGTTTTCAATATCTTGCCGTAAATTAAATATATCAACATGGGAGCAGAATCAATTGACAAGGCAACACAAACCCAGATCGCCAATATTGAGAAAAACACCGGCAAAACTTTGCAACAATGGATTACCATCGTCAACAAATCCGGACTTGCCAAACATGGCGAACTGGTTAATTTCTTAAAAGAAAAACACGGATTCACTCATGGCAATGCAAATACCATCGTTCATTTTGCCAAACAATCTCATGCCGGCGCTGCAGAGAACAGCGATGACCTTATTGCCGAACAATACAAAGGCAAAGAAAACCTGAAGCCCTGGTATGATAAAATTATGGCGGAGATTAATAAGTTTGGTAATGATGTGGAGGTGGCGCCCAAAAAAGCTTATGTAAGCTTGAGAAGAAAGAAACAGTTTGCATTAATTCAGCCATCAACAAAGGAACGACTGGATGTGGGGTTAAATATTAAAGGCGTTGCCCCTTCGGGTATGGTGGAAGATGGTAAAAAATGGAATGCCATGTGCACCCACCGCATCCGGATAGAGAATGAAAAAAATATCAATAAAGAATTATTTAACTGGATAAAGCAGGCTTATGAGCAGGCGGGTTAGTTTTTTTGCTGATAAAAATATTTTTGTAACCGGCTAAATTGCTACTATGATACTTCGTTGCGTCGCACTCTTGTACTTTCTGTTCTTTACTCAGCAAAATATCATAGCTCAAAAAAAGAAGGGAGCAGATGAACTTTATCTTACCCAGCTGAAAACTGCAGAAGCTTACTATCGCCACAACCAGATTGGCGAAGCAAAAAATATTCTACAATCCGTTCCGGAAAACAAAAGAACATTTGAATGGCAACTGCTTAATGCGAGATTGGACCGAAGTATTCAAACACTCACCGCACATTCAAAACCCGTTGTTGGAATTGCTGTAAGTAAAGATGGAAAGTTGCTGGCAACAGGTAGTGCAGACAGTTCCATCATCATCTGGGATGCAGCAACTTATCAAATCATCCGACGGATAACTGCACACAAGGGACAGGTTACCACACTTGATTTTTCTCCTGACGGTAAAACACTAATCAGCGGCTCAACAGATAAATCACTTCGCCTGTGGAGTATAATGGACGGAACTGAAATCAGAAATTACAATTCAGAGTTTAAACAAGGCATTTACCAGGTAAAATTCAGCAATGATGGAAACATGCTGGGCGTTGTTTCCTGGGAGTTTTTAAAATCTGTACAGGGTTTTGCCAAAGTGCTGGATGTAACAACCGGAAAGCTCATCCAGCGCTTTGATACAGATGGTCATCCGGCGTCAGCCATCAAATTTTCTGCTGACAATAAAAAAATTTACACCGGCACCTGGGGTTTTCAAATCAAGCAACATGATATTACCAGTGGCAATCTTGACTGGAATTATGACATGCGGGAATTTGATTATTACACTGCCGTGCAATCATTGGATATGAGTCCCGATAATAAACATGTGATACAAAGCGGTAAGGATAATAAAATAAGAATACTGAATGCTGCTGACGGAAAACTAATCCGGCAAATTGAATCATGGGAGGGGCATAAAGAATGGGTGAACGGCGTCCGATTTTCTCCTGATGGAAAACATTTTGCCAGTGTAAGCGATGATGGGCTTTTAAAAGTATGGGAAACAACAACTGCTAAAACGATTTTCACTTTTAAAGGACACACAGCGGGTATGTATCAACTGGCATGGCATCCGGATGGGAAAAGAATTTTTACCACATCAGGTGACAATACAATCAAAGTGTGGGACATTAATAGCCCGGGAGAAATTAATTTCAATGCAAGTATCGTTGGTCCGTGGAATGCGCCGGTTTCCCTCAATGGGAAATGGATGGCCCCGGTGAACAGTGATAAAGTAGTTGCATTGTATAATCTCTCCACCGGCAAACAAGAAATATTTTTAGATAGCCTTACTGCATTTTCTTCTGCTTTCTCAACAGATGGAAAATATTTGGCAACAGGTAACAGAGCTATTATCATTTATGATATTTCACAACAAAAAAAAATATGGACAGGCAAAGGTCATACTGGTGTTATTTACGGTATGGATTATGATAGGAACCTGGATTTATTTGTTACAGCAGCCGATAAAACGGTTCGTGTATGGAATACAACAGACACATCGGCAGTGCATACAATTTCAACTATCAGTAATGTTTTCACTGCAAAATTTTCACCCGATGGAAAAAATATTTATGCCGGATGCACCAATGGAAAAGTAAAAATAATTTCCGCTGCAAGCTGGACGGTTGTTGACAGTTTGCAATGCGGAACCACCATTTTTAATATAGCCGTATCTGCCGATAACAAATATTTAATTACTGGTGGTAATGCCGAAGTATTTGCATGGGATATAAAAAGAAAAAAAGGCACTACATTGAAGGGGCATACCAAATGGGTATACGGTGTTGCCTTTCACCCCAGTTTGCCATTGGCGGTTACTGTTTCTTACGACCGTACCGTTCGTTTCTGGGATGTAGAAAAAGGCATCAACACACTAACCATGTTTGGATTTGACCATGAACTTTACACCGTTTCTTTTACCAGTGATGGAAAAAAACTGGTGTTAACTGAAACGGGTGGATTGGCTTATGTAATAAATCTGTAACAACCGGTTGAGGAGCGTAATTCACCTTTTGTCAAGTAGGTAGGGACGGATTATTTTACGAAGTGTAACTTTCTGTATAAACATACTGCCATGAAAAAAATATTTTTTACTACGATCGTGTTGTTTTTGATTGGTTTGTAAAAGCACAGCAACCTGTTCTTGTTTCCCCACAATGGCTGAATGAAAATTTAAAGGACCCCGACCTGGTAATACTGTACACGGGCTTTGTGATCAAAGCTGATTACGACCGGGAGCATATTGAAGGTTCCCGTTTTCTCTGGCCGGACTGGCTGGCCTATGACACACCCGAGGGCAGCATGTTTGCCCCCGATACCAAAACGGCCACTAAAGCATTGCAAAATTTAGGCATCAATAAAAATTCGAAGATTGTTGTTTGTCACAAAGGCGGCGATGTAACCATTGCTGCAAGAATGTTTATGACATTAGAGCATTTTGGCCTGAAAGGACAAGTATCTTTTTTAAACGGGGGTATTGAAGCGTGGAAAAAAGCAGGCTACCCCGTTACGAGTAAGCCGGCAGAA
>CAYHPA010000065.1:0-15052 GCA_964358155.1 uncultured Chitinophaga sp.
AAATATTTTTCTGTACGGCAGCTCCATGGGTGCTGTCGTGGTAACAAAGGCCATTTCGGATTATTCGCTTCAACCAAAAGGAGTCTTTTTAGACATGCCTTTTGCTTCATTGCAGTCGCATGTAAGGGCAAGGGGATTAGGATTCGGCGGAGTAGGCGAAAAGCCGTTTGGCTTTCTGGTTACCATGTGGATAGGAATTGAAAGAGGATTCAACGGGTTTAAAGCCAGAACAACCGCCTATGCTAAAAAAATAAACTGCCCGGTGCTGATGCAATGGGGCGCTGCTGATACCTATGTATTGAAAAGCGAAACCGATAAAGTATATAAGGCTATTGCGTCTGCCAATAAGAAACTGGTGATTTATGAAAAGGCCGGACATGAATCCCTGCTGCAAAACGACCCGGCGAAGTGGCGGGCCGAGACGGAAGCATTTCTTACCAATAATACTAAACAGGTTCAGTAACGGATAGTAACCTTTGTTCCGGCATTGGTGAAACCGTATATCTCTTTTACATCATCATTCTTCATGGAGATACAGCCCAGTGTCCAGTTTTTATAACGGTCAACCAGCAGGTCATCATTCGGCCAGGTGCCGTGTATGCCGATGCCGCCGCCGATGCTGGCATTGGCCGGTATCTCTCCCCGTTGTTTTCGCTGGTTGAATTTTTCCCGGCTTTCTGCATTGGGATAGTCAATGGATAAGAACCGGCACCATTTTTCATGCACCCTTTTTGCCGTGATGCGGAAGGTTCCTTCGGGTGTATTCTTGTCGCCCTGCATTTTTTTATCATCCAGGCCATTGTTGCCAAACACTACGGGGTAGGTGGCATACCAGCCTTTGTCGTCATACACACTCAGTTCATAATCTGTTTTATCAATAATAATGGAAACAGTTCCGATGGGGCCTTCAATACCCGACCGGAAGCGTTTGTGCATTTTGTTGCGGGAAAGATGAACATCCGAAGCCAGCAGGCTGCCACCCAAAAAAACAGAAGTCAGCATCACAAGGTTTTTCATGTTCTTTAGTGTTTTCAGTAAGGCCAGATGTAACCCGGAGGTGGCAGGATTCATTTCATGGCTAAAATCAGTAACCGTCATTTGTCAAACGAAGTGCCACGAATTTTTATTTTGGGGTGGGGATATGTTTTAACGGGACATTTAGAAAACAAGAAGCCGGTGGTTTTTACTACCGGCTTCTTGTTTTATGGAAAATATTTTTCTCCCCTCTCCACGGAGTGGAGAGGGGCAGGGGGTGAGGCTACCAGTTACTGAACCGGAAACCAAAATTGTACGGTGTCATATCCAGTCCTCTTTCGTACATATTCTTCATGGCGTAAGATCCATAAAAGCGTACAGGGCCTAATGACAGCTCAGCTATATAAGAGAGTTTCCACTTTTCCAGTTCAAAATCATCTTTTGTTTTTTCCTTTCCTTCGTCGGATGTTCTTGTCTTGTTTCGGGCACTGTACAGGTAGCCTGCGCTGATACCGGCGCTGAACCCAAAACCATTGTTCCTGTTAGGTGTAAAATTGAAGTTTACCATCATCGGTACGGTTAAATAATCTGCTGCTAATTTGTTCTTTTTGTAAGTACGTCCAACTGTTCCGTCCAGTATCACCCGCGGTGGATTGGGGATGGCAATGGTGTTTTCCTGGTAGCGGATGGGTTGCTTGTAGTGATAGTTGTTCAGCTCAAGGCCCAAACCATATTTCAGGTTCAGCACATGTTTGGCCACATTCAGTTTTTGCATAAAGAACCAGACATTCACATTTCTTGATTTGCCGTCTTTCAGTTCAAACCAGCTGCTGTTGCTGCCGGGGGCATAGGCCTGTGCGGCGGCGCCTGCATAGTTTGTTTCGTCTTTAAAGTTGGAAAAACCAAGGTCAATGATCCACCAGTTAGTGCTCAGGTTGGAAGGTTTGTCACCACGACGGTTGCGCAATTTGTAATCCTTGTCTTTTTTCACTTCATCTTTTGCTCCTGCTTTGCGGATGATGACCATGCCGCCAATGCGGATAGTATCGTCGGCAGGAGTGGTTTGTTTGCCTGTGGTATCTGTCTGGGCAAATCCGGTAATAATAGTGCATAAGGCGATGCACAGGGTAAAGATTCTCTTCATCTTCATTCAATTTTTTAATTGGATAATAATTATTTTAGTTTAAAAGACAGCCCACCGACCAGTAAACGGTTATCGTCGGTAGCAGGCATATTAGTCCTTTTCTCAAAAGTCCGGGCTATTTTTCTGAACAGGCCACGGCTCTTTTTGTTGTCGCTGCCTTCTTCAAGATAACCAGCTGGTATTATAGGAGACGGCTGAGCGTCATCTTTTGTTACTACAGGCTCTGTTAATGGTTCCTGCATATTGGCTGGTTCTTTATTCGTTTTGATTGCTATTGCTGCATCATTCAGATCTTTTTTATTGATGTTCGGATTGTAAAGAGGTTCCGGCAGATCATTGGTTTTTTTGATACCGGTAGTGGCAGCAACAGCCTGTTCTTCTTTGTTGACTGGAACCGGATTATTAGCCGGTATTTTCTTGTCGAATGAAGGGTTGTTGTTTTCAACGGCAATATTCTTATCCGTTTGTTTTACAGCAGCAGGAAAAGATTGCTTTACCGTGTTGGTAACGGCTGTTTCATTTAGAGCATCGGGTTGTTTGCTGGTAACAGCAGGATTTGTTGTACCTGTTTGTTGCTTTTTAGTAACAGGGTTGTTGTTTTTTTCTGAGCCGGGTGTTACATCTGCCACTTCTTCTTTCTTAATTCCACCCGGCTTATTATTAAATACAACTACAGAAGTTATGCCCAGTGCAATGATGAGTATGGCAGCAGCCACCCTCCACCAGGGGAAAGGAACAATCCGTCTTTCTTCTTTGCGGTATAATGATTCTTTGTAAGGGAAAACAATTTCTTCGGACTGTAGTTTTGCCTTCATCAGCAGGACCAGATCCTCTTTTACGGCAGGATTAGCTGCGGTAAATTGTTCAACTGATTTTCTATGAGCGGCAGTCAATTCATTATCGGCATATAAAACCAGCCATTCTTCATAGTTGGATAAGCTGATTGGAGTTTCGCCATTCAGCTTCATCAACTCCTCTTTTCCGTTAAAAACAACAGAAGTATCAGGCTCCAGTTTGTATTGCAATAAAATATCCAGTTCTTCTTTCAGGTCCGGATGCTGCTGAACAAATACCTCCACCATGCGGCGGTCATCGCTGCTGAGTTCATTATCCATGTACAGGATAAAATACTCTTCGTAATTATGGCGGGTTATACTCATGTTTTTTGTTCTCCTTATTCTGATGCCTGAGGTCAGATGTCTGATGTCGGAGTGGTCGTTTTATAGTGAGCTTCCGACTTCTGGCTTCCGACCTCCGTCCTCCGTCCTCATATTACGTTTTCCATTTTCACTAAATACTCTTTCAGTTGCATCCTTGCCCGGTGCAGGTACACTTTCACCTGGCTGGCATTCAGGTTCATGATCTGGCCTATCTCTTCATAACTGTATCCTTCATAATCTTTCAGCAGCACTAGTGATTTTTGTGTTTCGCTTAGCCGGTTCAATGCTTCATCCAGTATTTTTTTCAGGCTGTTCACCGGCCTGTTCTCTACCCGCACATTATCATTAAACTCTTCCCGAAGCTGTATCCTCTTTACTTTCCTGATATGGTCAATCATCTGGTGATAGGCCACCGTAAAAAGATAGGATTTACTTTTTGCAGCATCCACATCATCCCGGTTGCGCCACATTTTTTCAAAAGCGGTTTGTACTACATCCCGTGCATCTTCCTCGTGGCGGAGATTTTTCAGGATGAAGCGGTACACATTATCTGCGTAAGTGGTCACACATTCATTGTATTCCCGTTCAGTCATACTACTTCGCTTATTGTTTTAATAAGCGGCCAACTTTCCTGTTCCGGGTATCACTTTCTCATTAAGCTTCGTCGTACAGGTAAACAGCCGATATAGGGGGTAAAAATACTTTAATAAACCCTTTCCGGAATGTAATACGGGCAAAAGGGCCTGATGTTACAGCTAAGGAAATATTTTTTTTGGCTTTAAGCGCTGGAAATCAATATCCCAAAACAGGGATACTCAGGAATTGGGTGGAGAGATTGTCAAGGCTCATTTCGCCCGGTTCAAAGGGTTTACCGCTGCATTCCTTCATTTTCTTTTCAGAGCAGCAGGTGGCATTATTCTTTTCTGTTTTGGAAGATGCACGGGAAGAAAAACCTACAACAAGGGATGATCCAAACACCAGGAAGGCTAAGATGCCCGGGAGTATCCAGTTTTTTTTCTTCATGTTGGTTGGTTTTTGGATGGGACGAAAGTAGACAGGGAAATGTTACAGAAATTGTAAAAAGTTCTTAAGTCGGTCGGCTAACTGGTTGACTGGGAAGCAGAATTGACCGGCAACTTTCCAACCTATCAACTTATCTATATTTGCCCCAAACAAGGCCATATGAACGAGAATCTTTTGCCTTTGCATGTGTTCAAAAAAAGCATCACGCCATCGCTGAGTGTTGAGTGTGGGTTAAGAAGCAAAGCAAAAACACCAGCGACACAAACTATAAGAGACCTTAACTTAGTTCTTAAATATATTCCGGAATGATCAAAATTTTGAGTGTCCTGAATTCGTTTGTTGGTGTTTTTTCTGCCACTCAAAGCCATCGCTCAACACTCAACAAAGGCCGCTCAAAGGTTTTGGAAGACCAACAAGGGGCAAAAAGATTAATAAGTTGACAGGTTAACTGGTTGACAGGGAAGCAGAATTGACCGGCAACTTTCCAATTTATCAACCTGTCAACTTATCTATATTTGCCCCAAACAAGGCCATATGAACGAGAATCTTGTAAAGCGGATAGCCAAAGAAGTAGAGGAGATCAGGTCTTCCGGTCTTTATAAAACGGAAAGGATCATTGCCAGCCCGCAGGGAGCAGAAATTATTGTTGGAGGAAAAACCGTTCTGAATTTTTGCGCCAATAACTACCTCGGGCTTTCAAGCCATCCAAAAGTGATTGAAGCGGCACATAAGGCCATTGACAAACGGGGCTATGGTATGAGCAGTGTACGGTTCATTTGCGGTACTGAGGATATTCATAAGGAACTGGAAGAAAAAATCTCAACATTTCTCGGTACAGAAGATAGCATATTATATGCAGCCGCCTTCGATGCCAATGGCGGTGTGTTTGAGCCATTGTTCAATGAGCAGGATGCGATCATTTCTGACGCACTCAATCATGCTTCCATCATTGATGGAGTAAGATTATGCAAGGCACAGCGTTTCCGCTACGAGCATAATAATATGGAAGACCTGGAGGTGAAACTAAAAGAATCGGCCAATCTCCGCAGCCGCATCATTGTTACCGATGGCTCATTCAGTATGGATGGAACAATAGCACAGTTGGATAAAATTTGTGACCTCGCCGATAAATATGATGCGATAGTGATGATAGACGAATGCCACTCCTCCGGTTTTTTGGGAAAAACAGGAAGGGGCACTCATGAATACCGCGGTGTGATGGGGAGGGTGGACATTATCACCGGCACATTAGGCAAAGCGTTAGGTGGCGCTTCCGGCGGGTTTACTTCTGGCAGGAAAGAGATCATTGAAATGCTGCGGCAGAAATCAAGACCATATTTATTCAGCAATACATTGGCACCTTCTATTGTGGGCGGCTCCATTGCTGTTTTGGAAATGCTGACAGAAACAACAGAATTAAGGGATAAACTGGAATCCAACACCAAATATTTCCGCAGCAAAATGACCGAAGCAGGATTTGATATCAAACCCGGCGACCATCCTATCGTTCCCATCATGCTCTATGATGCTGTGCTTGCACAAACCATGGCCGCCAAACTGCTGGAAGAAGGTATTTATGTGATTGGCTTCTTCTTTCCCGTTGTTGCCAAAGGACAAGCACGAATAAGAGTACAACTCAGCGCTGCACATGAACAAAGGCACCTGGACAAAGCGATTGCAGCGTTTACCAAGATCGGGAAAGAATTGAGGGTGTTGAAGTGATGGTCTATTGTTTTATGAAAACCATGTTTGTTGGCAATGTCGCACCTAAGGGTGTTGGATCAAGTATTACATCTGCCAAAGCTTTCATTTCCAATTGCAATTGAGGTGGCGAACCAGCAATATATTGAAGTGTAAGGCCGACTCTTTTATTTTTTGTGATATCCCATAATATCCCGGAAACCTTGGAAGTGTCTTCGGCGGGATCATTCCAGCCTGTCACCGTTCTTAATTTATGCTTATTATAATTAACAATACTGTCATATTTGTTCATTGAGCTTTCAACTAAAACTCCAGTTTGAATATATGTATGACAGCCCAATAATACATCAGCGTCAAACGCAGGCGATGTGTAAGTATATTTTAATTTCTTAAGTTTAAAGATAACAGTATCAGATCCTGATGTCCACATCCATGTTCCTTCATATTTATTGATATAGTTATTAGTAATATAGTCACCCGCTTGTGGTTTTTGGCCAAAAGAAACCTGATTAACTAATAATACGAAACAAAACGCAATTAAATATTTCATTAAAGCTGATCATTTTTTAACAATTACAGTTTCAATCTCCCTGCTATCTTCTTCAATTCTTCAGCGCCTGCATTAGTTCCTTCCAACGCTACAAGGAACCTGCCGCCGGAAAAATAAGTAAAAGAGCATTCAATGCTTTGTTTCTTGCAATGCTCAATGGCCTTGCCGCCATTAAAGTCAATCACTTTTGTATATTCCGTTGGATTGTCTGCAGTATATTCCAGCAGCCCTGCATACTGAAGATTATATAATCCTGCTCCGCCAGGTCCGGCACAGTCATGAATGCTCAGAGTAATTTTTGTACTGTCATTAATTTGGTATTCAGCCGTGGCAACAGATGCCCCTAATGTGGAGTTGACCGAACTGCTGGAAAGATTTGCTTCCATCAGCGTCTCAGGCAGTAATTTTTTTAGTTCATCTTCCGGCAGTGGGGTTATCTTCTCCAATTCGGCCAGCATCTTTTCATTGGCGGCTGTAGCTGCCTTTTTTTGTTCAGCTATTATTGCGGCGCTGTCAGCCTTTTCAGCCCCCTCTTTCTTTTTTGGGTCAGCATTATCACAGGCGGCTATCACCGATATTGAAATAAAAAGAATAGGGAATATACGTTTCATACATTTTAATTAAGGGTATAAATGTACTGCAATTAGTGTTTTTACGATAAACAGCATCCTCCATGCAGCGTTTCGATAAAAAAGTTAAAAAAATCCCACGGAAAGCTATGGGAAATACGAGACCGGCATTATTTTCGTTATCTACTACGATGATATAAAACTCTACCCACCAAATCCCCTGAAATTCTCTTAATCTATTTGTTGACCCAACTTTTATTTAAAAAGTATGAAGAAATTTTTGCTTTGTCTGACTGTTGTGGCCGTAGTAGCCTTTGTGTTCAGCTCCTGCGCTGCCACCAAAAGGGATTGCCAGGGTAATAAACATGTTCGTTTGAAGAACGGTATTTACCTGTAGCAGCGAATCAGATCAAAAGAACTCATCCTGTTCAGCGATAAGCCGGGCAGGATTTTTTATTTTTAGCAAAAATATTTATGAAGCTTATCGGGATAATAGCAGCCCTTCTTATTTATACATCATCTTTTGCGCAAAACCGGTCTTTTCCCAAAAGTTGGGAAGGGGAATGGAAGGGCGAGTTGAGCTGGTATAAAACCGGGGCAAAGGAACCTCAAAAAGTAAATATTGAAATACGGATCCGCCCTGCAGATAGCATCAATACATGGTCATGGCAGATCATTTATGGTTCAGAAACCGAAGATAGCCGGCCGTATAAGCTGGTAATGAAAGACAGCATTGGGGTGCATTGGGTGATTGATGAGAATAACGGCATTGTGCTGGACCAGTATTGGGTGGCAGATAAATTTTGCGGGGCTTTTACCGTCATGAATTCAACTATTGTCAATAACTACTGGATGGAAGACAATAAGCTGATCGTCGAATTTTACAGCATTTCGGCTAAGCCCATTTCTACATCCGGCAAAGGCACGGAAGAAAGTCCCGCTGTAGATAGCTATAAAGTGGGCAGTTACCAGAAAGCTGTTTTACTGCGTACCAAAGGATAGCTACCTTCGCTGAAATTTCTTTAACTGATGAGAAGCGTTGTTTATTACCTCCTGTTGAGTATCCTGGTTTCTTCCTGTTCCCCTAACAATGTGAAGAAGGATGGTCGCCTGAAAAAATACTTTGATGAAAACAAGGTGGAGGGTTGTTTTGCCATGATGGATAATGGGACCGGAAAATTTACGGTGTATAACCTGGGCCGTTACCGCGACAGCAGCTATCTGCCTGCCTCTACATTTAAAATTGTCAATTCATTGATCGGTTTGCAAACAGGAAAGATCGTCAATGACAGCATGGTCATTAAATGGGATGGGGTAAAAAGATGGAAGGAAGACTGGAACCAGGACCTGACCATGTACGAAGCTTTTAGGGTGTCTTCTCTTCCGTATTACCAGGAAGTGGCAAGAAGGATAGGAAAAGACACCATGCAGATCTGGCTGGATAGTTTGGGATATGGGAAGCAAACAAAGGATGATAAAGTGGTCATCCGTTCTGCCATTGATTCATTCTGGATTGATAATTCTCTTAAAGTTACCCCGGACCAGCAATTGGGTTTGGTGAAGCAATTATATTTTGACCAGCTTCCTTTTTTTAAAAGCTACCAGGAAATGGTAAAAAGGGCCATGCTGTTTGAGAATAACGCCACTTACAAACTGGCCTATAAAACAGGATGGGGCACCAGTGAAAAAGATCATTACATAGGCTGGATCGTTGGCTGGATAGAGGAAAATAAGCATCCATATTTCTTTGTACTCAACATTGAATCAGCGGATAAAAACATTGATATAGTAACTGTACGGATGAAAATATTGAAAGATATTTTGAAGCAACTGGGTTTCTTTGAGGGAAAGATGTAAAACCATCCCGTCAACCCCGTCAGTGGCTGCAAGCCCTGACGGCGGTTCGTTAGTTCTGACTATTAAAAATTTTTAATGTCTTGAATTTTCAGTTTCAACATAAAGAACTGGTATGGCTTTTTGCCGGCGTTGTCCTGTTTGTTCTTTTATTCGCAAGGCTGTTGCAATGGAAAAAGAAAGTGAAAAAAAGAATGGGCGACAAAAAGCTGGTTGATCTGCTGATCAGCAACTATTCTTCTAAATTATTTACCTCAAAGTTTATTGTCCTTTCTGCGGCGTTTGCTATTGGTATTGTGGCTGCCATGAATCCAAGACAACCTGGCGCTACGGATAAAAACAGCAGGAAAGGAATTGATATTGCAATTGCTTTGGATGTAAGTAAAAGCATGCTCGCTGCAGATCTGCCACCTAACCGGCTGGAGAGGGCCAAACAGTTTATCACTAAACTGATGAATGAAATGCCGGATGACCGGATCGCTTTGGTATTATTTGCCGGCAAGGCTTATTTGCAGATGCCATTGACAATCGACCATGGCGCTGCGCAATTATATGTGTCGTCTGCAAACCCGGAAGCGGTTCCCCAGCAAGGAACGGTTATCAGCGATGCATTAAATATGAGTGCTGCTGTTTTCAACAGCGCTGATAAACGATTCAAGTCAGTCATCCTTATTTCAGATGGCGAAGATTATGACGAGGCAGCAGCGGGTACGGCGAAGGAACTTGCCAAACAGGGTGTGATGGTAACAACGGTTGGTATTGGTTCACCGGAAGGAGCTACTATTATTGATCCGGCCACAGGCCAGAATAAAAAGGATGAGGCTGGAAACACGGTTATCTCAAAACTGAATGAAGAGGGGTTAAAAGACATTGCGGAAGCTACAAACGGTATTTATGTGCGGCTTCAGAACAGCGCTGAAGCTGTGACAGCTGTAAAAGCGCAGCTGTCGCAAATAGACAAAAATGCTTTTAATGATGTTTCTATGATGAACTTTAAGAACTGGTTCATTTTTCTTGCGACAGCGATGTTTGTATTATTGATAGCGGAAATATTTATTCCTGAAAGAAAAAAGGTTGTTGCATGAAAAAAATGCTGACGATATTCTTGCTTCTTTCGTTTTCTCGGGCCATAGCCCAGGATGCGGATAAGCTGATTCATAAAGGGAATGATTATTACAAACAAAATCAGTTTGCAAAAGCAGCGGAGGAATACAATAAAGCTATCAGCGCTGAACCATCCAGCCAAACGGCGAAATTCAACCTGGCCAATTCTTTGTATAAACAGGATAAAAAGGTGGAAGCTGCTCAACTGTTTGCGGGAGTGGCGAATACAGTAACAGAAACAGGGCTTCGGGCAAAAGCATTTTATAACAGAGGCGTGATATTAAGCCAGCAAAAAAACCTGGAAGAAAGTATTGAAGCATATAAAAATGCTTTGCGGAATAACCCGGATGATAAAGAGGCAAGGGAAAATCTGCAAAAAGCCCTGCTGGAATTAAAGAAAAAGAATCCGCCAAAAAAGAAAGACCAGGATAAAAAAAAGAAGCAGGAACAGCAGCAGCAGCAAAAACAACCACAGTCCGGAATAAGCCCCAAAGAAGCGGAGCAGCGCCTTAAGTTACTGCAGCAAAAAGAAAAACAGGTGCAGCAAAGGGTGCAGAGCGAAAGGAACAAAACCGGGGCAGGGCAAAAGAAAGATTGGTAAACTTAGCTCCCTCTTCTTTGTTAGTTTTGCAGCTATGCAATGGTATTGTGAATCCCTCAATGAATATAAACGTCTTGCAACAAAGGAAGTAAAGATTGGCGACCTGCTGCTCGGCAACCCCGATAGCTTTCGGGGTCATCCTATCCGGGTACAAACGATGACCACCACCGACACGATGGATACTATTGCAACTGTTGAACAAAGCATCCGTTGCATTGAAGCCGGTTCGGAGCTTATACGCATTACTGCGCCTTCCAAAAATGAGGCGGAGAATTTATTGAATATAAAAAGTGAATTGCGAAAGAGAGGTTATCACACTCCGCTGGTGGCCGATATACATTTTACCCCAAATGCTGCGGAAATTGCCGCAAGGATCGTTGAAAAAGTAAGAGTGAACCCCGGTAACTATGTTGACAAGAAAAAATTTGAGCAGATAGAATATACTGATGCTGAATATGCAGAAGAGATTGACCGTATCAGGGAGCGGTTTACACCTCTGATTAAAATTTGCAAAGAATATGGAACAGCGATGCGTATTGGCACCAACCATGGCTCGCTGAGCGACCGCATCATGAGCCGCTATGGCGATACGCCGATGGGAATGGTAGAAAGTGCGATGGAGTTCTTAAGAATTGCAAGAGCAGAGACCTATCACAATATTGTGCTGAGTATGAAGAGCAGCAACCCGCAGGTGATGGTACAGGCATACCGGCTGCTGGTGAAAACGATGTTTGATGAGTTTGGCGAATGTTACCCATTGCATCTTGGTGTTACCGAAGCAGGCGATGGCGAGGACGGAAGAATAAAATCTGCTGTAGGTATCGGTACGTTGCTGGAAGATGGTCTCGGAGATACTATCCGTGTTTCATTAACAGAGAATCCGGAGTTTGAGATTCCGGTATGTAAGGATTTGGTGAAACGATATGTGGGACGACAGTCGACAGTCAATGGTCCACAGCCGGTTCCGCAAACACAAAAAATTCCATACGACCCATTCAGTTATCAACGAAGGGAAACATTTGCTGTTGATAATATCGGGGGGAAGCATGTTCCTGTTGTAATTGCAGATTTCAGCAAGTTTGAAAAAATAACTCCCGCTGATCTTCAGACGATAGGCTATAGCTATGATGAAGCGACTGATAAATGGAATATCAGTGATGCAGCAGCAGACTATATTTTCTGCAAGCAACCTCTTGAGTTTGAATTGCCGGGAACGCTGAAGGTGTTGCTGTTTTATGAGCAATGGCTGACAGCTCCGGATAAGGAGAAGTGTATTCCGCTTTTTGACAGCCCGCAATACATGGATGACAAGCTGGAAAAATCAACCAGGCTCAATTTTGTGATGGTGGATTACAATTGGGAGGAATATTCTTCTCAACGGGGAGAGCAATTATTTACAAAGCTGAAAGGAGATAACACAGCAGTAATATGTTTAAGCTCTCCTAATAAAAATGCGCTGCAAAATATCCGCAGTATGTTTGTTGATCTGATGAATAAGGATATTAAGAATCCCGCCATTGTTATTTGTGACAGCGCCCATGTTGCAACGGAGGAGAGCCTTATTCATTATTCAGTAGAAGCCGGTGGCCTGCTGCTGGATGGGTTTTGTGATGGTGTTTGTTTTGGCCACCACTATGGAAATAAAAACATTACTCCTCAGCCTTCACTGTTAAACTCTGTTGCCTTTGGTATTTTGCAGGCAACAAGAACAAGGATCTCTAAAACAGAATATATCAGTTGCCCCAGTTGCGGCCGTACATTATTTGACCTGCAGGAAACTACGGCAAAGATCCGGGCGGTCACCAATCATTTAAAAGGAGTGAAGATCGCTATCATGGGATGTATAGTGAATGGCCCCGGAGAAATGGCTGATGCGGATTTCGGTTATGTAGGCAGCGGGCCGGGTAAGATTACTTTGTACAAAGGAAAGGAAGTAGTGAAACGGAATGTGAATAGTGAAGTGGCGGTGGAGGAGTTGATCGACTTAATAAAAGAAAATGGGGCGTGGGTAGAAGTATAAATCTTGGAAATGAATAAAAATATCTGGATAATAGTTTTTGCCGCAACTCTCGCCGTATATATCGCTGGCATCCTGATGCCCAACGAATCTCTTCAGTATATCTGCAAACCCTTTTTGATGCCTTTGCTAATGGTGCATTTCATCTTGCAGACAAAAGGTATTTCCAGCAGTATAAAAAAATGGATAGTTGGAGCCTTGCTTTTTTCATGGGCAGGCGATGTGCTGCTGATGTTTGTTCCAAAGAATGAAATCTTCTTCATGCTGGGCCTGTCAACTTTTTTAATAGCGCATATTTTCTATATTGTCTTTTTTCACAATGTCCGGATAAAAGAAAGTGTCAAAGGAAATCCCTGGCTGATGGTGATTGTAGTAGTTTATTATGGAGCATTAATAACTGTGCTATCTCCCCATCTTGCCGATATGAAATGGCCGGTGCGGGTTTATGGCATCGTCATCAGCTTTATGTTCATGCTGGCGATGCATATGTTGTTTATCAAAAATAAGCTGGCAGGCAAATGGATGATGATTGGCGCTTTGTTTTTTGTTATTTCTGATTCGGTACTTGCTGTCAACAAATTTTATCAGCCATTTGAAGCAGCCGGTGTAATTATTATACTGACATATGCTTTAGCACAGCTTTTTATTGTACAAGGGGCTATCATATATAGTAATGATAAACTAAAGTTGTCCCGCAGGGACTAAATGTTGGTAGCGCTTTATAGTAGGATGTTTTCAGAACCCCGTAGGGGTTCAATATTGATGAATAACGAACTGAACCCTGAAGACCCGATAGCTATCGGGTGCGACCCGCCTGCCAAAAACTTGTACGGCGGGCAGTCGCAATAAAAGTTGATAGTAGTACAAGAGCAGGTAAAAAAACAGACATGCAGCAAACAGATTTTTTAGTAATTGGTTCAGGTATTGCAGGACTAACGTATGCGCTTAAAATAGCGAACGAATTTCCTGATAAAAAAATATTGGTGATAACGAAGGCTGCCGCCGATGAAACCAACACTAAATATGCACAAGGTGGTATTGCCGTAGTAAACGACCTGGAGAATGACAGTTTTGAAAAGCACATTGAGGACACCCTGATCGCAGGTGATGGATTGTGTAATGAAAAAGTAGTGGAGATCGTTGTAAAGGAAGGGCCGGAAAGGGTGCAGGAAATTATCAACTGGGGAGCAAAGTTTGACAAGGAGAACGATGGCGATTATAAAAGAGGGAAAGAGGGCGGTCATTCTGAATTCCGCATCCTGCACCATAAGGATGTAACTGGCAAGGAAATGGAGAGGGCTTTGCTGGAAGCGGTGAGTCGGCAAAAGAACATCGAATTTATCAAGCATTGTTTTGTAGTGGACATTATCACCCAGCATCATCTTGGTTATCTCGTAACCAAGTCAACTCCCGATGTGGAATGTTATGGAGTGTATGTGCTGAACCTGCAGACAAATAAAATTGAGAAAATGCTTTCAAAGATCACACTATTGGCTACAGGGGGCAACGGGCAGATATACAGAACGACAACCAATCCTTCTATAGCCACCGGTGATGGTGTGGCCATGGTTTACCGGGCCAAGGGCAGGATAGAAAACATGGAGTTCATTCAGTTTCACCCAACGGCTTTGTATGAACCGGGTGTGAGAGGACAAGCTTTTTTGATTACTG
Organism: uncultured Chitinophaga sp.; assembly: GCA_964358155.1. Lineage (GTDB taxonomy): Bacteria > Bacteroidota > Bacteroidia > Chitinophagales > Chitinophagaceae > JJ008. The sequence continues at coordinate 14,370 of CAYHPA010000065.1, forward strand.
AGGCAGTTCGTGGCGATGGCGGCATTCTTCGTAATAAGAATGGCGAAGCCTTCATGGAAAAATATGATGTAAGAAAAGATTTAGCGCCAAGAGATATTGTGGCAAGAGCAATAGACAGTGAGATGAAGAGAACCGGAACGGAACATGTATGGCTGGATTGCCGGCATTTCAACAAAGAAAAATTTGTGGAGCATTTCCCGAATATCTATGAGAAATGCCTGTCTATTGGAATTGATATCACCAAAAATATGATACCCGTTGCACCGGCTGCACATTACAGTTGCGGGGGAATAAAGACCGATGAATGGGGAAGAAGTTCTATTCGCAATTTATATGCCTGTGGTGAATGTGCTTCTACCGGTTTGCATGGCGCCAATCGGCTTGCCTCCAACTCATTATTGGAAGCAATGGTATTTGCCCATCGTTGTTACCTGGACTCAACCACAAAACTTTCGGGGTCTCCGGGCACCCTTCTCTCCCGAAAGCTTTCGGGATGGAGAAGGGAAGGGGTTGAGGTTCCTGATTGGAATGCTCAGGGAACTACAGACCCCAGGGAAATGATTTTGATTACCCAAAGCCTGAAAGAACTGCAGCTGGTGATGAGCGACTATGTGGGTATCGTTCGCAATGATATTCGTTTGCAAAGGGCGATGCGCCGCATTGACCTGTTGTGGGAGGAAACC
>CAYHPA010000066.1:0-7318 GCA_964358155.1 uncultured Chitinophaga sp.
GAAAGTGCGACTTTTGGAAGATAGCCTAGCCAAAGAAGAACAGAAAATTGCTGTGTCTCATGAAGTGAAAGGTCTTAATAAGAAAAAAGCTCAAATGAGCGAACCGTTTATTAAGAATATCAATTCGTTAAACGCGGATTCTATTAACAAGCATGCAGTGGCTACGAAGGTAAAGGTTTTGCTGCTGGATCCTGTTTCTGAACAGGATATGGGCGTTTCTGTGATTTCTACTTTTAAGATTGAGCTCTAGGCTAATTACTCTAGTATAGTGAAATTTATCAGTATGCTAGAGGCTCAACAGGCAATTATAAGGATTGAGGATTTGTCTTTGCAGAAGGAAGAATCGCCTTTGACAGAGGCTGATAAAGGCCGGAAGAAAGATATTCTGAAAGCAGTTTTAAAGGTAAGTGAAACGGCAATAAAAAAATAATGAAACAACTGAAGGAATCAGTGATATTTCTTCAAAAACAATACAAACATGCGCCGCAGGCAGGTATTGTGCTGGGCAGTGGCCTGGGAAATTTTACGGAGGAGATAGAAGTGGAGAAAGAAGTGGCTTACGGCGATATTCCCAACTTTCCTGTTTCTACTGTGGAAGGTCATAAGGGCAGGTTGGTATTTGGTAAGCTGAGCGGCAAGACAGTGGTGGCTATGGCCGGACGCTTTCATTATTATGAAGGATATGATGCGCAGGATATCATCTTTCCAATAAAGGTAATGAAAATGCTTGGGGTGCAGACATTATTATTATCCAATGCAGCAGGTACGGTGAACCCTTCGCACAAAGTGGGAGATATCATGATCATCAAAGACCATATCAGTTTTTTTACTCCCAATCCATTGATTGGAAAAAATATTGCAGAACTGGGCACCCGTTTCCCCGATATGAGCGAACCTTACAAAAGACACCTGATTGAAAAAGCAAAAGCGATTGCTGTTTCGCATAATTATGATGTGAAGGAAGGTGTGTATGTGGCGGTAACAGGACCCACTTTTGAAACAAGGGCGGAATATAATTTCATAAAAGTAATAGGAGCAGATGTGGTGGGCATGAGCACTGTGCAGGAATGTATTGCCGCCAATCATATGGGCATGGAAGTTTTTGCCATGAGTGTGGTAACTGATATCGGCATCATGGATAATCATACTACCATCACACATGAAGAAGTGCTGGAAGCAGCAAAGAATGCAGAGCCTAAACTGGCTGTTATTTTCAGAGAACTGGTTGCTGCTATTTAATTAACAGTTTTGATACCATGACTTTACCTTTGCAGGGTTATTTTGCAAAGGCTTTTTATTGCTGTACATCAAATTTCATTTTCACTGATCAAAAAGTTTACATACCTGCTTTTTACCGGGCTGTTAATGTTTTCTTCTTTTGCAAAAGCGCAGGAAGGTGTCATCCGTGGTATTGGTGACAAAATAAAACAGGTTGGTGGCAGCAGAAGATCGGGCGGAGGCGGCGAAGCCGATAGTTTGCGCCGCCGGAATAAGTTGGAAGACTCCATCACCATCAGTTTTCGATACCTTGATTCAGCAAAAGCTTACAAGCTGGATTCTTCCATCGGAGATTTTTCAAAGCGGTTTCCCCTGCCGGCCACCAGTATTCTTTTAGGCAATACCGGCAACGCATCCCGGTCATTATTGTTTTCACCAATTCTCACAGCAGGCTTTGATCCTGGGTTTCATTCTTTTGATATTTATAGATGGCAGGTGGAAAAAGCCCGGTTTTTTAATACTACCCGGCCTTATTCGGAAATCAATTATTTGCTGGGCAGCCGGTCAGAGCAGATCATTGACCTGATGCATACGCAGAATATCAAACCCAGCTGGAATTTCTCGTTTCAGTACCGGCTTATTAATTCGCCGGGATTTTTTCAAAACCAGTCTGCCAATCACAATAACTATTTGTTCACTTCCAAGTTTCAGTCAAAGAACCTGCGTTACAATAATTATGTGGTTTTCCTGGGCAGCAAATTACAGTCATCGGAGAATGGCGGTATCATTGACACTACCGTCCCCAGTATTTTGGATAACCCAACCTACAAGGAACGATTTAATATTAATACATATATCGGCGGGGTGAATCCTTTTTCTTCCAATTTCTTTTCATCAAAGCTCAGCACGGGTAACCAGTACAACGATTTTACCGCCCTGCTGCGCCAGCAATATGACCTGGGTAAAAAGGATTCCATCGTAACAGACTCCACCGTGACCCCACTTTTTTTCCCGAGACTGAGATTTGAGCATACATTTCAATTAGACAAGAACAATTACACTTTTCTTGATAACAAAGCCGACTCGGTTTATTACAAAAAATATTACGACACAAGCCTGAGCAAATCACTGGATACATTTGTATTAAAGGAAAGATGGCAAACCATCAGCAATGATTTTTCCATTTACCAGTTTCCTGATGCCAAAAACCTGCTGCAGTTCATCAAACTGGGTATAACGCTGCAAAATATCAGGGGCGAACTTTCATCGGGAAAAAAAAGCTTCTTCAATACCTTTGGCCATGCTGAATACCGGAACAAGACCCGCAACCAGCAATGGGACATACAGGCCAACGGCAAATTATTTTTTACCGGGTTCAACGCCGGCGATTATGAAGCCCATATCAGCCTGCAGCGGTTATTGGGCAAGAAAGCAGGATATCTGCAACTGGGGTTTGCCAATACCAGCCGCACACCGTCTTTTATCTTTGATAACCGGAGCAGTTTTTACCTGCTTCATAGTGTTACCAATTTAAAAAAGGAAAACAACACACATCTCTTCGCTTCTTATTATTTGCCTTCATTTAAATTCCGGCTCACAGGGCATTATTATTTGTTGACAAATTACAGTTATGTCAGTAACTATTACCAGTTGAAACAGGAGAGTACATTATTTAATGTGCTGCAAATCGCCCTTCAAAAAACAATCAGGCTGGGTAAACGATGGAACTGGCATGCAGAGATTTATTTTCAGCAGGCAGTTGGCGATGCTCCGCTGAACCTTCCGGTTATTTACACCCGCAACCGGATTGCCTATGAAGGAAACCTTGGATTTAAAAACCTGGATATAGCAATGGGACTGGAAGGCCGCTATCGTTCTTCATACAAAGCAGACGGATACTCACCGGCCCTGGGTCAGTTCTATTACCAGGACAGCATTACCATCAGCAACCCGCTGCCCGATATTTCGGCTTATGTCCATTTCAGGATAAAACCTTTTAAGGCCTTTATCAGGACCGAAAACCTGAATGCGGCCAGAAAAATGAAAGGAGAAGGCTTTGGTTTCACGAAGAATAACCTGGTTGCGCCTGATTATCCATTGCCTGGCCTGCAAATAAGGGTAGGTATTTACTGGGGTTTTGTTAATTGATAGCCAGCATCTGCCGTTTGTAGAAATTCCCTGTAACACTGCTGTGCGAAACTAAAATTTACTGCTATCTTTGTGGCAGGTGAAAAAAATCATTACATCCATAGCATTAGCCTGTTACCTGATGGTAAGCATCGGGGTGGTGATCAATCATCATTATTGCATGAAACGGCTGGCCTCTACCCAGCTTTTTGCTGCGGCAAAAACAGTATGTGGTAAGTGCGGGATGCATACAAAAAAATCAAATGGGTGCTGCCACGATGAAGTGAAAGTGGTGAAGCTGGAGCAGGACCAGAACACTTTTTCAACTGTTTCTCTTAGCATTCCCCCGCTTGATATTCTTTCAACAACACCTTCTCAATTTATAGCTGCTGATTTTTTTAATAACAGCGGGCAAGCCCGTTTTCATAATCATTCCCCGCCTTTGTTATCTGAACAGGACACCTACCTGCAGATAAATGTTTTCAGAATCTGATACCAGTTAAATTATTCAGGTTATTCCGTTTGCCAGGAGGGAACAGGATAACTGTGTTTGTTTGTATTTTGTAAACTGATTCAAAAACATTTAATATTAATTATCATGAAAATACTTAGAATACTTCCGGTAGCGGCACTGTTCCTGGCCGCTTCCTGCACATCAATTGCTCAATCCAAAACAGAAACTTTCAAGGTGTCCGGCAATTGCGGTATGTGCAAAACAAAAATCGAAAAAGCCGCTAAAGAAGCTGGCGCAAAAGAAGCTTCCTGGAACATGGAGACAAAGGAGCTTACCGTGACTTACAAAAGCAGTACCACCAATACGGCTAAAATCCAGCAGAAGATAGCGGATGTCGGCTATGATAATGCGGGATTTATTGCTACCGCTGAAAGCTATGATAAATTACATGGCTGCTGCAAATACGACAGGACAGTTTCTTCGGATGATAAAAAAATGAATTGCAGCAAAGAAGGGCATGACGGAAAAAGTTGCTGCAAAAAGGATGGCGACTCCAAAATGGATTGCTGCAAAGATGGCAAATGCAGCAAAGAAGGCCATGATAGCAAAGATTGCTGTAAAAAAGATGGTGATTCAAAAATGGATTGTTGCAAAAATGGGAAATGCACCAAGGAAGGACATGACGGCAAAGATTGCTGCAAGAAATCTGAATAACCATTATCAATCCATTTGACATGAAAAAGCTGTTATTACTAATGGCGGCTGTATTTATTGCCGCTGTATCCAACGCACAGTTCTCAAAAGCTACGCTGCAGGCAACCGGCCTCACCTGCGCCATGTGCAGCAATGCCATCAATAAGGCGGTGCAGAGTATCCCTTTTGTTGAGTCGGTGAAATCTGACATCAAAAATTCCTCGTTTGACATAGTGTTTAAGAAAGACGGGGAAGTGAATATTGATGCACTGAAGGATGCGGTAGAGGATGCCGGGTTTTCTGTTGGAAGCCTGAAGATCACCGGCACATTCAGTGATGTAAGGATAGAAAAAGACAAGCATGTGAAGATCGGCAATGATGTCTTTCATTTTCTGAATGTGGACAGCCGGGTGCTGACAGGTGAGCAGGCGATCACGGTAGTGGATAAGAATTTTGTAACGGAGAAGCAATTCAAAAAATACAGCGCCGCTACAAAAATGAGTTGTGTGAAAACCGGCAAAGCTGCTTCTTGTTGTGCGCAAGATGGTATAGCCGCCGATGCCAGGGTTTACCATGTTATTTTATAGATCATTTCGCTTCTCTCTCCGGACTTAGAACGGAGAGAGAAGCTTCTTAATTTACTCCAATGAAAAAAAACAAGAAAATATTTTCTTTATTTTTTGCCATGTTCCTGTTCGCTGTTGCTGTTGCACAGCCGAAGCAGGGAGATAAAGCTTCGGAAATAGCGCTTCCTGCCGCTACAGGAGACACCATTCGTTTATCTTCTTTAAAAGGCAAAGTGGTACTGCTTGATTTTTGGGCATCCTGGTGTAGACCCTGCAGAGAGGCCAATAAGGGACTTGCAAAAATTTATGACAAATTCAGGAATAAGGGGTTTGAGATATACAGCGTTTCTTTTGATGATGATAAAGAAGATTGGCTGAAAGCCGTAAAACAGGATAAGATAAAATGGCTGCAGGTAAACGACCCCGGTAAATGGGATGCAAAAACAGCTATTGAGTGGAATATCTACGCTATACCAACCTCCTACCTGATTGATAAGAATGGTGTGTTACTGGCCATGGATATTGAAGGGAAACAATTGGAACAGGCTATAAAAGATTTATTGGACGAATGACGTGATTTTATGCAAAAAATTATTACTTCAATCGCTTTATGTCTGGCTGTTGAAGCCGGTGCGCAGGAGCTTTATGTATTTACAGAGCCTGCTTCCAACGTGCCGGCGAACTCTATCAGTGCCAAACTGGGAACAATGTATGGGAAAGGGCCGCATGGCAACAGGATTTTACAACGCTATACGCCATCAATGACGGTGGGTCTTAACAAAAAATGGCAATTGGCCGGGAGCCTCAGTTTTGGTGATATGCATGAGCCTTATTTTTATTTTGAATCTGCAAGATTATATGCGAAGTACAGGTTTTTGTCAAAAGATGATATAAATAAGCATTTCCGGATGGCTGCTTTTGCAACTGCCTCCTACAGCCGCAATCATCTTGATCATAATGAACTCAGTCTTTCAGGTGACCAAAGTGGTGTACAGGCCGGAATCATCGCCACACAGCTTTGGCATAAGTTTGCTTTGTCCGGCTCGGCGAGTTTGCTGGAGGTGCTGAATGAACAACGGTCACAAAAAGTATTTCCACAGCAATATGCTTTTGAGAGCCTGAATTATTCGTTGTCGGCCGGTTATTTACTTTTTCCGCGGTCGTATGCCAATTATAGACAAACAAACCTGAACTTGTATGTGGAATTACTGGGCGGCAGAAACCTGGACTGGAAATCTGAGAAATATTTTCTGGACCTGGCACCTTCGCTTCAATTCATATTCAACAGTACTGGCAAACTTAATATTGGTTACCGTTTTGAGCTCAGCAGCGATATTTACAGGCTGATGCGCAGCGGTTTTATGGTCAGCTATGAGCATCTTTTTTTGAATGCGCTGAAAAAGAAAAAGAAAAACTAACTTTGTTCAGGAAGTGAAAAAACCAGTTGTTTTAATATTATCCTTTATTTACCTGTTTAGCGTTACCGGGGCTACAGTACATATGCATTATTGCATGGGCAAACTGGCAGATTGGGGCTTGTGGAATAATGAATCCAAAACCTGTGGCGGGTGCGGAATGGAGAAAACTGATGAAAAGGACAATAGCTGCTGTAAGGATGAACACAAATTCATAAAAAACGAAACCGATCAAAAGGCTGCCGAAGCCAGTTTTCAGATGATACAGTTAGTGGCAACAGTATTGCCCGTATCATTTATTGAATTACCTGCTGCTGATTTTCCGGCTTTAACCGGGGAAAACCCTCTCAGCCATGCACCACCCCGATGCGGTGGTGTTGCGGTATACATCCGCAATTGTATATTCCTGATTTAAGACGTCGTTCTTAATTGAGGCCGGGTACTTCTATTATCGGCCTGAAGGCATTTCCGTACGCCTTACCCTATATTTCCCTGAATATTAAAACATATCAATATGAAATTATTAGCAATACTGTCAATGGCAGTTTTAGCCACCCTTTCTGTCCCTGGTTCTGCACAGGACACAGCAAAACAAAAAAAACCGAATGAGCTCAGGCAAAAGGCTGTAAAAACTAAATATAGCTGCCCTATGCATTCCGATGTAACCAGTGATAAAGCGGGGACATGCCCTGTTTGCGGAATGGAATTGAAGAAGTCAAAAAAGGGGCAATTGAAAATGGAAGTGAGTAAAATATACTCTTGCCCGATGAAATGCGAAGGCGATAAAACCTATGATAAGCCGGGCAAATGCCCTGTATGTGGAATGGCCCTGAAAGAGAAAGAGA
>CAYHPA010000066.1:7418-15041 GCA_964358155.1 uncultured Chitinophaga sp.
CGATGAAATGCGAAGGCGAAAAGACTTATGATAAGCCGGGCAAATGCCCTGTATGTGGAATGGCCCTGAAAGAGAAAGAGAAAAAGACAGTTGCTTATTCCTGCCCGATGAAATGCGAAGGCGAAAAGACTTATGATAAGCCGGGCAAATGCCCTGTATGCGGAATGAGCTTAAAAGAAAAGAAAGAAGACCATTCAAATCATCATCATTAATCAAAACAAAAACAACAACAATGAAAAAGATATTCTTCAGCCTGTTAGCCATCAGCGCCATTGTGTTTGCAGCTTGTAACAGCGGCGCCAGCAAAAATGAACACGAAGGACATGATATGAACAACATGAATAACGACACAACTAAACATGCTACGACTACTGACGACAAGGATATAAAAGCAATTGCAGTTACTTATACGAATGTGGATGCCAAAGCTGCAGCTTCTGTTAAAGCTATTGCTGATCATTACCTGCATATTAAAAACGCACTGGCCAATGATAATGCCGTCGAAGCAGCCAGCGGTGCAAAAGCCATGGAAAGCGCAATTGGCAGCCTTGATAAATCATTACTGACAGCAGAACAAAAAGCTGCCTATGATAAAAATGAAGAAGAAATAAAAGAGCATGCAGAGCATATTGCTAAGAATGGCGGTGATATTAAACATCAGCGTTCGCATTTTGTAATGATGAGCGAAGTGGTATATGACCTGGTTAAAAATTTTGGCGCTGGCCGTCCGCTTTATCATGATCATTGCCCGATGGCAAGAGACAATCAGGGCGCCATGTGGTTAAGTGAAGTAAAGGAAATCAAGAATCCGTATTTCGGAGCAGAAATGTTCAGGTGCGGCAGGGTGGAAGAAGTGATTAAATAATATTCAAAATAAAATTATGGTTCAAAAATTAATTGGACTTGCCTTACGCAACAGGCTTATTGTGCTGCTTCTGGCAGGCGGCCTGTTTGCGTATGGCGTTTATTCTGTCAGGCAAAACCCCATTGACGCCATTCCTGATTTAAGTGAGAACCAGGTTATCGTATTTACGGAATGGATGGGGCGCAGTCCGCAGGTAATGGAGGACCAGGTCACCTATCCGCTGGTGAGCAACCTGCAGGGAATTCCTAAAATCAAAAACATCCGGGGTTCCTCTATGTTCGGGATGAGTTTTGTCTATGTGATTTTTGAAGATAATGTGGACATCTATTGGGCAAGAACAAGAGTGCTGGAACGGTTGAATTTTGCTCAACGTTTATTGCCGCAGGGTGTTACGCCAACATTGGGTCCCGATGGGACAGGAGTAGGGCATATTTACTGGTATCACCTGGACGCACCAAAAATGGACCTGGGTGAGCAAAGAGCATTGCAGGACTGGTATATCAAGTTTGCATTGCAAACAGTTAAGGGTGTGGCAGAGGTTGCGTCATTTGGCGGCTTTGAAAAGCAATATCAGTTAGTGGTTGATCCGGTAAAACTGCAGTATTACAACATCTCTTTGATGGATATAATGAACAAGGTGAAAGCCAATAACAATGATGTGGGCGGCAGAAAGTTTGAAATGGCAGATATGGCTTATATCATCCGGGGGCTGGGTTATATTAAAAGCAAAGAAGACGTAGAAAATATTGCTCTTGCAAATTACAATGGCATTCCGGTAAGGGTAAAAGATATAGGCGCTGTACAAATGGGTGGTGATTTGCGGCTTGGCATTTTTGATATGGATGGAAAAGGTGAGGTGGTCGGCGGCATTGTTGTGATGCGTTATAATGAAAATGCCAATAAAGTAATTGAAGCTGTTAAAGCCAAGATGAAGGAAGTGGAGAAGGGATTGCCTGAAGGTGTAACCTTTAAAACTTCGTATGACCGCAGCACGTTAATTCAGGAGGCTATTGATTCGGTGAAGGGGACATTAGTTGAGGAAATGATTGCTGTTTCGCTGGTGGTGCTCATATTTCTTTTTCATTGGAGAAGCGCCGTTATCATTCTCATTCAATTACCCATTTCAGTTGCAGCCGGTTTTATTTTCCTGGAAATGTTTGGCATTTCATCCAATATCATGTCGTTAACAGGTATAGCACTGGCCATCGGTGTGGTGGTGGATGATGGGATTGTAATGGTGGAAAATGCCTACCGGCATATCAGCGAAGCGCAAACGGCAAAAATTAAATCATCCGACAAAGCATAAGCATGGCAAAGTTGTTTAAAAGAAATAAAGACCCGTTAACAGCAGAGGAAAGAAATGATATTATTGAAAAATCTTCCAAACAGGTTGGCCCGGGTGTATTCTATTCTACCATCATTGTGGTTGCTTCCTTCCTTCCTGTATTCCTGCTTACAGGGATGGAGGGTAAACTCTTTCATCCGCTCGCATGGACAAAAACATTCATCCTGCTGATAGACGCAGTGCTGGCCATCACGTTAACGCCTGTATTGATTTCCTTTTTCCTGAAAGGAAGATTGAAACCCGAAAGCGCCAACCCCATTACAAGAACACTGGAAAGAATCTATACACCAATCTTGAAATGGTGTTTGAAATGGCGCAAAACAACAATCGGTATCAATATTGCCGCATTGACTGTTGGTATAGTTATGATGACCCGTTTGGGTTCTGAGTTTATGCCGCCATTGGATGAAGGTTCATTACTGTTTATGCCCGTTACACTGCCCGACGTTTCCAACTCGGAGGCCAAAAGACTGCTGCAGGTACAGGATAAAATCATCAGCACCGTTCCCGAAGTGGAACATGTTCTGGGGAAAGCAGGCAGGGCTAATACAGCAACTGATAATTCCCCCATCAGTATGATTGAAACCATCATTTTGCTTAAACCAGGGAATGAATGGCGAAAGGGAATGACTAAAGATGGTATCATCAATGAACTTAATTCCAAATTGCAGATACCCGGTGTTACGAACGGATGGACACAGCCCATCATTAATCGTATCAACATGCTTTCAACGGGAATTCGGACCGATGTGGGATTGAAAGTATATGGGCAAAACTTAGACAGCATTTACGCCTTTGCACAAACTATCAAAAAACAGCTGGAAGGGATTGATGGCGTAAAAGATTTATATGTGGAACCCATTACTGGGGGCAAATATGTTGACATTGCAGTGAAGCGGGAAGAAATAGGCAGATATGGTTTAAGTGTGGATGATGTGAATACGGTTGTTGAAAGTGCATTGGGTGGCATGAAACTCACCACTACCATTGAAGGCCGTCAGCGATTTTCAGTGAATGCAAGATATGGACAGGATTTCCGTAACAACCTTGAATCATTAAAGCGGTTGCAGGTACAAACGATGAATTTCGGCCCCATTCCATTGGAAGCTGTTGCAGATATAAAACTCAGCGATGGCCCGCCGATGATTAATTCAGAGAACGCCATGCTGCGGGGTACTGTTCTGTTTAATGTAAGAGAAAGAGATCTGGGAAGCACAGTGAAAGAAGCACAGGAGAGATTGAATAAGATGATTACAAAACTTCCCAAAGGTTATTTCCTTGAATGGAGCGGCCAATGGGAAAACCAGATAAGGGCTAACCGTACGTTGAAAATGATTTTGCCGATTGTGCTGATCATCATTTTCATGGTTTTATATTTCACCTATCATTCTTTCAAAGAAGCTGCTACCACCATGATAACCGTTCCGTTTGCATTAATTGGCGGGGTTTTCATGGTGTATTTCTATGGCATCAATTTATCAGTGGCTGTTGCAGTCGGTTTTATCGCCTTGTTCGGGATGGCGATAGAAACGGCCATGCTGATGACCATTTATCTGAATGAAGCAATGCAAAACATGGTTGCACAGCATGGCAATTCCAAAGCAACACTTACGCCGGCAATCATCCGGAAATTTGTAATAGAAGGCGCTGCAAAAAGGCTGCGGCCAAAATTGATGACTGTATCAGTTGGTCTTTTTGGTTTGATACCCATCCTGTGGGCGGCCGGAGTAGGCAGCGATATTATGCGGCCAATAACAATCCCCTTGATTGGCGGTACTATTTCGTCCACTATTTATGTATTACTGATTACTCCTGTCATTTTTGAAATGATTAAGGAAAGAGAATTAAAACGTAAAGGTAAAATTGAATTGACAGATGTTAAAGAATAAACTACTCCCCGCATTGTTTGCATCCGTGGTTGCTGGCAGCAGCTATTCGCAAACCCTAAAGCTGGATGCTGTTATTGACAGCATCAAAGCCTCTCACCCGGTGGTGAAGATGTATGACAATGAAATCCGCTCTATGGATGAAGCGGCCAGGGGTGCAAGAAGCTGGATGCCACCGCAGGTTGGCTTTGGCCAGTTTATGACGCCATATGATGTACGGCTCTGGCACAGAGAAGGCGATATACCCGGCATGGGCTCGGTAATGGTATCGGGCGAACAGATGTTTCCGAACCGGAAAAAACTGGATGCGGATGAAAAATATATGAAAGCAATGTCATCAGTTGAAAAAGAAAGAAAGAATGCAACACTGAATGAATTAATCAATGATGCAAAACAGTTCTATTACGAATGGATAATCCTGGAAAAGAAGCTGGTGATACTGGCAGAAAATGAAAAGATTCTTGACTTCATGATCAAAAATGCGGAGATACGATATAAAAACGGTCTGGAGAAAATCAGCGCCTATTATAAAGCCAAAGCTGCATTGGGTGATGTAAAAAATATGCAGCTGATGTTTGAAAGCGATATAAGAGAAAAACGTATCCGCATCAATGCACTGATGGGCAGAAATGCCATGACCGGCTTTGACATTGACACGACTTATAGTTTGAATGACTATTCATCGCTTGTTTTTGACAGTACTCTGTTTTATGCCAGCCGCAGCGACCTGAAATCATTGGACAGGGAAATCAACCTTACCCTGCTGAAACAGGAAACAGAAAGAGCGGCGCTGAAACCTCAATTCGGTATCCGCTTTGAAAACATGTTTGGTTTTGGGGGGCAACCTCTGCAATATACCGTTATGGGAATGGTGCGGATTCCAATGGCAAAATGGTCATCTAAAATGAACAGGGCAAATATTGAAAGCCTGAAATGGAAAACCTTTGCAACACAATCACAAAAAGAAATGATGGTGAGTGAATACAGCGGCATGGCCTACAGTATGAGGAATGAGCTTGACCTGAAGAAGAAACAATTAAAACTCTATTCGGAAAATATTATCCCTGCATTGCGGAATAATTATAAAACCATGCAGCTTGGCTACGAGCAGAACACAGAAGAATTATTTATGCTCTATGATGCATGGGAAACATTAAACATGAAGCAACTGGAGTATGCAGAACTGCTGAACCAGGCATTAAAGGTTCAGGTTACGATAGAAAGAATTATTGAAAAAAATTAAACCATATCTGTATGCAAAGAAGAAATTTTTTAAAACTATCAGGGCTGGGTGCCGGTGCAGCTGTCACCGGGGGTTCGCTTACTGGTTTTTTAGTCAGTTGCAGCGGATGTAAAAAAGAACATCACAGGGGTTTGATGACAAAACCTGTAATGGTAACCCAAGGCGATTTTTCAAGGCTGCTTTCATTTCCACCACAGGCGGGAGCAAATCAAACACTCACTGCACAGGTGACAACTGCTAACCTGAGAGGAATAAATATTCCAGTGTTGGGTTATCAGCCCAATAGTTTGCTCGGCCCGTCATTCAGGATAAACAAAGGCGATGCAGTAAATATTCTTTTACAGAATAATTTATCTGAGCATACCAATATTCACTGGCATGGTTTAAAAATCCCTGCGTTGATGGATGGTCACCCTGATCAGTTAGCTAATGCAGGCGGTACTTTCCGTTACCTGTTCACCGTAAATCAAAGAGCCGGTTTAAGCTGGTATCATCCGCATCCTCATGAAATAACCGGCAAACAGGTTTTCCAGGGACTGGCCGGTTTGTTTATTATTAATGATGCGGAAGAAGCAGCTCTGAATCTGCCATCAGGACAATATGAAATACCATTGGTGATACAGGACAAGAGAATCACCAACGCCGGCATTACTTACAATCCATCAATGGAGGAAGTGATGGCAGGTTTTATGGGAGAATCAATTGTAGTAAATGCTGTTTACTCACCTTATACTGAAGTAGCCACCCGTTATTACCGGCTTCGCATTTTGAATGGCTCCAATGCAAGAGTATACAATCTGGCTTTCAGTAATAATGCTGATATGATAATTATTGGTAACGATGGAGGGCTGTTAAAAAATCCGGTTACAGTAAAGGAAATATTGATAGCGCCGGGTGAAAGACTGGATGTACTGGTAACCTTTAATGCTGTTTCAGTTGGGTCAGAAATATATTTGACAAGCAAGGAATTTGGTAATGGTGGCGATGCACAGGGCAAGCAGTCATTCCGAATTATGAAATTCAAAGTAACATCTGCAGCTACTGATACATTTATTGTTCCGTCAAATCTTTCAGCCATCAGCACAATTGCTGCTTCATCGGCAGTAAAGACAAGAACATTTGAAATTTCCAATGCAATGGAGCATCATGGTTACCCTATGAATGATGGCATGCAGATGCGTCACCGCATCAATGGAAAATTATTTGATACCGGCCGTATTGATGAAAATGTTTCTGCCAATACAAACGAAATATGGGTATTTGATAACAGCAACGGTGATGAGCCGCATCCAATGCACCTGCATGGTGTGTTCTTCCGGGTATTGGACAGAACAGGCGGCAGGGGAAATCTTATTGCTTCTGAAAGCGGATGGAAAGATACGGTACTGGTAATGCCAGGAGAAAGAGTAAGAGTAATTATTCCTTTTGAGAGCAACACCGGCAAATTTGTTTTCCACTGCCACAACCTGGAACATGAAGATGACGGCATGATGTTGCAATATCAACTGAGTTAACTTAAAGATACAATGAAGAAATTTTTTTTAGTAGTTGGGGTCACGCTGATGATTGTTATACTTGCCTGCAACAACAACAAAGACCAGCATGCAGGGCATCAAAAGACAGTTACAAAAGAAATGTATACCTGCCCGATGCCGGAGGATTCTGTATTTAGTGATAAGCCCGGGAAATGTCCAAAGTGCGGAATGGACCTGGTGAAAATGGAGAATACTGAGCAGGATAACCATACCCCAGTTGAGTACACCTGTCCTATGCATCCGGAAATAATAAGAGATAAACCCGGCACTTGCCCTGTTTGCGGAATGGATTTGGTAAAGAAGGAAACGGGCAGTAAGAAAGTGGGAGATGTAGAACTGGAATCATTACTTAAGCCAGCCAATGAATTTGTTGTATCATCAATTCCCCTAACTGCAATTGAGCGGAGAGGGGAGCAAATTGAGATTAAAGCATTGGGGAATATTGCTTATGACACGAGACAGGCAGGCAGTATTTCAGCAAGGGTGTCCGGCAGAATTGAGAAATTATATGTACGCTACCGTTATCAGAAAATAAACAGGGGGCAAAAAATACTTGATATTTATAGTCCTGAGCTGATGACTGCGCAACAGAATCTTTTATTTCTGTTAAAGAACGATGCGGAAAACGTCACATTTATAGAGGCCGCAAAAGAAAAACTATTGCTTTTAGGAATGAGCAATGAGCAGTTGAAGCAGGTTGTTCAGTCAGGCAAACCTTCCTTAACAATTGCCGTGTATAGTAATTACAG
>CAYHPA010000067.1:0-14974 GCA_964358155.1 uncultured Chitinophaga sp.
TATAGACAATGCTCCTGAAGAGCGTGAACGTGGTATTACCATAGCAACAGCCCACGTAGAGTATGAGACCGACCTGCGTCACTATGCACACGTTGACTGTCCGGGTCACGCCGACTATGTAAAGAACATGATCACCGGTGCTGCCCAGATGGACGGCGCTATCCTGGTTGTGGCTGCTACTGACGGACCTATGCCACAAACAAAAGAACATATCCTGCTGGCCCGCCAGGTGGGTGTGCCTACGATTGTGGTGTTTATGAATAAAGTTGACCTGGTAGATGATCCGGAATTGCTTGAATTGGTGGAAATGGAAATCCGTGACCTTCTTACTTTCTATGGTTTTGACGGTGCTAACACACCGATCATCAAGGGTTCTGCTACAGGTGCATTGGCAGGCGAAGAAAAATGGGTGAAAGGTGTGGAAGAATTGATGGATGCAGTTGACAGTTATATTCCGCTGCCTCCCCGCCCGGTTGATCTGCCATTCCTGATGTCTGTGGAAGATGTATTCTCTATCACTGGTCGTGGTACAGTTGCCACTGGTCGTATTGAAAGAGGAAGGATCAAAGTGGGTGAAGGTGTAGAGATCGTTGGTCTGATTGATGCTCCGCTTACTTCTACTGTAACAGGTGTTGAAATGTTCCGCAAATTGCTGGATGAAGGTGAAGCTGGTGACAATGCCGGTCTGCTGCTCCGTGGTATTGAGAAAACCCAGATCCGTCGTGGGATGGTTATCGTAAAACCCGGTTCTATCACCCCGCATACAGAGTTCAAAGCTGAAGTATATGTACTGAGCAAAGAAGAAGGCGGACGTCATACTCCATTCTTTCAGAAGTATCGTCCCCAGTTCTATTTCAGAACTACTGACGTTACAGGTGAAGTGGAACTGGCAGCAGGAACGGAGATGGTAATGCCCGGTGATAATACCGCACTGACTGTAAAACTTATCCAGCCTATCGCTATGGAGAAGGGCTTGAAGTTTGCGATCCGTGAAGGTGGCCGTACTGTAGGTGCCGGTCAGGTTACGGAGATTTTGAAATAAGAGAAAGTAGTGGCTACGAACCATGAGGCTAACCCTCTTTTGTAAAAGATTTATATCTTTGCGACATATGCTAAAAGCTGTTTCGGTAACACGGAATAGCTTTTAGCTTTCTTAGAAGATACTTTTGAGTCTTTATCATAATAGCTAAAGACTGATAAACGGGCGTAGTTCAATGGCAGAATAGCGGTCTCCAAAACCGTTGATGGGAGTTCGAATCTCTCCGCCCGTGCAGATAACTGAAAACTTAAAAACATGAACAAGATCGCAATTTATTTCAGGGACTCATTTAAAGAGCTGACCGAAAAAGTAACCTGGCCTACATGGCCTCAGCTTCAGCAATCAACCATGATCGTCCTGGCTGCAACCATAGTGATATCATTTATTGTTTTGGGTATGGACTTTGTTACCGGCAATGGTCTCAAATTCGTGTATAATCTGTTGAAATAATAAAAATGGAAACAACAACTACGAATACTGAAAACGTACAGCAGGATACCAAATGGTTTGTGCTGCGGGTGGTGAGTGGCAAGGAAAAAAAGGTAAAAGAATATCTGGATAAAGAAATTTCCCGTGGGGGATGGGACCAGGTAAAGCAGGTCTTTCTTCCGGTAGAGAAAGTGTACAAGGTTGCCAATGGCAAAAAAGTGATGCGGGAAAGGAACTATTATCCCGGTTATGTGATGATTGAAATATCAAGCGGCAAACTGAATGATGACCTAAGGGATATCATTAAGAACACTACCAACGTAATTCATTTTCTTGGGAAAGAAAACCCGATAGCGTTGCGCAAATCAGAGGTGAATAAGATGCTTGGCAAGATGGATGAGATGGCAGAGGCCGGCGGTGTGAGCATGAGTGAGCCATTTATTGTTGGTGAGACCATCAAGATCATTGAAGGAGCTTTCAACGACTTTAACGGTGTGATTGAAGAAGTGAATGATGAAAAGAAAAAACTGAAAGTGACCGTGAAGATATTTGGTCGTTCTACTCCGGTGGAACTTACTTATATGCAGGTAGAGAAGATCAGCTAAGTTGCTGCTTTTAAAGTACTAAGCCATTAACTATCCGGTTGATGGCTTTTTGTTTTAAGGGATATTAAAAAAATATTCAAACCCTTTGCCTGAAGGCTATTTACCCCTATCTTTGCCGCCCCAATCAAGTTCTTCATTGTCCGCCGAAGCCTTGGCAAAGGCGGATAAGTTTAATGGAATGCCCACCGTCGCTAAAGCTATGGCGGGCAATGGGAGACCAAGTAGACAAATCGAAAGGTCGTTAACACCAAAAAGATTAAAAATGGCAAAAGAAGTCAGCGGCTTCGTAAAGCTGCAATGTAAGGGAGGTCAGGCCAATCCGGCACCTCCGATCGGTCCTGCGCTGGGTTCCAAGGGTATCAATATCATGGAATTCTGCAAACAGTTCAATGCAAGAACACAGGACAAACAAGGGAAAGTTCTTCCCGTATTAATTACTGTTTATACCGACAAGAGTTTTGATTTTATCATCAAAACGCCTCCTGCCGCCGTTCAGCTGATGGAAGCAGCAAAGATCCAATCAGGATCCAAAGAGAGCAACCGCAACAAAGTAGGTAAGGTAAACTGGGTGCAGGTGGAAGCTATTGCTAAAGACAAAATGCCCGACCTGAACTGCTTTACCGTTGAAAGCGCTATGAAAATGATAGCCGGTACTGCCCGCAGCATGGGTTTAACTGTAGAAGGTAAAGCTCCCTGGGAAAACTAAATCCTTAACAACCCACCTTCGCTAAAGCTACGGCGGGTAAAAAAGAACTACAATGGCATTCATCAGTAAAAAAAGAAAAGTTGCAGAAACAAAGGTTGATGCAAACAAATCATACTCACTAAAAGAAGCATCTGCATTGGTAAAGCAAATTACCACCTGCAAATTTGATGCATCTGTTGACCTCCATATACGTTTGGGGGTTGATCCTAAAAAAGCAGACCAGGCCATCCGTGGTACAGTAAGCCTGCCGCATGGTACTGGTAAAACAAAAAAAGTATTGGTGCTTTGTACACCTGATAAAGTGGCAGAAGCAACAGCAGCCGGAGCCGACTATGTTGGCCTGGATGAATATGTAACAAAGATTGAAGGCGGTTGGGTGGATGTGGATGTTATCATCGCTACTCCATCTGTGATGCCGAAAATCGGTAAGCTGGGTAAAGTATTAGGCCCGAGAAACCTGATGCCGAATCCTAAAACGGGAACTGTTACTAATGACGTAGCTAATGCTATCAACGATGTAAAAGGTGGTAAGATCGCTTTCAAAGTTGATAAAGTAGGTATCATCCATGCTTCTATCGGCCGTGTAAGCTTTACGCCGGAAAAGATCACAGAGAACAGCCAGGAATTACTGAATGCGATCATCAAAGCAAAGCCATCTTCTTCCAAAGGCACTTATGTAAAAGGTATCAGCATGGCCAGCAGCATGAGCCCCGGTATTGCTATTGATGCGAAAGCTTTTGCTGCTCATTAATCATCAAATTCAGAACAGTCAAAATCTAAATAAAATGACTAAAGATCAAAAAAACGAAGTGATTGAAGTGCTGAAAGGCAAATTTGCCCAGTACAACAACTTCTATGTTACCGATACCGAATCACTCAGCGTAGAGCAGGTGGTCAAATTGCGCCGGGCTTGTTTTAACAAACAGGTGGAAATGAAAGTGGCTAAAAACACTCTCATTAAAAAAGCCCTGGAGTCATTGGACAGCGAAAAATATGCAGGCATGTATGACTCACTGCATAAAGTGACCGCCCTGATGTTTTCAGAGAACCCTAAAGAGCCTGCTCTGATCATCAGTTCTTTCCGTAAGGAAACCAATGGTGAGAAACCGGTAATGAAAGCCGCTTTCATTAATGGCGATGTGTACATGGGCGACACTCAGTTGAAAGCCCTTACCCAGATCAAAACGAAGAATGAACTGATCGGCGAAGTGATCGGGTTGTTGCAGTCGCCTGCAAAGCGGGTTATTGCTGCTTTGCTGCATAATGCAGAGAAAAAAACCGAAGCTGCTCCTGTTGAGGGATAAGCTTTAAAGATAAAAACTCACAACCCTAAGTGAGTCTAAACGCCCCTTTAGGGGATGGGGGTAAACAATTTTTTTAAACTCCGTCGGAGCTAAACAAGCAGTGAAGACGGGAAAAATTTAAATCAAATGGCAGACGTAAAAGCATTAGCAGAAGGCCTTGTAGCCTTAACAGTAAAAGAAGTACAGGAACTGGCTGACTTCTTAAAATCAGAATATGGTATCGAACCCGCAGCTGCAGCAGTAGTTGTTAGTGGTGGCGACGGCGGCGGCGCAGCTGCTGCAGAAGAGAAAACTGCATTCAACGTAGTGTTGAAGAGCGGTGGAGCTTCCAAGCTGAACGTGGTGAAGATCGTTAAAGACCTGACGGGTCTCGGCCTGAAAGAGGCAAAAGACCTCGTTGACGGCGCACCGAAGAACATCAAAGAAGGTGTTTCTAAAGCAGAAGCTGAAGAAATTGCAGCCAAGCTGAAAGAAGCAGGTGCGGATGTTGAGATTGCTTAATCCGATAACTATCGGATCTGAATACTGAATATTATTCAAAGCCCCGTGAAGAGCGGGGCTTTTTTATTGTGCAATAAGGTATGGACTGATCTTGTTAAATACTTCATCCGTCACAGCCATCACTTTCTTTATATCATCCGCCTTAGCAAAGGGACCATGTTCTGTTCGATACGCAACAATAGGATTCGCAATGCTCCATTTGATGTAAGGATGCGCTTTTAATTCATCAACAGTTGCCGTATTGATATTTATTTTTCTGATAGACGCACTTTCTAATTTCAGGTATTGCTTTATCTTTTGAAAAGTGGAGTCAGGCAGGCCAAATGTTTCTCCAACCTGGCTGATTGAGTAAAAACCGCCGAGTTTATCTCTGAAATTCACAATCCTTGCTGCCAGTTTGCTGCCGATGCCAGGTAACGAAATGTATGCTGTGGTGTCTGCTGTATTGATATCAATTACGGAGTAGGGGGAAGAATAGGTTTTTACTGGTGATGTTTCACCAGCAGCCTTATCAGTATAATCTTTATAGTTGTTTGCTTCTCCGGCGGATTCGATTTTTATATAAGGTGCTATTCTTTCATATTCATCGGGGAAAAGGCCATATATTTTTTGAAGGTCTTCCGGCTTTTTAAAATGACCGCCTTTGCTTAAATAATTCTGGATGGTACGAATTGTTTTGTCCCTTAATCCCAGCTTTTGCCAACCATCAGCAGATAATGTGTTAGGGTCGAAATAAAACAGCTCTCCTTTGGCCTTTGAATAATTACCCGTCGGCCGGTCATACTGATAGTTATTGCTGTTATCATCTGCGTATTGACGGTTATAATCTTCTTTTTCTCTTTGCTCCAGTTTTTTCATGGCAACTATCCAGCCCGTATCTGCATTAACAGGTTTGGCATTTACTTTTTTGGAGACCATCTCAGGCAGGAAAAAAATGACCAGTAATAACGCCAGGATAACGAATATGGCTATCCTGTCCTTGCGGGTAAAATTGAGGTAGTCTTTTACAAATTCCTTCCACGGCATGGCCGGTATTTTCTTCAAATTACGGGATCGGTTTGAATGGGGAAATGGCCTCTTCGTGGTATTTTTGGCCTCATTGTTGTGAGCAAACTTTTCTTGGCTGTGAATTTTAAATACTTACCTTTGCCATCCTTTATTTTGGCCAATAATATTTTGACGCTCCAAATCATGTTCAAATAGTTGAAAATCACAGGTTTTTGTTTCAAATGAACCAGAAGCCTGATGGTGATTTGTACGTCCCGAATTCTTTTAAAACCGGTATTTACGCATATGTCTTCAACTAAAATGAATCAAAGGGTGGATTTCGGTAAAATCAAGCATCTGGCCGACGCACCCGACCTACTCGAAGTACAGATCCAGTCGTTCAAAGAATTTTTCCAGTTGGAAACTACTCCGGACAAACGGAATATTGAAGGTTTGTTCCGTGTGTTCAAAGAAAATTTTCCGATTACGGATACCCGGAACATTTTCGTACTGGAATTCCTGGACTACTTTATCGATCCTCCCCGCTACACTATTGAAGAGTGTATGGAAAGAGGATTGACCTATGCGGTTCCTCTTAAAGCCAAACTCCGTTTGAGCTGTAATGATGAGGAGCATGTGGATTTTCAAACCATCGTACAGGACGTTTTCCTTGGAAACATTCCTTACATGACTCCCCGCGGCACTTTTGTTATCAACGGCGCTGAAAGAGTGGTGGTATCACAGTTACATCGTTCACCGGGTGTGTTTTTCGGCCAATCTGTTCACCCGAACGGAACAAAGATATACTCAGCCCGGGTTATTCCTTTCAAAGGAGCCTGGATGGAATTTGCTACAGATATTAACAATGTGATGTATGCTTACATCGATCGTAAGAAAAAATTCCCGGTTACTACACTGCTGCGTTCTATCGGTTATGAAACAGACAAGGATATCCTTGAACTGTTTGGAATGGCGGATGAAGTAAAAGCTGATAAAAAGACCTTAGGCAAGTATGTTGGAAGAAGGTTAGCGGCAAGGGTACTCAGAACATGGGTAGAAGATTTTGTGGATGAAGATACCGGCGAGGTTGTGTCCATTGAAAGGAATGAGATCGTAATGGAAAGAGATACTGTGCTGGATGAAGAAGCAATCGCCACCATCACAGAACTGGATGTTAAGAGTGTGTTCATTCAGCGGGAAGATGTGGGCGGTGATTATGCCATCATCTATAACACGCTGAATAAGGATACTTCCAATAGCGAACTGGAGGCGGTGCAATTCATCTATCGCCAGCTTCGTGGCGCTGATGCTCCGGATAATGAAACGGCAAGAGGAATTATCGATAAATTATTCTTTAGCGATAAACGTTATGACCTCGGCGAAGTTGGTCGGTACAAGATCAACCGCAAGCTGAATATTGATCAGCCACTGGAGAAAAAAGTATTAACGAAAGAGGATATCATTCTTATCATCAAATATCTCGTTCGTCTTACCAATGGTAAAGCCGAGATAGATGATATTGACCACCTGAGCAACCGTCGTGTAAGAACAGTGGGAGAGCAACTCTATGCTCAATTCGGAGTTGGTCTTGCCCGTATGGCCAGAACCATTCGTGAAAGAATGAACGTAAGGGATAACGAGGTGTTTACCCCGGTTGACCTGATCAATGCAAGAACGCTTTCTTCTGTGATCAACTCCTTCTTCGGAACATCACAGTTATCACAGTTTCTTGATCAGACAAACCCATTATCAGAAATAACTCACAAACGCCGTATCTCCGCACTCGGGCCAGGTGGTCTTAGCCGTGAAAGAGCAGGCTTTGAAGTTCGTGACGTACACTATTCCCACTATGGCCGTTTGTGTACGATTGAAACGCCAGAAGGCCCCAATATTGGTCTTATCTCCACACTTTGTGTGCATGCCAAGATCAATGACATGGGCTTTATTGAAACGCCTTACCGGAAAGTGAACGAAGGCAAAGTGGATATGAAAAAACTTTCTTTCCTCAGTGCAGAAGAAGAAGATCTGGCGAAGATTGCCCAGGCAAACTCCGGGCTGAATGAAAAGGGAGAGTTCATAGAAGATAAAATTGTAAGCCGCCAGACAGGCGATTTCCCGATACTGGAGAAAAACGAAGTGGAGTTTATGGATGTGGCGCCCAACCAAATTGTTGGTTTGAGCGCTTCATTGATTCCCTTCCTTGAGCATGATGATGCCAACAGAGCTCTGATGGGATCGAACATGCAACGCCAGGCTGTTCCGCTTATCCGGCCTGATGTGCCGATAGTAGGTACAGGGCTGGAAGGTAAAGCAGCAAGAGATGCAAGGATACAGATACATTCAGATGGCAATGGTATTGTAGAGTTTGTGGATGCAAATGAGATTCATGTCCGGTATGACAGGGATGAGGCAGAAAAGCTTGTAAGTTTTGAAGACGACCTGAGGATATACAGATTGACTAAGTTCATCAAAACCAACCAGGAAACCTGCATCAACCTGAAACCGGCTGTGAAGAAAGGACAGAAAGTGAAGAAAGGTGATTTCTTAACGGAAGGATACGCCACGCAGAATGGCGAGTTGGCATTGGGTAAAAACCTGAAAGTGGCTTTCATGCCGTGGAAGGGTTACAACTTTGAGGATGCCATTGTTATCAGCGAAAGAGTGGTGAAAGAAGACCTGTTTACTTCTGTACATATTTCTGAATATGAATTAGAGGTTCGTGATACTAAATTGGGTGAAGAAGAATTGACCCCTGATATTCCAAACGTTTCTGAGGAAGCAACCAAGGATCTGGATGAGAATGGTATCATCAGGATAGGCGCCCAGGTAAAAGAAGGAGATATTCTCATTGGAAAGATTACTCCAAAAGGGGAAAGCGATCCCACTCCGGAAGAAAAACTGCTAAGGGCCATCTTTGGTGATAAAGCAGGTGATGCAAAAGATGCTTCGCTGAAAGCGCCGAATGGCGTGGAAGGTGTGGTGATCGGCAAGAAATTATTCCAGCGGGCCAAGAAGGACAAGAATGCCAAAGTGAGAGAGAAGGCAGCAATGGAGAAACTGGAAAGGGTGCATGAAAAGAACGAGACTGACCTGATGGAAGTATTGCTGGAAAAGCTGACCACTTTACTAAAAGATCATACTTCGGCCGGAGTGAGCAATAACTTTGGAGAAGTACAAATAGGTAAGGGCGCAAGGTTCACTGAAAAAAATCTCCGCGGACTTGACTATGCCAATATCAATCCGCTGGGCTGGACCAGTGACAGGAAAACAGACGATTCCATCAACACCCTGTTGCACAACTACAATATTAAATTCAACGAAGAACTCGGCCGTTACAAGAGAGAGAAATTCAACATCAGCATTGGTGATGAATTACCTGCAGGTGTATTGAAACTTGCTAAAGTATATCTCGCCGTGAAGCGTAAGCTGAAAGTGGGAGATAAGATGGCCGGTCGCCACGGTAACAAGGGTATCGTTGCCAAGATCGTTCGCCAGGAAGACATGCCGTTTCTCGAAGATGGGACGCCGGTGGATATTGTATTAAATCCATTGGGTGTACCCAGCCGTATGAACCTCGGCCAGATCTATGAAACCATTCTTGGATGGACGGGCGAAAAACTGGGAATAAAATTCTCGACCCCAATCTTTGATGGCGCCACTGTTGATGAAATTGCTGACTATTGCAAGCAGTCGGATATTCCTATGCACGGACACACTTACCTGTATGATGGTGAGACTGGTGAAAAATTCCATCAGAAAGCAACGGTTGGTATCATTTATATTATCAAACTGCACCACATGGTGGATGATAAAATGCATGCCCGTTCCATCGGACCTTACAGCCTGATTACACAGCAACCGCTGGGTGGTAAAGCGCAGTTTGGTGGTCAACGATTTGGCGAGATGGAAGTATGGGCGCTGGAAGCCTATGGGGCATCCAATATTCTCCAGGAACTGCTGACCATTAAGTCGGACGATATCATTGGAAGAGCGAAGACGTATGAGTCAATTGTAAAAGGAGAGAATGTGCCAAGAGCCGGTGTACCTGAATCATTCAACGTGTTAGTGCATGAGCTTCGTGGTTTAGGGCTTGACCTGCAGTTTGAATAATTGGGAAATTCTGGATTGGGAAGTTTTGAAATTTTCGAATCGTCCTTTTGTCAGTAACAAAATTTAAGAAAACACAGATATAATAAACTATGGCTATCAGAAAAGAAAATCGTCCCAAAGCGGCTTTTTCACAGATCACAATTGGTCTGGCTTCACCGGATACTATCCTGGAGAGGAGTTATGGTGAAATATTGAAGCCTGAAACAATTAACTACCGCACTTACAAGCCCGAGAGAGATGGTTTGTTTTGCGAAAGGATATTCGGCCCAGTAAAAGACTATGAATGTGCCTGCGGCAAATACAAACGTATCCGTTACAAAGGCATCGTTTGCGACCGTTGCGGTGTGGAAGTAACAGAAAAGAAAGTTCGCCGTGAAAGAATGGGCCACATCAAACTGGTGGTGCCTGTTGTGCATATCTGGTATTTCAAATCATTACCGAATAAAATTGGCTATCTGCTGGGCGTAAGCTCCAAGAAACTGGAGACCATTATTTATTATGAAAGGTTCGTGGTAATTCAGTCTGGAATCCGTGCAGACAAAGGACAGAACCCCGGCGATCTGCTGACAGAAGAGGAATATTTAGATATCCTTGAGACATTACCAAAGGATAACCAATACCTGCCTGATGATGACCCGAATAAGTTCATAGCCAAGATGGGCGCCGAGGCAGTACATGACCTGCTGGCAAGAATAGATCTTGACAAGCTGTCTTTTGACCTTCGTAATGCCGCTGCTACAGAAACATCACAACAACGTAAGGCCGATGCATTGAAGCGGTTGAGCGTAGTGGAATCTTTCCGTGATGCCAATACAAGGATTACCAACCGCCCTGAGTGGATGGTGATGCAATATATTCCTGTAATTCCGCCAGAGCTGCGTCCGCTAGTGCCGCTGGATGGTGGCCGTTTTGCATCATCTGACCTGAATGACCTGTACCGCCGTGTTATTATCCGTAATAACCGTTTGAAAAGATTATTGGAGATCAAAGCGCCTGAGGTAATCCTTCGTAATGAAAAAAGGATGCTGCAGGAAGCCGTGGACTCATTGTTTGATAACAGCCGTAAGTCAAATGCTG
Source organism: uncultured Chitinophaga sp. (assembly GCA_964358155.1). GTDB lineage: Bacteria > Bacteroidota > Bacteroidia > Chitinophagales > Chitinophagaceae > JJ008. The sequence goes on from CAYHPA010000067.1 coordinate 10,759, forward strand.
TAAAAGCTGAAGGCGGAAGGGCTTTAAAGTCATTGAGTGATGTACTGAAAGGTAAGCAAGGTCGTTTCCGTCAGAACCTGTTGGGTAAAAGGGTTGACTATTCCGGTCGTTCGGTTATTGTGGTAGGACCTGAACTGAAATTGCATGAGTGCGGTTTGCCAAAAGATATGGCGGCTGAATTGTTCAAGCCATTTATCATCCGTAAATTAATTGAAAGAGGTATCGTAAAAACAGTGAAGTCTGCAAGGAAACTGGTGGACAAGAAGGAAGCTGTGGTTTGGGATATCCTGGAAAATATTTTGAAAGGGCACCCGGTAATGCTAAACCGTGCCCCAACGCTTCACCGGTTATCTATCCAGGCTTTCCAGCCAAAATTGATTGAAGGTAAAGCGATACAATTGCATCCGCTGGTAACAACAGCCTTTAATGCCGACTTTGATGGTGACCAGATGGCGGTGCATGTACCATTGAGCCATCAGTCCATTTTGGAAGCACAGCTGCTGATGCTGGCTTCTCATAATATCCTGAACCCGCAGAATGGTACACCTATCACCCTTCCTTCGCAGGACATGGTGTTAGGTCTGTATTATATTACCAAAGGCAAGAGAACAAATGATCAGGAAACACTGAGGGGAGAAGGCAAGATTTTTTATTCTGCCGATGAAGTGATCATTGCTTACAATGAAAAGGTGATTGACCTTCACGCATGGATTAAGGTGAAAACCAATATCCGCAATGCTGATGGGTTGCTGGAGCATAAACTCATTGAAACAACAGTGGGTCGTGTAATATTTAACCAGCATGTACCGGCAGAAGTTGGATTTGTAAATACATTGCTGACAAAGAAAAACCTTCGTGAGATCATTGGTGATATTATCAAGATCACCAATGTACCGAAGACGGCGAAGTTTTTGGATGATATTAAAACACTCGGTTTCCGTACAGCTTTCCAGGGAGGGTTGTCATTCAGTATTAATGACCTGATCATCCCGGATGTAAAAGAAGAGTTGCTGGATAATGCAAAAGGCGAAGTAGATGAGGTGTGGGATAGTTATAATGTAGGCCTTATTACCAATAATGAACGTTACAACCAGATTGTTGATATCTGGAGCCGTGTAGATACCAGGATTACCGAATCGTTGATCCGTGAATTAGCGAATGACAGGCAGGGTTTCAACTCTGTTTACATGATGCTTGATTCCGGTGCGAGAGGTTCCAAACAACAGATCAAACAGCTGGCTGGTATCAGGGGACTAATGGCGAAGCCAAGAAAATCAGGTTCTTCAGGTTCTGAGATCATTGAAAATCCTATTCTCTCCAACTTTAAAGGCGGATTGAACGTATTGGATTATTTTATCTCTACCCATGGTGCCCGCAAAGGTCTTGCCGATACCGCCCTTAAAACGGCTGATGCCGGATACCTTACCCGCCGTTTGGTGGATGTGGCGCAGGATATGGTTATTACAGAAGAAGATTGTGGTACGCTCCGCGGTATTGCCATATCTGCATTAAAAGATAACGAGGATATCATTGAGCCATTGGCCGACAGGATAGCCGGACGTACCTCATTGCATGATGTGTACGACCCGATAAGCGACCAGTTGATTGTTGCAGCAGGAGAAGAAGTGACCAATGATGTGGCAAAGAAGATAGAAGATTCAGGTATTGAAACAGTGGAGATACGCTCAGTGCTTACCTGCGAAAGCAAGCGGGGTGTTTGCGTAAAATGCTATGGTAAGAACCTGGCATCCGGTAATATTGCGCAAAAAGGTGATGCGGTAGGTATCATAGCAGCACAGTCAATCGGCGAACCGGGAACACAGCTTACCCTGCGTACATTCCACGTTGGTGGTGTGGCAGGTTCTGCTTCCGTTGAGTCCACTTTGGCGGCTAAATTTGATGGAACTATCCAGTTTGATGGTTTACGTACTGTAATCATTGAGAATAATGAAGGAGTAAAATCACCAATTGTTATCGGACGTACCGGCGAGGTCCGGATCATTGATACCAAGAATGACCGCTTGCTGATCACTAACAATATTCCTTATGGCGCTACATTAAATGTAAAAGATGGCCAGAAAGTGAATAAAGGAGATGTGATCTGTACATGGGATCCGTTCAACAATGTCATCATGGCCGAGATCAACGGTACGGTGAAGTTTGATAATGTCATTGAAGGCATCACTTATCGTGAAGAAGCTGATGAGCAGACAGGTCACAGGGAAAAAGTGGTTATTGAGACAAGGGATAAGACCAAGATACCTTCTATTATCGTTTCAGGAAAAGAGAATAAATCATACAACCTGCCTACCGGAAGCCATATCATCATGGAAGAAGGCGATGAAGTAAAAGCCGGACAGGTAATTGTGAAAATTCCGAGGATACTGGGTAAACTGAGGGATATTACCGGTGGTCTGCCACGGGTTACTGAATTGTTTGAAGCAAGGAACCCAAGCAATCCTGCCGTGGTTTCAGAAATTGATGGGGTGGTGATGATGGGCGCTGTAAAGAGAGGCAACCGGGAGATCATCATTGAAGCAAAAGACGGTGTGCAGAAAAAATATCTTGTTCCGCTCACCAGGCAGATACTTGCACAGGATGGCGACTTTGTAAAGGCCGGGGCATCGCTTAGCGACGGGCAGATTGCACCGTTTGATATCTTATCCATCAAAGGTCCATTTGCTGTGCAGGAGTATGTGGTGAATGAGATACAGGAAGTGTATCGTTTGCAGGGTGTAAAGATCAATGACAAGCACATTGAGTGTATCGTTCGACAGATGATGCGCAAAGTGAATATTGTTGATCCGGGAGATACAAGGTTCCTGGAGGATGACCTTACTGATAAGTTTGAGTTTGTAACGGAGAACGATGAAATCTTTGATAAGAAAGTAGTGACGGATATCGGCGAAAGCACAAAATTGCGTGCCGGCCAGATTGTTACACTCAGGGAATTGAGAGAAGAAAATTCAGTTCTTCGTCGTAATGATAAGAAGCCTGTTGAATACAGGGATGCCAAGCCAGCTACTTCATCACCCACATTGCTTGGAATTACCAAAGCATCACTGGGGGTAACAAGCTGGATATCTGCCGCCTCATTCCAGGAAACAACCAAAGTGCTTTCTTCTGCAGCCATCAATGGTAAAACGGACCTGATGCTGGGCCTGAAGGAAAATGTGATTACCGGTCACCCGATACCGGCAGGTACAGGACTGCGGGAATTTGAGAACATCATTGTCGGAAGCAAAGAAGAGTACGAGTTGCTGCAAACAACCCGTGAAGCCATGGCTTTTGATGAAGAAGAGTAAGCAATTTTTAATGTGATATAACTCAAGGAGCGAAAGAAATTTCGCTCCTTTTTTACTTAGTATTCTTTGGCTGTTAAGTCTTTCCTAAAGTAAACCGAATCTGTATATTTGCCCGCCTTACCTGTTTAATTTGCAAAAAAAGAACGGAATGAAAAAAGAGTTGCTTATCTGGAATGTGGTGCTGACCCTGGTGGCAGGCTATCTTCTTTTTTTACAATTCGGCCCGGGCAAAAAAGGGTCGTCTGCAGGAAAAGGTTTAATAAAAGATACAACAGCAAGTAAGGAATTCAGGATCGCTTATTTTGAAATGGATTCGGTGGAGGCCAATTTCAACCTGGTGAAAGATGTGAAAGCAGAGATCAGCAACAAAGAAACTGAATATAGCAGCAATATCGATCGGCTGGACCAGACCTATAGAAAAAAATACAATGAGTTTGCCCAGAAGGGGCAGATGACCGAGGAAGAAACGTTAGAAGCACAGACAGTTCTCAAGGAGCTGGGAGAAAGGCTTAAAGCAGAGCGGCAGGACATTGACCAGAAATACCAGGAATTTGTGATGTTCAAAAACCTGGAGATAAAGAAGAAAATTGAAGAATACCTGAAAGAATATAACAAGAACAAAAAGTATTCTTATATCATTTCCTACGAGCAGGGCCTTTTCTATTTTAAAGACACAGCCTATAACATTACTACAGACATCATCCGGGGTCTGAACGATTTCTATAAACCTGCAAAAAAGTAGGCTACCCCTCTTCAGGTATACAGCACTTTTGTAGTACGGGGATGAAAAAATCACCTTAATTAATTATCTTGAAGCCGCAGGTTGGTCTTAAACGATATACATGACTGATTTTAAAAAACTATTTGATAATTTTTCATCACTGAAAGCGGGCATTATCGGAGACGTGATG
>CAYHPA010000068.1:0-14942 GCA_964358155.1 uncultured Chitinophaga sp.
GGTGTTTGTCCAATTCTGTGAAAGTGGGAGCACCTGCGGAGTATTGTTTTGAATCCTTGCAGGAGCAAATGACAACAACCCTGCAGTTATAAAAAGATAAATTTTTCTCATAAGAGAGTTTGTTTGTGTGTAATTCAAATTTATTTTCAACCCTGTTTATCAAAACAGTATTAGCCGGCCTTTTATGGTCAGCTTTACATTTGATCGCTAATTAAAATAAATGTTCCCTGTTCTTACAGTTGCCCACCTTCTCATGCTCTTGGCACAAAAAATAACTTAACAGGGACAGGATAGAAGTGAATTGTTCAGAAAGGTTAGACTTTTAAAAATAAGGGAATTTAGTTAGCTGCCAAATTTTTGTGTATAACCCCTCAAATGAACCAGTCTGCAAGACAAAAAAATCCCTTCCGCATTACCGGAAGGGACCTGTAAAAAATGGTTTTCCCTAACTATTGTTTACGATCTCCTGATGCACAGCCGGAAAAGATTACACAGAGATTCAGCGGCTAACAACTCCTGTTTCCTGGCCTCCCTTTGCCTTCATATCCGGAAAAAGCGCCGCTACGAGCATTAGAACCGAGGCCAGCAACATCAGGTAAATGCCGGTTTTCTTCTCCGGGCACTCGCCGCCTTCGCAGGCAGAAATCATGAAAAAATTGCGGATAGCAAAGGCAAGGTTCAGCGCTGTAATAAAAAAATTACTTCGCTTGGCCCATACCCTCGGCACAAAATGAAAGAACAGGAAAAAGGCCGTGAGAACAAAATGAAAATAACCGGGCTTGCCAAAATTGGTGCCGCCGGCATCAATGCCGCTGATGGTAATATTCCTGGACTCAATGAACACCCAGGGGCTAAAGCAGGATACAACCAGTAGTGCCGCCACCGCCAGACCGATCCATTTCATATAACGCATAGGGGCAAATATCAAATAACAAATTCCAAATCCCAAATCCTGTATCCCGTATCCTTTATCCCGCATCCGACATCTCTTCTTATTCTTTAGTAACTTAGGAGCGGGTAGCAGCGTTCGGTTCATTTTTTACGTTTCTGCCCTCATCAACTACGGATGAAATTGCCTATACTTTTCATCGCTTCTTTGCTATGGTTTTCCTTTGCCGGAAAAACGCAGGTCTGTACCCTGCCGGGACAAACCCCTTCTTCTGCCATTCTTTTGTGCAGTGATGATCCGGTGGTTCAATCCACCGTTCCGGTTTGTGGCCAGCTGAATATCCCCGTGCCCTGCAATGATGGCGTGGCCCATCAAAATGCCAATCCCTATTGGTATAAGATTGGCTGCTTTGGCAGCGGCACACTTGGTTTTGTGATCACCCCGGCCAACCTGAATGATAATTATAACTGGCAGTTGTTCGACGTCACCAACCGCAACCCCGATGATGTGTTTACTGTATCCGGCTTGTTCGTTGCCTGCAATTGGTGCCCCGATGGAGGAGAGACCGGTGCCTCCTTAGATGGAGTGACTACAACAGTATGCAGCACACCGGGAGCCTTATTATTCAGCGATATGCCCATGCTGCAAGCAGGACATGAATACCTGTTGATGGTCAGCAATCATAATGGAACCCCTGATGGATATCGTTTGGCAATTACAGGCGGCAGCGCCGTTATCAGCGATCCTTTGGAACCTCAACTGGCAAGTGCAAGGCAGAGCTGCGATGGAAGCAAACTGGTGGTAAAACTTAACCGTGGCATGCGATGCAGCAGTCTTGCTTTCAATGGGTCTGATTTTATCATCAGCGGAGGTTACAGCATTTTATCCGCCAGCTCCACCGGCTGTGCCGGCAGTCCGCTCACTGATTCCATCATACTTACATTGAACTCACCGTTAGTCAACGGCAATTATATTCTCACCACACAGAATGGAAGTGATGGGAATACATTGCTTGATATTTGTAACCGGTCCATACCAACGGGTCAGCAAATATCATTTACCGTTGCCCCGCTGCAACCAACACCGATGGATAGCATACATGTAAAAGGTTGTTCACCCAATTCATTGAAACTGCTGTTCAGCAGACCTGTTCGCTGCAGTTCTATAGAACCCGGCGGAACTGATTTCAGGATTACCGGGCCGCAATCCGTCTCTATTACCAATGTGACCAGTAATTGTAATATAGTAACCAATACTTTTGAAATCACCCTGAACCTGTCCGCTCCCATTTCCACAGGTGGTATTTATCAGCTGCAACTTGTAAGAGGATCGGACGGCAATACATTTATAGATGAGTGCGGCCTGGAAACAGCCCCCTCCTCTCTCAATTTCACTGTAAGAAATGCAGTGTCGGCCAATTTTACTTACACCGTAAAATCATCCTGCAAATCAGACACTCTTTCTTTTTTTCATGACGGGAATAATGGGACAATCAGCTGGAACTGGAGTTTTGATAATGATACGACAAGCATACTGCAAAATCCAGTAACAATTTTTACTGATACTGGCAGGCATACCATCCGGTTGATTGTAAGCAATGGCAATTGTGCTGATACATTGGTAAAGAACATCAACCTGCTAAATCAGATTAACGCAGGTTTTGTGGCGCCAGCGGGTGTTTGTCCCGGCGATCCGGTTCTGCTGATCAATAAGAGTACCGGCAATATTGATAGCTGGCAATGGAATTTAGGAAACGGTGTAACAAGCAATTCTCCAACTCCGGTTACTTACCAGTATGCGATTAACGGAGTTACTACCAGCTACACCGTCCGGCTAATTGCAGTCAACAGCCAGTTCAACTGCAGGGATACGGCCACGCATATTATAAAAGCAGTGGATGAGTGTTTTGCAGCCATACCATCTGCATTTACTCCCAATGGCGACGGGCTGAATGATCATCTTGGGATATTGAATGCATCAAAGGTGGATAAGCCGGAATTCAAAGTGTACAACCGGATGGGGCAACTGGTTTTTACATCAAATAATATTGCAAAAAGATGGGATGGAAAATTTTTGGGCCTCCCGCAGGATACGGGCTTGTTTGTATGGATACTGAGTTACACACACCGGGACACAGGCGAAAAAATCTTTCTGAAAGGAACCACACTGCTGATAAGATAATGAAATGCTCCTGACTCACGACTCAGGACTCACGACTCACGACTCACGACTCACGACTCTCTTATATTTCCTCTTGTAGTAATAATAAAAAGGGATCCCTGCCGCAGTCAGCAGCAATCCAAGCAAAGAATTGATGACCGGTTGCCGATGTGCTAAATAATTGCTCACATCATTATAGACTGTAGTAATAAGATAGAAAGCAGTAAAGGCAATAAACAATATGGTGACGAGGGGGTGTCCCCAAATTTTATAAGGCCGCTCTGAATGCGGCATTTTCTTCCGCAGCATAAAAATACCTACAGCGCCCAGGCCGTAGGCTATCCAGGTAACGAATACAAACATATTGGCCAGCATATCAAAAGAACCGGTGATGATGAATACAGATGTCCATATGCCATGCAGCCAGAGTGCATTGTCGGGTGTTTGAAATTTTTTGTGCTCCCTGCCCGTCCATTTTGAAAACACTTTATCTTTTCCCATAGCATAAGTGATCCGCACGGTGGCAAGTGTATTACCATTGATGGCCCCAAGTGTGCAGATAATGATCATCGCAGCAATGATGGCCTCCCCTGTATTACCAAGCGCCACATTGATGGCATCTGCCGCCACTAATTTTGAACCGGCTATCTGTTCCACCGGCAACGCATAGAGATAAGCCTGGTTCACCAGCACATACACAGCCACACAAACAAAAACACCAACAAATAAACTTTTAGGGATGTTTTTTTGTGGCTGCTTTACTTCTCCTGCCATAGATGCTATATTGATCCAGCCGTCGTAGGCAAAAAACGCACCCGTCATGGCAGCAATGATGCCGCTTAGTAATGCAGCGCCCTGTTTAGGATTCTCTGCTACAACAAAATTTTGAAAAGAGCCATTACCGGAAATAAATATCCCCAGCACCAGCAAAGCAATCACGGCCACTTTTACGATAGTAGAAATAAGTTGAAAAGAACTTCCGGCTTTTGTGCTGAGATAATTAATGAATGTAAAAATGAGCACCAGCACAACCGCCAAAGATTTTACTCCAAAATTTTCCAGCGGATGCAGATCACCAATAAAAGGTATATGCCATACAACAGATTGTTCCGTTACCGCATCAAACCGGGGCAGGTCCAGAAAGAAATCCGAATAGTAAGCACACACAAATGCAATAGCGGCTACCGATGCTGTATTGATGACTGCAAAGGCAGCCCAACCATACAGGTAAGCCACAAAGTCGCCGAACATTTTTTTGAAATAAACATAGATGCCCCCTGTTTCCGGCATCATGGCGCCGAGCTCGGCATATACCAGTGCGCCAAATAAAGTAAAGACCCCGGCAATCACCCATACCACTGTCAGCCATACCGGTGAACCCAACTGTGAGGCCATGTCTGACGGGTTCTTAAAAATACCAGACCCGATGATGCTGCCGATGATAATGGAAGTGGCAGTCCAGAATCCAATCTTTTTAGCAAGGGATGATGTCATTGAGTAAGGAAGATACAGAAGAACGACTATCATACGGGCCCTGAGCCGAATCTTTTTCTAGTAGCCTTCCAATTAAAAAGTCCGGGAAAATTCCGGTAAACCGGCATGATATTGAGCGGCAACCCGCTGGTATTATTTACCGTTTTTGCAGAAGGAAGTTCTACCTTTAAGGAACAAAGAATTGGCTTGTGCAAATGACGGGTCTCTATACAACAATAATCAATCGGCACCTGAAAACGAGATGGCCATGTTTTGTCATATTGCTATTTTTTAATCTTTCTGCCGGCGCACAGGACTGCCCTCCCAATATTGATTTTGAAAGAGGTGATTTTACCGGATGGCGCTGTTATGTTGGCCAGGTGGCCCAGTCGGGCAACGACAATGTAATTTCTCTTTATGATGTGGGCGGGCCAGTAACGGATCAGCATACTATGTATTCCCTCAATGGAAATGCAGGGCTAAGGGATTATTACGGCGACTTTCCGGTGCTATGTCCTAATGGCAGCCGTTATTCTGTAAAGCTGGGCAACACTAGCGGTGGTGCACAGGCAGAAGGCATCTCTTATGAATTTACCATCCCTGCAGGGCAGAATACTTATTCACTTACCTATCATTATGCTGTTGTCTTTCAGGATCCGAGCCATCAGCCGCACCAGCAGCCCAGGCTGGTACTGGAAGTGATGAATGTAACCGATAACGAACTCATCACCTGCTCTTCCTTTACTTTTTTTCCGAATGGTTCGCCCCTGCCTGGATTTTTTCAATCTCCCCGCTCAGATTCCATCGCAGTATGGTGCAAAGACTGGTCGCCGGTAAGCATTAACCTGAATAACAAAGCCGGCAAAACCATCCGCCTGTTTTTTAAAACAGCAGATTGTGTTTTTGTCAGGCATTTTGGATATGCATATATTGATGTAAACACCGGCTGCAACAGTGAATTTACCGGCGCCGTTTACTGTCCTGATGATACGACCGTGAGTGTAACGGCCCCTTATGGATATCAAAATTACACCTGGTACAACAATACTTTTACCACTGTGCTGGGAACACAGCAAACCATCAACTTCGCTCCTCCGCCTGCTTCGGGAACAACAATAGCGGTGGCGCTTACACCCTATGATGGTTATGGATGCCCCGATACACTCTTTGCAAAACTCATTGACACCTTATCACTCAAAGCAAATGCGGGAGCAGATCAAATATCCTGTAACAAAGACCCGGTGTTTATCGGCGATGTGCCACAGCCGGGTATTAATTATAGCTGGGACCCACCAACAGGACTATCAAACTCCTATGTAGCCAATCCAAGGGCCGGCCCCGATATTACTACACAATATATACTTACTATACGCAGCAATGGAGGTGGCTGTGTTAATACAGATACCGTTATTGTCACTGCTTCTTTTATTGACAGTTCATTGCAAATAGAAGGCAAGCGGGAATTCTGCATCAATACGGGCGACAGCGCTGTGCTGGTGGTGCAGCCTGAAGACCTGATACAATGGTCAATGAACGGCAACCCCGTTTCCGGCGCTACCCAACCAAGGTACTACGTCACTCAATCGGGCAGCTATTTCGCTGCCATGATCAACAGCGATGGCTGTATGATCCAAACGAGAACAGAAACCATCCGGATTGAAACTCCAAAACCCGGCATTACCTATCCTTTGCAATACGCTATTATTAATATACCGGTGCAGTTGCAGGCAAGAACATTCGGCGCATCGGTGCAATGGAAGCCATCATCCTATCTTGATAATCCGTCACTTGTAACCCCGCAGTTTACAGCAGCCAGTGAGCTGGAACAACAATACCTTATTGATATTATTACTGCCGCAGGCTGTCTTACCGTGGATACACAACAGGTAATCGTTATAAAAGAAGTAAAAGTGTATGTACCCACGGCATTCAGCCCGAACAATGACGGGCTCAATGATTTTTTGAAACCCATTATGATGGGCATTAAAGAACTGCAATACTTCAGGATATTTCACAGGGGCGGGCAGTTGGTGTATGATTATAATAATGCAAATCCCCGGGGATGGGATGGAAAGATTGGCGGCATCCTACAGACTACCGGTGTATATGTGTGGGTGTTCAGCGGCATCGGTTGGGATAAACAAGTCCATTTTCAAAAAGGAACGCTGACGCTAATAAGGTAGGCTGTCACACAAGAAAATAGCTCTCTTTTCGTTTTCTGTTTATATGAAATCAGTCATTCTTTCTTTCCTGCTTGCGATGCAGGTTAAAACGTCAGCACAGGTCAATATTATTTGTCCTAATCTGATTGATAGAGCACTGAATTACTTTTATATCGGAGTTGAGAACCCGATAGAGATTGCTGGTATGAAGATGTCGGAGAACAATAAAATCAGTATTACAGGCAGTGCTGCTTCTATAATGTCAGTTACTGGAAACAGGTATATTGTCAGAACCGCTGCGGTCAGCGATAGCTGCTTTATCAGCATTTATGAAGGAAGAAAAGAAATTTTCAGGAAGCAGTTTAGGACGAGAGTTATTACAGATCCTGTTGCTACCCTTGCGGGTTTGAAAGACACAGCCATAAACAAAAGCCGCATCCTTATTAATCCATTTTTGGCTGTAGTATTGCCAAATTGCTATTACAGGCCTTTCATGCAGGTAACTTCCTTCACTGCAACTTTTATTGAGGGAAACGACAGCATTATTACCACGTCTAATGGGTTCCGGTTTAATGAAGAGCAAATCAAATTGGTAAAAGAGGCGGCTTTGGGCAGTAAAATATATTTTTATAATATAAGATCAATAGGCCCCGATTCCAGAGCAAGAAAGCTCCTGCCATTTTGGATAAAAATTCAATAGCCCACTTATCATCCCTGACTAAAGACTAACGACTCCCGACTCACTTATACATCTCTTCCTTCAACACCTTCACTCTTTCATCTGAAAGATATTCATCAAAGGTCATCAGGCGGTCAATGATCCCTTTAGGAGTTAATTCAATTACCCGGTTGGCCACTGTTTCCATAAATGTATGGTCATGACTGGTGAGTAAAACAATGCCTTTGTAATCCGTACATTGTTCGTTGAAGCTTTGGATGCTTTCCAGGTCGAGGTGGTTGGTGGGCTGATCTAATAAAATCACATTGGGGCTTTGCAACATCATCCGGCTGAGCATGCAGCGCACTTTCTCCCCGCCGCTTAATACATTTGTTTTCTTCATCACATCATCACCGCTGAAAAGCATCTTTCCTAAAAATCCTCTCAGGAAAGGCTCATCCACATCGGCAACATGCGATGGAACATATTGGCGAAGCCAGTCCATCAGGTTCATTTCGCCTTTAAAAAATTCATTGTTCTCCTGGGGCAGGTAAGCATGCGTTACCGTGCTTCCCCATTCGTAGGAACCGCTATCGGCTATTGTTTCTGCCGTAATGATATTGAAGAAGGTGGTGACGGCCAACGGATCACGGCTCAGCAGCGCAATCTTATCTCCTTTATTCACGGTGAATGTAACATCGCTGAACAGCACACGGCCATCTACTGTTTTTTTCAGTTTCTCTACATTCAGTATCTGGTTGCCCACTTCCCGCAATTGCTGAAAAATGATGCCGGGATACTTGCGGTAGCTCGGTTCTATTTCTTCAATCGTCAGTTTTTCTAATGCTTTCTTTCTGGATGTGGCCTGCTTGCTCTTACTGGCATTGGCGCTGAAACGGGCAATGAAGTCAATCAAAGCTTGCCGTTTCTCTTCTGTTTTTTTATTCTTATCGCCTATCTGGCGGGCCATCAGTTGTGATGATTCGTACCAGAAGGTATAGTTGCCGGTGAATATTTTTATTTTCTGCCGGTCCACATCCGCCACATGGGTGCATACCGCATCCAGGAAGTGACGGTCATGGCTCACGACCAGTACGATATTTTCATAATCCGCCAGGAAATTTTCCAGCCAGCTGATGGTTTCAATATCCAGTCCGTTGGTGGGCTCATCCAGCAACAATACATCCGGGTTGCCAAATAATGACTGTGCCAGCAGCACCCTTACTTTTAAATTGGAAGGGATGTCTTTCATCAGCGACTGCAGGTATTCTTCTTTCACACCCAGCTCGCTTAACAAAACAGCCGCATCGCTGTCGGCGGTGTATCCGCCCATCTCCCCAAACTCATGTTCCAGTTCTCCTGCCCTCATACCATCTTCTTCTGTAAAATCAGCCAGGGCATAGATGCTTTCCCTTTCCTTCATTATCGACCACAGTTTAGCATGGCCCATCATCACCGTGTTCAGCACCGTTTCTTCATCAAACTGAAACTGGTTTTGTTTCAGCACCGCCATTCTTTCGCCGGGGGTTATTTCCACTGTTCCTTTATTGGCTTCAATCTCACCACTCAGGATTTTCAGGAAAGTACTTTTACCCGCACCGTTGGCGCCAATCACTCCATAACAATTCCCTTTGGTGAAGTTGAGGTTCACTTCTTCAAACAATACCCGTTTGCCATAAGCCAGTTTCAGGTCTTTAACACTGATCATTCTATAAAAATTTGAGGCGGCAAAGGTAAGCTAAAATGAGGAGCGGATGAAGGGCGCCACAAGAAAAGGTTATTTCCTGCGTTATCAAACATCATCCTCAAAATATTATTATGAGATATCTTCTGGCGGCCGCCTTGTTACTTTTCTCCATAGCAGTATGTTCGCAATCGTCATTTACCGTTCATTTTGATTTCAATAAATATCAACTGACCCCTGTAGCAAAACAGCAATTGGATAGCTTTCTGTTAGAAAGTAAAAAGTGGTTATCACTATGGGAGGTACGGCTGAACGGTCATTGCGATGCAATCGGAACGGATCAATATAATATTGTACTGTCGAAAAAAAGAGTGGCGACCGTTAAAAACTATCTTCTGACTCACGGCGTCTACCCTATTAGCTTTGCCGGACAAAGAGGGTATGGTGAAACACAACCGCTCAATCAAAACAGTACCGAAGAAGAACGCAGGCTCAACCGCAGGGTAGAGATCAGTTTTGTTGCCGTTCAGTTAAAAAAAGATTCTGTCATCGGTACTTTAAAAGAAAAAATAGCCGACTCGTCAGTTACCATCGGAACCAATATCGTTCTCCGCAATATCAATTTCGTGGGAGGGATGCACCATTTTCTCCCCGAATCGAAGCCTGTGCTGGAAGAATTGCTGGATGCTATGCAGAGTAACCCTGCACTTATTATTCGTGTAGAAGGCCATATATGCTGTCAGCAGGGACCTGGTGATGGCCCTGACCTGGAAACAGGTTTGGACAATCTTTCAGAAGCAAGGGCAAAAGCTGTAAGGGATTATCTGCTTGACAACGGTATTGCTGAAAACAGAGTAAGCTATAAAGGTTTTGGCCACTCCTCCCCGCTTTATGCTTTTCCCGAAAAAACAGAAGAAGAAATGAAGCTGAACCGGCGGGTGGAAATAAAGATTATCAGTAAATAAAAAATCCCGTCTCGCCTGAAGCGAAACGGGATTGTATTTAAAAGCAGTTGGCTTAATTAATGCTTATAGATCACAACCGCATCTCCTCGGCTGATAAAGCCGCTCTCCTCATTATATATAAAGAGATAGTAGGTGCCTTGTGCCAGCGATGTGAGGTCCATCGGCATTAAACTTCCAAAATGCAGGTTGCTGAATTCTAAGGTCCGGTAGTATTTACCATCTGAGCCATACACCTGCACTCCAAGCTTCGTATACAGGTCAGAATTCAAACGAAGGTTGAAAGTACCAAAGTTCGGGTTGGCCTGTATCCTTACTGCATCTACGTTTGTTAATACCCTGTGACGATCGGGGCATTCGTCCACAGTTACCGGCGAAGATTTTGCCGTGATACATCCTGCATTATTCACCGTATAAGTAACTTGTCTCACTCCCAAACCTGCAGTGGATGGTGTAAAGATTCCTCCGGAAACTCCTGTTCCACTCCAGGTGCCGCCACCCAATGTAGCGCTGAGTGCAAAGGCAAGGTCCGACTTACAAACTTCTTTAGGCAGATCCAGCAGGGTGAATACAGGATAGGTATTTACTGTTAATGTAGCTGATGCTGAGTTCACAGTGCCGCAACCGGTCGTAAGTACGCAACGGAACCTGTAGCCATTCTGAGCAGCAGGTGCACTGGCTTGTGCAAATGTATTGGTAGTAGCGCCGGCAAGATTATTCCAGGTAGCTCCGCCATCGGTGCTTACCTGCCATTGATAGTTGATGGTACCGATAGCAGTAGTAGCAGCTACAGTAAAGCTGGCAGCAGCGCCCTCGCATATAGTAACGTTGGCTGGCTGACCGGTTATCGTTGCAAAACTATTTACATTCAAAACAGCAGCATTGGAAGTAGTACTTCCGCATGAAGTGCTGGCGATACAACGGTACTGGTAAAGATTTTCTGCAGCAGTTACACTTGCAATAGTGTAAGAAGATGCTGTAGCGCCGCCGATGGGGCTCCATGAACCTCCGCCATTGGTACTTACCTGCCACTGGAATGATGTAGCAGCAGCTGAAGTAATACTGAATGTAGCGCTGGTACTAACACAAACTGTCTGATCAACGGGTTGCTGTGTTATACCTGGGCCTACCGCCGGAGTGATAGTGAATACTGCGGTCACAGTTTGGTTAGGCGCACCGGCTGAAACACCGAGAATGGAAATATTATAGGTACCCGGTGTCAGTGTATTCGCATTATTCAGGTTAATAGTTGTAGATGTTGTACCTGTTGTCAGCGGATTGGTTCCAAATGTTACGGTAGTACCTGCAGGCACACCACTGGCAGAAAGATTGATATCAGCAGAGTGGCCTCCGGTATAGGTTGCCGTTGTGTTGGTAGTAAGCGTTACCGGTGTCGGGCAAGTTGAAGAAACCGGGGCTGGCGTACTTAACGTAAACCCGAAAGGAACAGTTACCGTGATGGACGCATTATTAATATCAAAGAAGATATTACCGATAGCCTCCACTTTTATTCTTCCGGTAGTAGTGGGTGTTGCAGGAATAATAATATCCTCTGTTCCGTCATTAGGAGTGCTGGCAGCTAATACTGTAGGGAAGGTAACTCCGCCATCTGTTGAGAATGATATTTTCACATTCGCACAATTGATGGGGGCGCCGGTAGTACCATTTACAGACCAGCTTACTGTCTGTGTAGTTCCGGCTGTATAACTTACGGCAGCATTCTGGGTTGTAATCAGGAAAGGTCCTGTAGCAGCATTCACCGTAACAGTCATATCCGTAAAAGCTGTTTGACCTACTGCACCGGTACCGGCATTATAAGGCCTGTTATCCCTTACTGTCAAACGGAAATTTAATGTACGAGCCACAGAACTTAATGCTTCAATAGTGGCAATAGCATCGCCACCTGGTAAAGGTGGTGTAGTTGAATTACCCACAAGAATAGTTGCCAGTATCGGAAGGGTTCTTACAGGATTTGTTGTAGGGCTGAATGACAGCCAGTTTGGTCCCGTTAGCTTTGTAGGGGATGCAACACTGGCATTACCAGTTGTTGTTGAATTATCATTTTGTTCCCAGCAATATGTCAGTACATCACCGGGGTTTGCATCCGTTGCTGAACCGGTAAGTGCAAACGGTGTAGTAATGGGGATAGTATAATTCGGAACAGGCGCCACAACAGGTGTTGCATTGATTCCTGTAAGTGATGTAGTGATCGGGCAGGACTTGGTAGCCATATTAACCTGTATCTGGTCTATTGATGACATGTTGAATATGTCAATAGAGTGTGGTGCTACGTCCTGGTTGGTGATACCGGCATAACCCATGATGGTGATGCCTGACCCGACTTCTTTATTTACGCCCGTACCCTCCAATGAAAATGAGAATGTGTGATTGGCCCCCATCTGGTGGCCTACTTCATGCGCCACATAGTCAATATCAAAATTATCTCCCATTGGAATACCATCAGCAGGAGAAGTGATACCTCTTCCTTTTGTCGCTCCTGTACCGCTGACATTGCCATCTACACAAACACAACCGATACAACCGGCATTTCCACCTCCACCCGAGGCGCCAAACATATGTCCAATATCATAAGCAGCATTGTTGGTCGCTAATGGTGTTGCCGGGCCTGTGAGTGAGGTATTGAGTGTAATTTGTAATTCAGTATTCCAGTTGCTAAGTGTAGTATAGGGATCAGTGGCGGGATTATAATAAATGACGTTCACTGATTCTGGAACAAGGTTCAGGTGAATGGCAAGATCTCTTTCATAGCATCCGTTGCAACGGGTAAGTGTTGCGTTGTATGCTGCTAATACTAACGCTACCTGAGCTGAACTGGTGGCGCCAAAAAAGTTGGAATACTCTCCATTGCAGGATTGGGCCAGACGCATTGTTTTCAGCTGGCCTGCATTGCTTTCAACCCTGTTGCCAAGCTGCGAATTGATGCCGGCAGCCAATTGCTGATCGGGTGTAGAACAAACCCAGGGAAGGCCGCCTTTGTTTCTTTGCGCTGTAAAAACCGAATATATAGTATGATCCTGTGAGTATGGCTCTATGTATTCATTAGGTCCATTATCTCTGAAAACCATAGTTTGAACACCTTGCGGAGAGAAGCTTAATTTTAAAAAAGCAGCCGGGTCGGTAATACCTTTTCCGGAATAAGCCCTGATCTCAGGGAACCGGTCTTGTAAAGCCGGCTCAAAATTGGAAGCTTCATACACTTCAAACTGTTCCATCTGGCCATTTGCATTTGGCAGCGAAATAACCGTTGATTGCCTGCTGGCCTGTGAACCAACAATAGAAAAAAGCTGCTGCCTTAAAGGCGCAACATTTAAAGTAAATAATTTGAATTCCTTTGGATAGGAAATCCTGGCAACAGCCTTGTCGGTGGTGATACCGCTGCGGTCAGTGCGGGAAGACCAGTAATCGTCCTGGGCTGAAGCAGTAAAAGATATTGTACCAGCCACTAAAACAGCCAGTAAAACTTTGTACAGTTTACTCATAAAAAGAAGTTTAGGTTTTAGAAAGTAAGCGCAATCATGGCCTTTTGTCTTTCCAGAAAAAAGAGCGGGTTAAAATTAAGGATATTTAACATATCGCTATTGTAATTTTTTTAACAGAAAAAGAAAAATCCCGCCTCCATAAAAGAAGCGGGATTTTTACATTATTCGTTGCCTTACAGGCCGTATGGAGAATTAATACCCCCCCATTCCGCCCATATCGGGTGCGCCATGCGAATGTGGCTCTTCCTTCTTAGGTTTATCAGCTATCACACACTCGGTAGTAAGCAGCATACCGGCTATAGATGCCGCATTTTCAAGGGCTATCCGGGTAACTTTTGTGGGGTCTATCACACCGGCTTTCAGCAGGTTCTCATACTCCTCTGTGCGGGCATTAAAACCATAATCAGCCTTGCCTTCTTTTACTTTTTGTACCACGATGGAACCTTCAATTCCTGCATTTTCCACAATCTGGCGAAGCGGCTCTTCCAACGCCCTTTTTACTATGGCTGCACCAGTGGTTTCGTCCTCATTGCTTCCTTTAAACTTATCCAGTGCTTCAATGGCACGGATAAAGGCTATACCACCACCCGGAACGATTCCTTCTTCCACCGCAGCCCTTGTTGCATGCAGTGCATCATCCACACGGTCCTTCTTCTCTTTCATTTCCATTTCAGTGGCTGCGCCAATATTCAATACAGCCACACCGCCGCTCAGTTTGGCAAGACGCTCCTGTAATTTTTCCTTATCGTAATCAGAAGTGGTTACATCAATCTGTGCTTTGATCTGGTTGATACGGGCATTTATGTCATCTTTCTTGCCTTTGCCACCAACGATGGTAGTGTTGTCTTTGTCAATGGTAACTGTAGTAGCCACACCGAGATAACTCAGGTCGGCATTCTCCAGTTTATATCCTTGCTCTTCACTTACCACAATGCCTTTTGTCAATACAGCAATATCCTGCAGCATTTCTTTTCTGCGGTCGCCAAAGCCAGGAGCTTTTACTGCTGCCACTTTGATTGTTCCGCGGAGTTTGTTTACCACCAGCGTTGCCAATGCTTCGCCTTCCAGATCTTCTGCAATGATGAGCAGCGGACGGCCACCCTGTGCCACTTTCTCAAGAATATGAAGGATATCCTTCATGTTGCTGATCTTTTTATCGTAGATCAGGATATAGGGGTTCTCCAGTTCTGCTTCCATTTTTTCGCTGTTGGTAACGAAGTACGGAGAGATATAACCACGGTCAAACTGCATACCTTCCACTACTTCCACAGTAGTTTCAGTGCCCCGTGCTTCTTCTACTGTTATCACACCTTCCTTGCCTACTTTCTTCATTGCTTCAGCAATCAGTTTACCGATCTCATTGTCGTTGTTTGCAGAAATAGAAGCTACCTGCTGAATTTTGCTGCTGTCATTTCCTACAGCCTGGGATTGTCCTTTCAGGTGTTCAACCACTT
>CAYHPA010000069.1:0-14800 GCA_964358155.1 uncultured Chitinophaga sp.
TTGATATCAGCTTCCAGACCTTTTATCTGGTCGTTCAATTCATCAATATCCAGTTTGTAAATGCGACGGACAGGTTTCTCTGTCAGCTTAATGATATCTTCTTTTGTAATAGCCCTTTTTAATTGCTTTTTGAAGGGAACAAAAGCTTTGTCAATTCCATCCAGCACTTTTTCCCATGTTTCATGTTTTTTCTCCAGCTCTTTGTATATTTTTTCTTCAAAGAATATTTTTTCCAGTGATGTATAATGCCATTTTTCCTGCAGTTCATTCAGCTTTATCTTCAGCTCCTGCTCCAGCAGGTCCTTTGTTTTATCAACTGAGATCTTGAGCAATTCATTTACTCCAAGGAACTGCGGCTTCTGATCCACAATCACACAGGCATTGGGAGAAATGGATATTTCACAGTCTGTGAATTTGTAAAGCGCATCAATGGCAATGTCCGGAGAAATGCCGGCCGCCAGATCCACCTGTATCTCCACTTCGGCGGCTGTGTTATCAGTCACTTTCCTGATCTTGATCTTTCCCTGGTCATTGGCCTTCACGATGGATTCCATCAACTGGGTGGTGGTAACGCCGTATGGAACACTTTTAATGGCAAGTGTCTTTTTATCTGCTTCTTCAATATGCGCCCTTACTTTTACTTTGCCTCCTCTTTTTCCCTGGTCATAGCCGGTTACGTCAATCATGCCGCCGGTAAGGAAGTCAGGATGCAGTTCAAATCGTTTTCCTCTCAGGTACTTTACAGAAGCATCAATGAGTTCGCAAAAATTATGCGGCAGTATTTTGGTGGATAATCCGACAGCAATACCATCAGCTCCCTGCGCCAGCAGCAAAGGAAATTTCATCGGCAAGGTTACCGGCTCATTTTTTCTGCCATCATAACTTAACTGCCATTGAGTGGTCTTGTTATTAAAAGCCACTTCCAAAGCGAACTTGCTAAGCCTTGCTTCAATATAACGGGCAGCAGCGGCTTCATCACCTGTCCGCACATCGCCCCAATTTCCCTGGGTGTCTATCAGTAAATCTTTTTGTCCCATATTCACCAGCGCATCGCCAATTGATGCATCGCCATGCGGATGATACTGCATGGCCTGCCCGATGATATTCGCCACTTTGTTGTAGCGTCCATCATCCATTTCTTTCATGGCATGCAATATCCTGCGTTGCACGGGCTTCAATCCGTCTTCCACAGCAGGCACCGCCCGCTCCAGTATCACATAGGAAGCATAATCAAGGAACCATGTCTTATACTGGCCATGAAGTCCACTATCATTGTTCTGTACCTCTATCGCTTTATTTTTTGCTGCACTCATGTTGATTATTCGTAAAATTCAAATTATTATTCTGCTGCCTCACCTGTTTCGAAAGGCATCTCTGCCTGTTTTGTCTCGGGCAATTTTACATCAAACTCCTTCCATCCTTTTTCCACATCACCCATTACCTGTATTTTTCCTTCACTGATCAGCTGCTTCATCCTCCACATCAGGTAAACATCCCCGGTTTTTATCTTCATACGGTGCAGTATGTTCATCATAGCCCTGGTTGCTTTTTGCCAGTCTTTGCTGATATTCCTCATGATATCGGCATCATAAAAAGATTCATCTTTGCCAATGACCTTCTTTCCTCCTTCCAATATCCTGACCGGTGCATTCTCTTCTGCAATCTTCCTCCACTCATCCGGGTCAATTTCAAATTCACTCAATGTTATGGGACGGGACAGTTTCTTTGCCTTTACTGCTTCTTTGGGAAGTATATCATGCACGGCCCACGGATAGAACAATTGTCCCTTCTCGTTAATAAATGGAAGATTGTTCAAGTAAATGATCATCAGCCTGCCCTGATAAGGCCTTAACTGCGGCATCAACCAGAAATAACCTGTCACATCATGCTGGTTCTGCCCCATCCATATCCAGGCCTCGCTGTTCTCATTTTCGTCAAGCCATTTCTTTATTGCTTCCACTGTTTTCCTGTCATCAAAACTGCCAACCGTTTTTTCGCCATAAGGAGAGCCCTTCAGCAGCATCCTCCACCAATCCTCCCTTGCGGACCAGCCTTCATCAGTATCAATATCTTTCAATGGACCAACTCCCCATTCATCTTTTATCTCAAATATTTCTCCGTTCAATGTTTCATCCAGCTCTATTGCTTTTTTCAGCAATTCCACATCTGCTTGTTGAAAAACGATATGTATCATTCCCGTTCCTTATTTTTTAATTGATTGAATAATATAATAAACACAGGTGGTGAAAAAATTTCTCACAAAAGGAATCGCCTTAATAATGATAGACTGTCTTCTCGCCTTCCAGCCAAACTTCCATTTGTAGATCGGGTTCAGGAAATAGTGCCGGTTATGTGCAATCCTATATCCCTGCTTTTTACATATCCGGACAAATCGTTCAATACTAATTCCCGTATCCCTTATTTCCATCAATGATTCCACCGGTTCTTTTTTCTTTTTTAATATCCAACGGTACATTCTCCTTGGCAGCAAATGTATGTAAGGCAGCTTTGAAATTCTTGACCGGCACATCTGCTGGTGACCGCCAAATGGCATGTACCAGGGCGGAAAACCAAAGAACACAATTCCTTCGGGTTTCAAAAAGTTTTTCATCCACCCGATCAGCTTCGCCTGGTCATGAATATGCTCTATCACATCTTTCAGTATGATAATATCAAACAGCCCGTTGAAATCCCTTTCCACATCCACTTCATAAATATCTTTTACTACAAACCGCAATCTTCCTGCTGCAATATCTTCCGGTAAGAACTTCTTTGCATCATCAATCCTTGGGGCATCCAGTTCCACTCCCACCCCTTCACAACCTTTATTGATAAATGCTTTCAATACGCCGCCTTCACCGCAGCCTATTTCCAATACCCTCATTCCTGCTTTCACCGGAAATTTTTCTTCTATGAACGGAATAACATATTGCTCAGCGTTCAGAACCTGAATGTCAAAGTACCGCTTCCTGTCCGCATGAAACTCAAACACTTTATAATTAAGGATTAAAAATTAAAAATTAAGGATTTCCTTTCCCTTTCGAAGAGTTTAAAATGGCTGTAAGTATTTTGATAATCTCTTCACAATCCCTGATGAATGACTCCGCCAATTTGATCTCAAGTATTTCACTATCCCGCAACAATCTCAGCCAATACCTTGTTTCTCTTGCCTCCCTGTATGAAATTTGCAATTTATTGATAAAATCTTTTCGTGATGAGCCGCCCACAGCTTCCTCAACATTCGCACCTACAGAAGTTCCGCTATCCAGCAACTGGGAACACAAACCGCCATCTACTTTTTGCTTCTTCAGGTGCAGATAAAGTTTTAAAATTCGCAAGCCGAAATCATACGTTTTTGTAAGAATGAGGTTTTCCTGCTTCACAGAATTATTAATTTTTAATTATTACTCATTAATTACTCTCCACCGGGCTATCAATTTCCACTTTCAGATTATTAATAATAAACTCCTGCCGGTCAGGCGTATTCTTTCCCATATAATATTCTAATAACTGCTGAATATGCTCACCTTCTTCCACCCGCATCAGTTGCTTTCTCATACTGCTGCCGATGAACTGTCCAAACTCATCCGGGCTAATCTCTCCCAATCCTTTGAACCTTGTTACTTCCGGTTTTGTTCCAAGTTTTTTCATAGCATCCTGTTTTTCCTGCTCGCTGAAACAATAGATCGTTTCCTGTTTATTCCTTACCCGGAACAACGGAGTTTCCAGCACATATACTTTTTCATGCTTTACCAGGTCAGGGAAAAATTGAAGAAAAAATGTCATCAGCAATAAACGGATATGCATACCATCCACATCGGCATCGGTGGCGATCACTACATTATTATAGCGCAGCCCGTCCAGACCTTCTTCAATATTCAGTGCATGTTGCAGCAGATTGAATTCCTCGTTCTCATACACCACTTTCTTTGTCAGGCCAAAACAATTGAGCGGTTTACCCCGCAAGCTGAATACAGCCTGTGTCTCCACACTTCTTGCCTTAGTAATAGAACCGCTTGCACTGTCTCCTTCGGTGATGAATATGGTGGTCTCATTTTGCTTTTCAATGAAAATTTCTCTTCCTTTTGCAGGTGGTTCATCATCCAGGTGATAGCGGCAGTCACGGAGTTTACGGTTGTGAACGTTAGCCTTCTTTGCTCTTTCGTTAGCCAGTTTTTTAATGCCTGCCAGTTCTTTTCGTTCCCGTTCGCTTTGTTCAATCCTTTTTTTCAATCCATCTGCAAGAGAAGGATTCTTATGCAGAAAATTGTCCAATTCCTTTGCCAAAAAATCACCAACGAACTGCCGCATGCTCGGCCCTTCAATGTCCACATTCACGGAGCCTAATTTTGTTTTGGTCTGCGATTCAAAGACGGGCTCCACCACCCTTACCGAAACAGCGGCCACAATACCGGTCCGGATATCCGCCGCATCATAATCTTTTTTGAAAAAATCACGGATCGTCTTAACATACGCCTCACGGAATGCCTGCTGGTGTGTGCCGCCCTGTGTGGTATGTTGTCCATTTACAAAACTGTAAATATCCTCGCCATAATCATTGTTGTGAGTAAGGGCTACTTCTATATCATTTCCTGTCAGGTGAATGATAGGATAGCGAATCTCATCCTCATTCGTCTTACGTTGCAGCAGGTCAAGCAAACCATTACGGCTTACAAAACTCTTTCCATTGAAAAGTATTTTTAAACCGGCGTTGAGGAAACAATAATTCCATATCTGTGTTTCCAGGAATTCTGTATGAAATTTGAAATTCTTAAAAACGGTTTCATCGGGAATAAAAGTGACCAGTGTGCCGTTCTGCTCTCCTGTCTTCGCTTCTTTGTATTCCTTTATTAAAAACCCCTTATCAAACTCCGCTGTTTTCTCTTTTCCTTCCCGGAAGGCTGTCACCTTGAAATAACTGCTGAGTGCATTCACCGCCTTGGTGCCCACGCCATTCAGCCCCACACTTTTTTGAAAGACCTTGCTGTCGAACTTGGCGCCGGTGTTCACCTTGCTCACCACATCCACTACCTTGCCTAATGGGATACCACGGCCATAGTCTCTTACCGTTACTGTTTTCTTATCAATGGTGATCTCCACTGTTTTGCCATGGCCCATGGCAAACTCATCAATACAGTTATCCACCACTTCTTTAACGAGCACATAAATTCCGTCGTCCGGCGAAGAGCCATCGCCGAGCTTCCCGATATACATACCGGGGCGTAGGCGGATATGCTCTTTCCAGTCAAGCGACTTGATGCTTTCCTCGTCGTATTTAAACAGGTCCGTTTCTTTTTCTTTTGCCATTTTTTATCCCTCTTAAAAATAAAGGTGGCTATCTCAAAAGTCAATGCTGAATTTTTGCCGGTAAGGCGATAAGACGGTAAGTATTGAAATTCAATTACTATTTTCTTCTCGCCTTCCCGTCTTCCCGGCGATAAATAGCTTTCTCGACAGACTCTTTAGAAGGGGCAGGGCAAATATACCAAAACACTCCCTCCATCGCTGATTTGTAGTTATTAACAGGTGGGGAAAAGAATCAGTACAGGCATTTCAAAACGACTGATGAAACTCTTATGCTTGCCTGATTGGCCTCAGCCTGCCTGCCCGGTGCGGGGAATATTTTTACATTTCAAAAGTATGTACATGAAAAGAATCATCTTCATCCCGTTACTGGCATTGCTGGCCTCTTGCCAGCCTACAAAGATTACCCAGAGCTGGTCGGCAAAAGATATTATGCCAAAAAAATATAAAAAAGTGCTGGTGCTGGCCGTACTTCCGGATAATGAAAATGAATTACGGATAAAAATAGAAAATCACCTCGCTGATGACCTTCGGGAACTGGGTTATCTTGCCCTTGCTTCCAACAAAGTTTTCCCGGCGGGCACATTTATAAAGGGCGATACTGCCCGTGCTGCAGCAGCGATAAATGATAGTGGATTTGATGCTGTTCTCACCATTGTGTTGCTGGACAAAAAGAAAGAACGCTATTATGTACCCGGCAAAATTTCCGAAATCACTTACCAGGGCCAGCCTACCCGTTTTGACAATTATTACTCCGCCATTACTGAGCGTACCTATATTCCGGGCTACTACGGCGAGGAAACAAAATACCTCTGGGAAAATAATTTCTACGACCTGTATTCCAAACAAATGATCTACTCGGCCCGCACCCGTTCATTTGATATTGCATCAAAAAATACACTGGCGCACAGCTATGGTTTGCTGATGGCGCAGAGCCTGGTAGAAAAAAATATTCTGCTCAAACCGGAGGTAATGGAAGAATAGCAATGGACTGTCTATCCGGGATTTTCAAAAAATCCTTAACTTGATTTTCCAAACCTGTAATATGAAAAGGATTTTCCTGTTTCTTTTTTACATCCTTAGCGCCATTGCCTGCTTTGCACAAAGAAATACAGAAACCGATGGTGATTGGAGCAAGCAATTTATTGTTTTAAAAAACACTGCCGAAGCCGATCTGATGATAAGGGTCGGTGATATAGACAACCTTGGTTTTGGCTTTGATGCAGAATTCAATCCTTTCAGCGGCCGTTCTACCTGGTCGCATCCATTTCCCTGGGAAGTAAATAAGGAAGACGCAAAAGGTACGGACAGAATAATGGTTCCATCAAGTTATAAAAACTTCAGCGCTGTAAACCAGGATGGATATACCGGAACTACCAAGCGTCCGGCGAATAACCCATCTGCTATCTCCATACCGCTTGCCGAAATAAAGACCGTGAAAGTAGATTCAGCAGCACTGCAATTTTTTATTGATGATTTCCAGGCGCCATCCATGGCTTCAAAATTCCAGGTAAAGGTCAATGGCCTTCGGTTTACAGAAGCAGAAAAGATGATTAACCGTATCGACCAATCAGGACCTGTTGGCAAATTAATCACCATACGCCTTACACCCGAATTGCTTGCCAAACTAGATGCCGATTCATTAATTATTGCCATTGACGACCCTGCCAGCAAACAAGGCGATGGCTATGCCATTGACTTCGTCAAGCTGCTTATCAACCCAAAAATCATCTACAAAGGAAAAGTGCAGGGAAAGATTGTTGACTTTGACACCCGTGAACCAATTGCTAATGCAACGGCCAACATTGAGGATTACGGATCAACCGCTTCTGATGCGGAAGGAAATTTTGTATTGGAAAATATTCCGGCCGGCCTGAATATCATAAAAGGAAGCGCCGAAGGATATTCTTCCAATGAAAAACAGGTGGATGTGATCAATGAAGAAACATCAGAGCTGGTGGAGCTGCAACTGAAACGTTCCGGCAAAGTTAATTTCAACAATAAAACATTGCAGGAGGGAGATTACCTGGTGCTGAACAATATTCAGTTTGATGTGAACAGCGCTGTGTTAAAAGCAGAAGGCAAAACAGAGCTGGACAAACTTGTTGCTTTTATGAAACAAAATTCCGGGGTTGAAATACTCCTGTCCGGCCATACCTCTTCTGAAGGATCGGCCTCACTGAACCGGGAGCTTTCATTGAAAAGGGTAAGAAGCTGCAAGGATTACCTGGCAACAAAAGGTATTGAGGATGGACGCATCAGCATCAAAGGTTTTGGGCCCGATGAACCCATAGCACCGAACGATACAGAAGCCAACCGGGCAAAGAACAGAAGAGTGGAAATGAAAATCACCAAACTTTAAACACATGTCTGCTTACAACTGGAAACAATTTAGCAAACGGGTTCCTGTCAAAACATTGCCCAAGGCCATCTATGATGCATGGTCTACGCAGCAGGGTCTGGAAAACTGGTTTCTCCGTCTGGCACAGTTTACCAAGGCTGATGGAAGTATAAGGCCAAGGAACAGCCCTGTTGAAAAAGGCGACCGGTACAAATGGCTCTGGCATGGATATGATGATGCGGTAGCGGAGGAAGCAATAATTCTTTCTGCCAATGGCTGGGACCAATTATCCTTCGGTTTTTCCGGTGGCTGCATCGTCACGGTTTCTATCAAACAGGAAGAAGGGGAAACAATCTGCGAACTGGTACAGCAAATGCCGATGGAAGATGAAAAAGAGCAGCAGCATTTTTATATTGAATGTGGAAAAGGCTGGACATTCTACCTTACCAACCTTAAATCCATGCTTGAAGGAGGGCTTGATCTTCGCAATAAAAACCCCAGCCTGAAACAGGTAATAAGCGCCTGAAAGCTGGGTTTTCCCCTTTGAACAGCTCCGCAGGGTAAATGAATTTACATCTAAATCTCTGAAATTCAGGGCAAATAAGATAATGTTTCTGATTTTTATTTGACAACAAAAATTTTACATTTTCCGACAGCCTGAGGCCGTTCCAAAACCCTAATTTTGAAGGGTAGTCCCTAACCCATTAATTTCTTCGGTTCTTAATTACCCATTACGTTCCAGCCTTACTAACCCGGTAAAATTGTAAGAAATTTTTAAAAGAGGAGGTGTGTTATGTATTCATATGATCTGCTGGAAACCGGTTGCTTCTACCTGGTAAAGGAAAAAGAGGATTCACCCATTACATTAATCAAAGCAGCAGTGGAGTCAGACCATTGCCTGTTCATTCAGCGTTTTGATGACCCGACAGCAACGGAATGGAAGCTGAAAAAAGACAGCCTGTTTGAGATCATCGAGTGCCTGAGCGATGAAGCAGTAAAAGCATGGGAAGAACAGTATAAGAACAGTGAAGGAGCTTATTATGAAGAAGATGATGAGGATTGATAAAACAGTTGCTAATTAAATAACATCCTGTCACCTCAACTGTCCCATATCATCCAGCACATACACTCCGCGGCCATAAGTGCCGATCACTAATTTTTTTTCTTTCGGATGTATGAACATATCGTTCACTGAAACGGCAACCGGAAGATTTCCACTGATGGATTCCCATATCTTTCCATTCGCTTTCATCCGGTACACTCCCATATCAGTGCCGCAATAGAAATGCCCTCTGTCTGGGTCTATCAGCAATACATTGACCGGTGAGGCAGGAAGATTGTACGATATTTTCTGCCATGTGTTGCCGTAATCATAACTCACAAAAATGTATGGAGTATGATCATCATCCCTGCGGCCATTCAATACCACATACACTGTGTTGTCATTAAACGGATAAGTAACAATTTTCGCCACATGCTTATTAAAAGGAAGTCCCTTTGTTTTTTCTTCCCATGTTTGCCCACCGTTATCAGTCCTCCAGATCCTTCCGTCATCCGTGCCAACCCAAAGTTTGTGCCTTGTACTGCCTTCTGCAATCGTAGTGATGGCCTGGTGATAAATGAGGTAAGGATATTTTCCCTTTGCCGATTCTTTGTTGTATGAAAGATCCGGACTGATGCGCCACCATCTTTCGCCGCCATCATCTGATTTATATAAATGCTGCAGGCCATGATAAATAACCCGGCTGTCAAACTTACTCATCAGTGTTCCCGCCAGCCACTCGCCCCGCAGCGAATCAATGCGGCCCACATCAAATATGCTGATGCGTTTGCTCTGCACACTGTCGGGTTTACTCATATCACTCTTCATCAGCCGGCCATAGTAGGTGCTGGTGAAAACAATATCAGGATTTTTCGGGTCCACCTGTATCTGTGTGCCCTCTCCGCCCGGCGCCATCATCCAGGGCCGCTGTGTGGTATCGGATGCTTTTCCAAATGTATTGTTGATATTTCCACTCATGGTGCCTTCATCCTGCACAGCGCCAAACACATTGAAAGGGTTTTGCATATCATAGCTAACAGTATAAAATTGCGTGGTCGGTATCTTATCAAAAAAGTTTTTCCATTTTTTCCCGCCATTCAGCGAAGTGCTTACTCCGCCATCATTTCCCAGTATCACCCTTTCCGGGTTTTCCTCATCAAACCACAGTGCATGATTGTCGCCATGTATCCAGTCGCTCCCTTTTTCAGAGCCGTTCCATTGCTTCCATGTTTTCCCTCCATCCTGCGATCTTGCTCTTGAAGTGCCAAACACATATACTTCATTTTCATTTTTGGGGTTCACCTGTATTTGTCCAAACACCCAGCCGTAAGTTCCGGACAGGCGGAAGAAATCATGTATCTCACTCAGTTTCTCCCATGTTTCACCTTTGTTGGTACTCTTGTAAATGGCAGCGCCGATCACTACTTTCTGCACTTTTCTTTCATAGCTGTCGAATTCATCAGGCTTTGGATCCCTTTTTTTATTGTGATCGTCAACAAATGCATAGAGAATACCTGGGTTTGAATGAGAAACATCAATTCCTATTCTTCCTGTAAACTTTGTATCAGGTAACCCTTTATTAATAATTTTCCATGTTTTTCCTCCATCTGTTGTTTTATAAATATTATCTCCGTCTTCTGGCACCGGGTCACTCCATCTTCTTCTTATCCTGTTCCATAAAGAAGCATACAATGTGTTGGGGTCGGAAGGATCCATCACTAAATCAATGCAACCTGCCTTTTCATCTTTGTACAAAATCTTCTTCCATGTTTTGCCGCCATCTATTGTTTGAAAAACGCCCCGGTCTTTATTGTAAGTCCATTCGTTACCGCTGGCAGCTACATACACAATATTTGGATTTGCCGGGTGAACAACAATCCGGGCAATGGTTCCGGTATTCTCCAACCCGATATGCTTGAAGGTCTTCCCTGCATCTACTGACTTATACATACCGATACCCGGTAACGATGCACGGAAAATATTGGCTTCCCCTGTTCCTACATACAAAATATTTTTATCAGAAGG
This sequence comes from uncultured Chitinophaga sp., assembly GCA_964358155.1. GTDB lineage: Bacteria > Bacteroidota > Bacteroidia > Chitinophagales > Chitinophagaceae > JJ008. The sequence continues at coordinate 10,713 of CAYHPA010000069.1, forward strand.
AGCTAAAGCAATATCACCGATGGATTGTGTGGCTTCCTTATCAAACAAAGGCGACCATGTATTTCCTGCATCTTCTGTTTTCCATAATCCTCCTGTGGCAAAGGCCGCATACATAATATTGGGATTGCCGGTGATACCTTCCACATCAGTGCTCCGCCCGCTGCGGTTATCCGGGCCAATAAGCCGCCATTGCAGATTTTTATACGGCGATTGCGTCAGTAATTGTTTTTGTTTGGCGAAGGCCGCCAGTTTTTGTGCGCCGGTGGTTGGCTTCGGGTTTTGTGCTGATGCCATAACCGGAAAAGCAAACAGGATGAAAAGTTTTTTCATAATAGCTATTTGGTCAATTCGTTGTTAATGGTTCTCCAAATACCCAAGGGGTTTTCGTTTTTCAATTCGTCCGGCAGCAATTCATTGCTCCAGTTCTGAAAAGCAATGGGCCTGGCAAAACGTTTGATGGCATCTGCTCCTACGGAGCCAAATCTTGAATCAGTTGTTGCAGGATATGGCCCGCCATGTTGCATGCTTAAACAAACTTCCACACCAGTCGGTACACTGTTTAAAATAAACCGTCCGCAGATATTTTTTATTGCCTCCGTTAATTTATCATGAATGCGGATATCATTTTCTGTTGCCATCAATGTAGTGGTTAATTGTCCTTCCAGGTGATTAGCCACCTGCAACATTTCTTTCATGTCCTTACAACGGATGATCAAAGAATAAGGGCCGAACACTTCCTGCTGCAGCAGCGGGTTGCTCAGAAATGTTTGTCCTGTCGCTGTTGCAATTGTTGGATTACCTTGATTTATCTCAGGCTTTGTTTCACTAACTGCTACTGTCTCCACTCCTTCTTGCCGTAATGCATCATCTTTTTTCTTACGGTAGTTTTTAAAAATGCCCTGATGCAACATCGTACCGGGAGCGATCTTTTTAATTTCTTCTCCTAATGTATTCATGAAATTATTCAGCTCCTGGCCTTCCAATCCAATGATGAGACCGGGATTGGTGCAGAACTGTCCTACGCCAAGAGTGATGGAACCAGCATACATCTTCGCAATATCAGCAGCCGAGTTCTTCATTTTTTCCGGTAATAAAAAAACAGGATTGATACTGCTCATCTCCGCAAAAACAGGAATGGGTTCTTTGCGCTGGTTGGCCCAGTCAAATAATTGCTTACCGCCAACCAAGGAACCGGTAAAGCCAACTGCTTTTGTATGCTGATGTTTCACCAGGGCTTCGCCTACCCGATAGCTATCGGGTTCAAAAGATGCGCCATGCAGATGAGCAAATACTCCTTCCGGCATGGAGCAATCAGCAGCTGCTTTTAAAATCGCTTTCGCCATTAACTCACTCGTTCCGGCATGGGCAGGATGTGCTTTTACAATTACCGGACAACCGGCTGCAAAGGCAGTGGCCGTATCGCCACCTGTTGTTGAATAAGCAAAAGGAAAATTGGCAGCGCCAAAAACAACAACAGGGCCGAGTGGCACCAGCATTTTTCTGATATCCGGCTTTGGGGGATTTTTATCCGGAATAGCTGTATCAATTCTTGCTTCCAGCCAATCGCCTTTTTCGCAGGCATCGGCATAGCTGGTCAGTTGAAACATTGTCCTCGCCCTTTCATTTCTCAACCTTGCCTCCGGCAAATTGGTTTCTTCACCGGCTGTTTTTAATAATTCATCCCCAAGGTTTTCTATTTCTTTCGCAATTGCCCGCATGAAATTGGCCCGCTGCTTCAATGAACATTTCCTGTACATATGAAAGGCTTTCCATGCCTGCTCCATTGCATTCTCAATCTCCTGTTGTGTTGCGTCGCTGAACATATTTTTTCAGGGCTAAAGCCCTTTCGATTGGTTTGAGTTAACCAGGGCCTCAAGGCCGTGGTAATTGCTATCTGGTATACCGGGCTTTAGCCCTGAACGTTCCAACGTTAAAAAACCGGTCTTGCGGCAATTGCATCATTGATCACCTTCAAAACCCGTTTCCTCTCCTCACCTTCCAGCACCAGTCTCGGCGCCCTTACATATTCGCTGCCGATACCGGTTTGTGCTGCTGCCAGTTTGATATACTGTACAAGCTTTGGGTGAATGTCGAGTTCCAGCAATGGCATAAACCAGCGATAGATCTTTGTTGCTTCTTCCAGCTTTCCTGCCTTCACTAAATTATAAATAGCAACTGTTTCTTTGGGAAATGCACAGACCAGTCCTGCCACCCAGCCATCTGCACCGAGACATAGTTCTTCCATTGCCAGTGTATCCACGCCACAAAGAATTTTGAAACGATCTCCAAATCTGTTCTTCATTCTCGTCAGGTTGGTTACATCCCTTGAACTTTCCTTTAAAGCAGTAATATTTTTACATCCCAGCAACTCTTCAAACATATCCGGTCTTGTATCAATTTTATAATCCACCGGATTGTTGTAGATCATAATGGGCAGTTCAGTGGAGGCTGCCACGGCTTTAAAGTAGGAAATAGTCTCCCGGTCATCTGTTTTATATCGCATAGGAGGTAACAGCATAATACCATCGGCTCCCCATTTTCCTGCATTGGCTGTTTGCTGAATAGCGTCCCTTGTCGTGCTTTCTGCAATGTTTACGATGACAGGTATCCTTCCATTCAGATACTCAACAGAAAACTCTGTCAACTCTTCTTTTTCTTTTTCGGTAATGGTGCTGGCTTCACCCAAGGAACCCCCGATGATGATGCCATGAACGCCTGCTTTCAGTTGCGCTGCCAGATTTTTCTCATACATGCCCAGGTCAAGCTTATCATCAGCAGTAAACGGTGTAAGCAATGCCGGGAAAACCCCCTTCCATTCAAAAGACATATCCCTGATTTTTAGCGACTAAAGATAAGTTATTGATAAATCAGTCCCTGGAATTTATTCACAGGAGGCAGAACAACTATAGCCCGGTGAGTGATAAAATATACTTACCTTAACGTTCCCTTTTTTGCCATCAAAAACTAACGTTATGAAGAGATTTATTACCCGGACAACAAGATTGTTTCTTGTTCTTTTGTTTCCCCTTTCATTAACCGCACAAGTAAACCCTGATTACCGCATATTGCTCCATGCAGGCGAGTTTGTCCCTGAAAAAAATATCAGTACGGTTTCCAGCGCCTCCCCGGTATTGCAGCAAAGCCTGTTTGCAGAAAAATATTATATAACCATCCAGTTTCTTTCTTTGCCGGATAATGCCATGAAGGCACAACTAAAGTCTGCAGGGGTTGAGTTGATAGATTATATTCCAAACAATGCATATACAGCAGCCGTTTCGGCTAATGTAAATCCTGATGTATTTAGATCATTCCCCGTCAGGGCCATATTTCAGTTTACACCAACGCAAAAAACAAACCGTGAGTTGCTGGACAAACAGGTACCTGCCCATGCATCTGCCGCAGCAGGTTATGCGGATGTAACCATTACTACTTATGAAAAAATGCCCGCTGCCGTTATTTCAGCTTCGCTGCAACCGATAGGTGCCATCGTGCTGGAAGACATACAGATTTTCAGAAATTTTGTCATCCGTGTGCCGCAGGCAAATCTTGAAGCACTGGTGTCACTTCCGTTTGTTCAATGGGCAGAATTTATACAGGGGCCGATTCAAACGGAGAACCTGCCCGGCCGCACATTACACCGTGTAAACGTAATTGGCGATGGTGTAAGAAACCTGAAAGGCGACAATATCAATATCGGTATCTGGGATGCAGGTGAGATAAGCCAGCATATGGATTTTCTGCCGGTCGGCCGTGTTACACAGGTTGAAACCAGTTCTCCTCAGCAACATTCTACCCATTGTGCCGGTACCATTCTTGGCCGTGGATTAATTAATCATATTGCGAGAGGCATGGCGCCCAATGCCAATCTTTATTCATGGAATTTCAACGGCAATATCCAGACTGAAATGGCAGCGGGCATTCCTGCCAACAATCTTATTGTAAGCAGCCACTCCTATAATGATGGCGGTTCAGTAAGTTGTAGTATCAATGGCACACAGATACAGTACACGACTGTGAGCAGGAATACGGATTTAAACCTTAATAATTTTCCCTACCATCTGCATGTTCATTCATCCGGTAATGCAGGC
>CAYHPA010000070.1:0-14770 GCA_964358155.1 uncultured Chitinophaga sp.
AAAACAAAAGCCCCACGGTAACAATAACTAGAAGCCGCCAAAGAAAGTTCTCGGTCAGCTTATCAAAGGAAAAAGCGAAAAATGTATTGATAATAGCAACACCACCCCATCCGATTGCCTGAAACAACCAATATTGCTTCCATTTTTTCTGCATAGAGATCAAAGCTAACTAATCCTTTTAAAGATGGCCTCCGTAAATATACCAGTGGCGGGTAAGTTCTACAAATGGATTTTGGGGCTGGCTTTGAAATTCCGGAAACATTGGAATACAGAACATTTAACCCTGAATATTGTTACACAATCTTTAGCAAAAAGGGCTGAACGGAAAATTGTACTTTTGCAACAACAAACCCGATAGATGGAAATCAAAGCAGGACCACTTTTAAAAACTATTGATTCTCCCGCCGACCTTAAGAAACTGCCACGGGAAAAGCTTCACCAGGTCTGCGATGAGCTTCGTCAGTATATTATTGATGTGGTAAGTGTGCACGGCGGGCATTTTGGCGCCAGCCTCGGTGTGGTTGAATTAACCACAGCTCTCCATTATGTATATAACACTCCTTACGATCAACTGGTATGGGATGTTGGCCACCAGGCATACGGACATAAGATTCTTACCGGCCGCAGGGACAATTTTATTACCAACCGCAAATACAAAGGTCTGAGCGGTTTTCCCAAAAGAAGCGAAAGCGAATACGACACATTTGGTGTTGGCCATTCCTCCACTTCTGTTTCAGCAGCATTGGGTATGGCCATGGCTGCTAAATATAAAGGAGAAAAGAACAGGAAGATTGTAGCTGTAATCGGTGATGGAGCCATGACAGCGGGTCTTGCTTTTGAAGGAATGAACCATGCGGGTGTAGCCGATACGGATATGCTTATCATCTTAAATGATAATTGCATGGGTATTGACCCCAATGTTGGTGCATTAAAAGAATACCTGACCGATATCACCACATCACCAACTTATAATAAGGTAAAGGATGATGTATGGAAACTGCTGGGCAAATTGCCCGTTGGTAAAAGGTTTACCCGTGCCATGGGGCACAAACTCGCCGATGGATTAAAAGGAATGGTGAGCAGCAGTTCCAATTTGTTTGAGGCATTGAAACTACGCTATTTTGGCCCGATAGACGGACATAATATTGCCAAGCTGGTAGATACATTAAAAGACCTGCGGAATATTCCAGGCCCCAAGATCCTGCATATCATCACCACCAAAGGAAAAGGCTATGCATTGGCAGAAAAAGACCAGACCAAATGGCATGCACCCGGACTGTTTGATAAAATAACCGGTGAGATACAGAAAAAGAAATATGACCTGCCTCAGCCACCCAAATACCAGGATGTATTTGGACATACCATTATTGAGCTGGCAGAAAAGAATGATAAGATATTCGGTGTTACTCCCGCCATGCCATCCGGCTCTTCCTTAAAATATATGATGGAGAAAATGCCTGACCGGGCTTTTGATGTGGGCATTGCGGAGCAGCATGCTGTAACACTCAGCGCAGGAATGGCTACACAGGGCATGAAAGTGTTCTGCAATATTTATTCATCGTTTATGCAAAGAGCTTACGACCAGGTGGTGCATGATGTGGCGATACAAAATCTTCCTGTGGTTTTTTGTTTGGACCGTGCAGGTTTAGTTGGTGATGATGGACCTACACACCATGGCTGTTATGACATTGCATATATGCGCTGCATTCCAAATATGATTGTGAGTTCCCCGATGAATGAAAGTGAATTAAGGCACCTGATGTACACTGCACAACTGGAATCCACAAAAAATCCTTTTGTGATCCGCTATCCAAGAGGTGAGGGTGTGATGCCGGAATGGAAAACGGAGATGAAGGAAATAAAGATCGGTACCGGCAGAAAACTAAAAGATGGAAAAGACATTGCAATACTTTCAATAGGACATCCCGGCAATTTTGCCGCATCAGCGATAAGAGATTTGAAAAATGATGGTTTGAATCCTGGACATTACGATATGCGTTTTGTAAAACCATTGGATGAAACATTACTGCATGAAGCCCTTCAGCAGTATGAAAAAATAATAACGGTGGAAGATGCGGCCATTGAAGGCGGTTTTGGCAGCGCTGTGCTGGAGTTTATGGCGCAGCATGGTTACAAGAATGATATCAGGATACTCGGCATACCTGACAAGATCGTTGAACATGGCACACCGAAGGAATTACAGAAGGAATGCGGCTATGACACTCAATCCATAATAGATACCGTAAGAGAAATGATGAAGGAAAAGATCAGGGTGACTGTATTCCGGTAAAAGCAATATTAATCCAAAAATGATCCCCTTGTAACGGGGTTTTTTTTATTTAAAAATAATGTACCTTTTAACTTTCTTGTCTATACCCTCTTTATAACTACATTGTTATTCCGAGCCCGGGAATCTATCATCCACTAAATATTTCCGGTTATGAAAAAAAACAGATCGCTTTTCAGAATTCTTTGTTTCATGTTTATTATTTCTGGTTGTTTTCTGTATGAAGTCGATGGACAAACTACCCGTGTAGAAGGTAAATGGAGCGGCACGGTCAGTATGCATGAAAGATATGATGGGATAACCGGATGGAGTGAAAAGTGGATTGATGTTACTTTTACTGATAATATTGGCTGGGGTACTATTAAATACAAGGACGAGTTAATAATTGAGGGGAAGAGTTTAGGTAAGGGTGATTGTTCAGGAACAGGCTCAGTAGAACTTTGGGCAGTAGAAATTTATCGGCCCGACAGTACTTACGTGATTGAAACGATTGGGCCCACCTGTTCTTCAGGATCAAACCCATGGGACCCCGGTCATGGAAATGATATCCAAATTGGAGATAAACCATGGAATGGAAACCCTAATTTCTTATCTGGAAATGAAACAGTGACCGGTAAGATACCCGGCGACCTTGGAACGGTTACAACCACTCGTTCATGGAGCCTTTACAGGGGGCCGCTTGATGCCCAGCTTATCATTACACCTGTTGCCTATAATATCTGGATGCCTAAAGCAACAAAATATGAATTACAAAAAGGCTCAGTCATGGATATTGGATTAAAGGTGCAGGGCCGCAATGGTGGAATGTCTTCTTTGAAAGCAGTCAGATTTGAACTTAAACTTTCAAATACTTCCCGAGAACCCGGCACTACTTTAAATATGCCGCTGCAGCCTTCTGCAAATCAATTACCCGATATCCGTTTTCTTCCTCATGCAATCGGAGAAAGTATTGATGAAGACCAATACATTGAAATAATCAGCGAAGATGGTAAAACAGGTACAGCCACACTTGCCTCCTATGATGGCGGAGGATGGACCACACTTACTGCTGTTGCAGTACTTGAAGGTGGTTTTCGTATTGAAGGAACTTTACTGACACCCCAGGGTGTGAAAGAAATACCTATACCAAAAAGAAATCCTGGCTCACATATCGCAACCGCCTGGCTTACCGCTAATGGAAACCCAGGTGAAACAGATGACAAGGAAAGTAAAAAAGAGAATCCAAATATTGGAGATGGCCTCACCGCTTATGAAGAGTACCGGGGTGTGATCTCTCAAGGCCAGTTTTTGCGGTTTAAAGCAAAAGAAAAAGAACTGGGGGTGATGGTAAAAAACGTAGAAAAAGATCTGTTTGCCGAAGGGATAACCTGGCTTGAAAATGCAAGTGGTGTAAAAGTCATCCGTTTTGATGAAACCGAAATCGGAGCAGACAGAAGGCTGAATAAAAACTTTAAAACTGCACATGACTATGACCAGTATGTACTAAAAATTGAGAATACAAGCCTTGCAGGAGATGCCATGGGGGAAAATCAACCGGAGAGCATTAAGAAAAAAGTCCCCAAACAGTCAGATCTTGTGGCAATCGATGTAAACAAGATCAAAGCAAGCTATCATATCCAGGATTCAGTGGTAAGGGCGGCAAACATGCGAATGCTCCATACCCAGGAAGAAGAACTGGCCAATACAGTTGCTCATGAACTTGCACATGGAATTTATGTTATTCATCACGGCAAATCATCCGCCATACCACCGCGGAAAGCATATGCCAACAGCAACCCGCCTTTCCATATTTATTGGATTAGTAGTAATACCGAAGAAACGGCAAGGCCTTACCCGGCAGGAGTCAATGATTATCTCGAGGCTACCGGTATAGATAGCTGTGATGCCAGCGGCGATCTCTCCTGCATCATGGCCTATACTTCTCTTTATAACTGGTCATTCAGAAAAAGTAATACCGACGGCTCACTTTATTACTATAAGGTACCCTTGTTACCTGTTGGAAAAAAACTATGTACCTCTAAAACAGGCACGGGCATCAATGCCGCTTCCAATAAAGGTGTTAATAATGTAAATAAATATTTTGGCAACGCTGAAAATGGGAATTGCCTGAACCAGATAAAACTGCGGGATTAACAAATATGAATTGTTTGTGATGATTGATAAATAAAACAATTACCGATGAATAGAAACAAAATAATTACGTTGACTGCTATCACCCTGATTTGTCTGACGACCGGGTTTACAAAACTAACTCAACAGACAAAAAGTTCTTACAATGCAATTGCTGAGTATGAAGTTCGGCTCACCCACACCGGATATACTTCGACGGCAGGAAAACTTGCGGATTGTCCAATTCGCTCTAACGGAAAAGTTGTACTCAGCGGGCGGCTCTGGGGAGAAGAAAGTGGGGATATTGACGATCCTGTTTTTTACACAGGTGTTCTGCAAATAGATATAGATATGGATATATGCAGCATTAAGCGACTCGCCACCGGTGAAGACAAATTTTGCGGGATGAGAGTGAAAGGCAATGGACCGGTGGAGGTAGAGTTACAAACATCTGATTCATCCACCAACCAGGAATCATGGATCAAAATCAGGTATGACGCATCCATGGGTAACTTCACAAAATCGGTTAATGGAGATTGCGATTTGACTGAAATGTTGGAGGAAAAAACCATGGTACCAAATGAAACCATGGCATCCATATTTAATGGCAAGGATTTAAAGATGCTTACCAGCAGGGCTCTAAAGATAGGACGATATGTTGAAATGGACGGTGGAATTGAAACAGTAGTAGAAGTATTGCGCAAAATACGCTGAGCGAAGCAACCAAATACACCTGTATTGAGAACAGTAAAAAAAATAGCATATCCTAACTTTACAGCCGGATACTTCATTTAGTGTTAAACTTAAGTATGAAAAAACTCATCCTTTTTTTCCTCTTTCTACCTGTTTTCTGTTCTGCACAAATTGGAATCGGCGTGAAAGCCGGGTTGAATTTCGCCAATGTTACCAACACATCCGGCTTTAATAACAGCAGCCGCACGGGGTATATGATCGGGGGTTATATTGCACCGAAGGTTAAAAAAGTACTGGGTTTTCGTTCGGAAATCATTCTTTCCCGCCAGGGCTACGATTATAAAAGCAACACCAATACGGGTAATGTGAATCTCGATTACTTGTTACTGCCGCAATTATTCATCATTAAATTTCCTAAACTCGTACAGGTGCATGCAGGAGCACAGGTCGCTTTCTTATTGAATGCTGTAGTGGACAGTACCAACGGCAATAACAGTGGCAGCTTATTTGATTACTTTAACCGGTTTGATTATGGTCTGGCTGGCGGCGTGGAAATATTTCCTTTCAAAGGTTTCTTTATTGGAGGCCGCATCAATGTCAGCTTGCAGAATGTTAATAAAGAGCCACCGCTGGGTGGCAACTGGCCTAACTATGTTCCCCGGCTGGATGCAAAAAATAATGTGGTACAGCTGTACGCCGGCTGGCGTCTCTGACCTTTCATAAAGCTTTAACAGCCCTCTTAAAATGCTCTTTATGGATTTTCGTTGAACAGATGTCTCATTCTTTCTTCAAACGGCTGTTTTATGAAATTCTCCCGAATCTTTTTTCTTTCCGCAATTGCTTCTATTGCCTTATCCTGGTTTTCTGAGACCAAAATCTGGAAAAAGACAAAGGCCCTGCATATTCCCATATCCAAAAAAAATTATGTTTTAAATAGTAAAACAGAAGAAAAACTTCAACAGAAGGCAGCAGCGGCAAAAAGATTTGTTTTACAAAAAGGCTACAATGACCAAACCTGTTTCCTTATTGACATGAGCCTTCCCTCCGGCCAGGGCCGTTTTTTTATTTACAATCTGCTGAAGGACTCAATTGAAATACAGGGATTGGTAGCTCATGGCAATTGTTTTGAGTATTGGCTGGAAGGCCGGCGTTATAGTAATGTAGTTGGCAGCGGTTGTAGCTCTTTGGGCAAATATAAAATCGGGGCTTCTTACACCGGTAAATGGGGTTATTCATACAAATTGCATGGCCTGGACTCAACAAACAGTAATGCATTTGAGCGTACTGTTGTACTGCACTCCCACAGTTGCGTCCCCGAAAGTGAAGTGAATGATGAAATTTGTCAAAGCAATGGATGCCCCACAGTTTCTCCCGGTCTTTTAGGCAAACTGAAACAGGTCATCAATACATCAAAAAAGCCTGTTTTGCTGTGGATATATGACTGATGCAGTAAAAATTGCTTTGCTAAAAAGACAGTGAGGGTCTTTTGCTTTCTGCACTTTCCTCTGCATGTTTTTTCTGTACATATTCTTTATATGACAGCCGTTGCACCTGGCTGCTTAGCCAGCCATAAAAGTTGAAAATGTTCAGCACCTGCTTTTGTACTTCGTTCCCCTTATACTGGTCGAGTTGATCAATCGCCTTTTTGAATATGACGCTCCTTTCCTTATAAGAATTAAGGTAATATGCTTCATGCAGACAATGTGGAATGATTTTTTCAAAAGAGTGAACTTTCCCCCGCCTATGGAAATAACTATAAGTAGACTTATACTGGGCGTCAAATAATTTTGGATTGTCCATGTTATAAACAATCAATAACAAGAAAAGATAGGCCATGCTGATCTGCTCCGTACGGGTGCCATCCCGGAAGTAGGTTATTCCTCTTCGGGTATATTGCAGCGATTCAGCATAATTATCCAGTACAAAACAGGCAATTCCGAGCGACAGGCATAATGTCCTGTTCAGATCTGCATTAAGCAAGGGCTCCCATCCGGCATATTTTATCTTCATGTGATTGACCAGCCGTTTTACATCATTATACCGGGCAGTCTTGTTATAAACCTTATTCAGGGCCAGATATTTGATGGCTTCAAAATTGGCCTGGTGCACTTCGTCTCTGATCATATTATTAACGGGATCATTAAAAACCGATTCCACATAATCAAATGAACGGTGCATAATACCTGCATAATTTACCATGTACAATAATTCAGTATAATGTTCAGCCTCTGTTTCAATAAACCGCTTGTTATCCCACCAGTCCTGCACAGCATCTTTTATATACGAAAGGGAAGAAGGTATATCCTGAAGCAGGTACAGCAGCGTGGCATGACACATCCTTGTATAATGCCTGTACCAGAATGAACGGCTGAGCAGGCCTTCTTTTTTGTTCTCTATTTTCTTATACAACTGCCGGATTTCCGTTTCCAGTTTATCATCAAAATCAAAATGTGCTTTGCGCTTCAGCAAAAGCGCTTCGGTATACACATCCCGAAGAGTTATCATTTCTGCGTAAGCATCATAGGTCATGATATTAGAGCTGAAAGAAGTATGAAGGTCATCATAACTTATACGGGCATTTCCAAAGAGAATCATTTTTTCAAACTCCCTTTTTAGCAGCTGACTCATGGAAAACAATTCCACTTTCCTTGCCTTGTTCATTGTTTTTTCCCACAGAGGAAGGGCTTCACGGATCAGCCCTCTTTTCCTTTTTATACGGATCAGCTGGATGTCCTTGTATATCTTCTGCTCAATATTATTCCTGTTCTCATATTCTATCAGGCAATTGCAAAGCTGGGTGTACAGGTAGTGCTTCTGAAAGGCAAGATTCTTTCTATTAATAGCCGGTGACAATTTCCTTATAAGAGCCTCTTCATCATATTTTCTCTGAGCCACGATAGCATCAAACAGCTTCAGGTGAATGAAGTAACTTTTCCGGGATAAGACGGAATAGTTTCTTTTAAAGAAAAGCTTTTCATTCCTGCTGAAGCTTTTGGCCAGCTTCCATAAAGCAAGTGATGGAGTATTCATATAAAATCAAGTAACAGATCAATCAGAAACTATAAATTCCGATCGTTATAAATCAAATTTATTATTCCATTAAATATTTATTAATCAATATATTAAGACAAATAAATCAGTTTGTACATCAAATAATTATGAAAGATAATAAATATTCCGGGAGACCCTTGTTTTAATTTTATCCCGTAATCAGTAATTCATTCAGGCTGAACTGAACAATAATATTACTGATCAAAAATCATCAGCCATTAAACCGAAAGTTCAAAAAAAGTAAACCAACACTAACTGCCTTACCAATTAAAAAGCCATCCCGTCTGAAGCGGGATGGCTTTTTGCTTTACACTATTTTTAAAATTCATCCTAACGATGCGTCCATAGTAATATTTGTATTCAGCAGTTTACTGATCGGGCAGTTGGCTTTTGCCTCTGCTGCACATTCTGCAAATTTATCTGCCTTCATTCTGGGCACTTTTGCCTTCACATCCAGATGGCTTTCTGTAATGGCTCCATTTTCCAATGTGATAGTACAGGTAGTTTCGATTTTCCGGGGGGTAAATCCTGCGGCACCGAGCACAAAACTTAGTTTCATAGAGAAACAGCCTGCATGTGCAGCAGCTACCAGTTCTTCGGGGTTGGTATAAGTACCGTCATCAAACCGGCTCCGGAAATCATATTTTTTATTCTTCACTACCTGGGATTGGGTTGTCAGCTTTCCCATCCCCTCTTTACCCGTTCCTTTCCAGTTGGCAGTCGCTGTTCTTTTCATAATAATAAATTTTTATTGTTGTTGATTGGTTTCTGCAAGCCTGGCCTATTATCAGGCAAGTTCGGCAAGCCGGTTTTCAGGCTCGTTGTATTCAATTATAAAATTATTTTTCCCTTCTCCGATAATGATCTTTAAAAATTTTTGCTGCACCAGTTCCAGCAAAGAAAGAAAAATAAAAATTGCATGTACCCTGTTCTCACATACGTCAAATATCTTCTCAAATGATACGTTCTTTTGCTCCCTTGCCATGGTCAGCATCTGGTCCCGGCTGTGCTCCATGGTGTAATTATACTGCACCACTGTGTGCACCGGTTTGTTGATACGGTCGCCGTATTTCTGCATGGCCCTCTCAAAGGCCCGCATCAGCTTAAACAGTGTGATGTTTTGAATTTCTGTTCCTTCACTGGACTCTTCCCCTATCCGTGTCAGCTCGTCCTGTATATTTCCTCTTTTTACCATTAGCATCCGCAATGCTTCCATTTCAGCCATCTGCGCTGAAGCTTCTTTGAATCTTTTATACTCCAGTATTTTGTTAATCAACTCCTGCCGTGGGTCAATTTCATTTCCCTGTGCGTCCAGTTCTTTTCGGGGAAGCAGCATTTTGGCTTTGATGCGCATCAGCGTTGAGATGAACAGGATAAACTCACTGCTCAATTCAATATTCATTTCCTCACTCTGATGGGTATAATCGAGGAAATCATTGATGATCCGGGTAATGGGAATATTGTAAATATCTAACTCATCTCTTTCAATAAAAAAAAGCAACAGGTCAAACGGGCCTTCAAACTGGGGGAGCTTAATCTGGTACGATGTATTGTTCAAATCCTGGAATTTAAATGATAAAACAAGGTTCGCCGGGTGATTATGCCGAACGAATCTCTCCAAAGGAGTCCTTTGGACAAAATTAAGGTAAATGACTGTATGCCTGTTACAGAACCGAAACGGTCATTTTTTCAATGCATCTCTTATCTCCATCAGTAACTTGTCTGTTGATGAAGGGCCAGCGGGTGTGGCCGGTGTTTCTTCCTTCTTTTTCTTCATGGAGTTCATAGCTTTTATCATTATAAAAAGGAAAAAAGCTATCAGCAGGAAATTAATAATAGCCTGGATGAAAGCGCCATATTGAATCGCCACCCCATTCACATTTGCTGATAGTGCCCCAAAATCCTCGCCGATAAAAGACCCAACGACCGGCATCAGTATCTTATCTGTCAATGCAGTGATAATGGCACCGAATGCAGTACCGATAATGACAGCAACAGCCAGGTCCATTACATTACCGCTGGTAGTAAATTCTTTAAATTCCTTAAGCATTCCCATAGTGTGTTTTTTAAGTGATAAAATAATAGATGATTATTCTTTTTTCAATCCGGGGTATTGCATATCCAATCCTTTCAGCAACTGGTGCAATGCAGATGCAATGATATACTCTTTATACCAGTTCTGGTCAGACGGTACAATAGTCCAGGGAACTACATTGCAATGTTCAAAACAATCCTCATACATCTGCATATAGATATCCCATAGTTTGGCTTCCTCAAAATCCTTTTCATTGTATTTCCACATCTTGGATGGTTCTTTCATTCTTTCTGCAAGACGGCTGTGCTGTTCTTCGGGGGAAATATGAAGATAGAATTTCAGGATATGTGTGCTGTTGTGTACCTGCAATAGTTCCTCAAAGTCATTGATGGCCTTCATTTTCTTTTTTGCCAAATCATCATTGCACCATTTATGCACCCTTGTTACCAGTATCTCTTCATAGTGCGACCGGTTGAAGAGCTGGATCATCCCTTTGCCAGGAGTATGTTGGTGCACCCGCCACAAAAAATCATGTGCATATTCCTCCGGCGTGGGCACTTTAAATGACTTCACCGTTACCCCTTGCGGGTTCATTTGTCCAAAAACATTCCGGATCACTCCGTCCTTGCCGCTGCCATCCATGCCCTGTATCACCACCAGCACAGAATGTTTGCCTTCTGCAAATAACAGGTTTTGTAATTCATCAAGCTCCACCAGTATTTGCTGCAGCTTTTCCTTTGTTTCTTTTTTATCCAGTTCTTTTGGCGCCCGGGTGCTGATGTCTTTTAAAATTGTTTTCCCCATACTTTTCATTTAGATGTCACAATATACTATTTCCGGAAATTTTTATACCGCAGATAAAAATATTATTGATGTTCTATTCGTCTTTGCAGACCTTTGCCCGCAATTATGAAAAAAAATAAATCATTGGTCAAGTGGGGGCTATTCATACTGTTGTCATTTATATGGGGAAGCAGTTTTGAGCTGATGAAATTAGGTTTATTTGAAAATCATGACCTTTCAAAACCTATTCTTACTCCGTGGCAGCTGGCTGCCATCCGTCTTGTATCAGCAGGTTTAGTGGTGATCCCTTTCATTGGCTTCGCAATGAAAAAGGTCAAAAAGAAGCAATTGGGATATGTTGCTCTTTCAGGTATTCTTGGTAGTTTTTTTCCTGCTTTTTTATTTGCATTGGCCGAAACAAAGATCGATGGGGCTTTAGCAGGCTCACTGAATAGCCTCACCCCTGTCTTTGTTATCCTGATCGCTTTTCTTTTTTTCAGGAAAAAAATTGCTCCGAAAGTTTATATGGGCATCGGCATTGCTTTTATCGGAAGCGCTTTATTATTTTATTTCAGCTCCTCGGGCCGTACTTTCAGTCATATTGACTTTGCACTATATTGTGTGCTTGCCACTGCTTTTTATGGATTGAATGTAAACATGGTCAATAAAGTATTGGGCAATACACACCCTCTTGCTGTTGGCATTATTGCTTTTGCAACGTTGCTTATTCCTTCTGTTATTGCTTTATATGTTTCAGGCTATTTTAATTTACCGCTTGGCGAATCAAAATATGTCACCGCTACTATTGCTTCAGCCGTACTGGGCATATTTGGTACTACAGTTGCATCCGTTCTGTTTTATTACCTGATACAAAAAGCAGGTTATTTATTTGCCAGCATGGTAACATATGGCATTCCTTTTATTGCACAGTTCTGGGGTTGGATAAATGGAGAAAAGGTAGATATATACCGGATTCTGGGATTGCTTGTAATATTAGGCGGTATATACCTAGCCACACTGGTGAAAAAAGAAGAGCAGTAAACTTAAACCGACATTATTTCCTTTTCCTTGGCAGCAAGATGTTTTTCCACCGCAGCAGTAAATCTGTCAGTTACCTCTTGCACATCAGCTTCTGCATCTTTTGCTGCATCTTCACTCAGACCGTTCTTCTGCAGCCTCTTGATATGTTCAATAGCATCCCTGCGGATATTGCGTATAGCCACTTTGGAGTGCTCTGCTTCGCCATGGCATTTTTTGGCCAGCTCTTTTCTTCTTTCCTCTGTCAGAGGTGGCAAAAAAAGGCGAATAAGATTTCCGTCATTTTGCGGGTTGATGCCGATATTGGCTGCAATGATGGCCCGCTCGATTGGTTGCAGCATATTTTTTTCCCATGGCTGGATGCTTAAGGTACGGGCATCCATCACACTTACATTGGCTACCTGGTTGATAGGCATGGGTGAGCCATAGTAATCCACCACAATACCATCAATCATCTGGGGGTTCGCTTTTCCAGCCCTTATCTTGATCAGTTCAGCCTCAAGATGGTTGATGGCCTTTTTCATATGATCTTCTGCCTGGGCTACAATGGAAGCAATGTCTTCTGCCATAATCGTATTATTAATAGTTGATTTTACCGGGACAGCAAAGCTAACAAAAGAGGTTAATCCGATAGCTATCAGATCAAAAAAAATGCTCCTTGATCTGTCAACAGGAGCATAAAAAGTTAGCAGAAAACTATTTCTGATCAGCAGCCGGAGTTTCTTTGGTAAGTGTTACCACCCTGGAAACCGTTTTAAGTTCGGTTGTCCCGCTTTCGCTTTTAGCAATAACCATTTTGCGGCGTGATTTACGATAGTATAGCAAGCCAAGGCCGGAGAATGAAAGTACCAGCATAATCAGCATCAGGTAATTGGGGCCAAGGGACCGGCCGAGCCATGCCAGGATGATAAACCCGATGTTGATGGCCACGCAGGTAAATGTAACTGCGGGATGACTCAGGCCATTATCCAGCAAAAGATGATGAACATGGTTCCGGTCTGGTGTAAAAGGGGATTTCGCATTGAAGATACGGATACCGAACACCCTCAGTGTATCAAGTAAAGGCACAATAAGGATAGCAAAAGCAACAGCAACCACCGAGTTGATTCTGATGACAGTTGACGGATTATCGGCAATATTGATAAACTTAATAACGAGTATGGCATTGATCAGCCCAATCATCAGCGAACCGGAGTCGCCCATAAATATTTTGGCAGGATGATGATTAAAGATCATAAAAGCTATCAGGCTTCCCGCCATGGAAAAGGCCAGCAGAGCATATGCCTGCTCATTAATGGCAAAGAAATAGACACCGAATGCCGACATTGTCAGGATACCCAGGCTGGAGGCAAGTCCATCCACCCCATCAATTAAATTAAAAGAATTGATAACTACAATAATGGTAAGATAAGATAAAGCAAGGCTAACCCCTTCAGACACTTTCTCAAATCCAAACAAGCCGTGCATACTGTCAATACGTATGCCACCCAGGTGTATAAGAATAGAAGCGGCAATGATCTGACCAATGAATTTTTTAGTGGCAGACATTATCATCAGGTCATCTTTAAGGCCCAGGAAAAAAATAATCACTGCTGCCGCAAAAAAGGAAAAAAAACTCTGAAGCTCGGCGCTGGCTTCGCTTTGGATGGAAAGCAGGGAAGCCAGGATAAAACCCGCAAAAATACCCACACCTCCAAGTGAAGCTACCTGCCGGGTGTGCAACTTCCTTTCATCAGGAATATCATACAACTTTTTTTGCTCTGCCACCTGCAGCACTACCGGGATAGCCAGAAAGGTAATTATGAAGGAAACAGAAGCAGTCAGTAAAATATCAAGCATTCAGTCAATTTTAAATCATGATACAAAAATACTCCAAGGTCTGGTGTCTTTCGGTTAAGTTTATGTTTCTGCACCGCAAAGGCGGGCAAACAAACCTAAACCAGAGGACAAGTTGAATTTACTCAGACGATTTTAACCAGTTGGATTTTGTATCTAAAAAGATTGCACTTTTGCAGCACAACTGAGCTTTGAGCCGACAAGATAATAAAAGTTTAATTAGATTCTAATTTTATGGCAGAACTTACCGCAATTGCTTCACAGATAAGAAGGGACATTGTAAGAATGGTGCATGGCGCAAGCAGTGGCCACCCCGGCGGTTCTTTGGGCTGTGCCGATTTTTTTACAGCCCTGTATTTCAAAGTAATGAAGCACAATCCGTCCTTTAATATGGACGCTGTGAATGAAGACGTATTTGTCCTCTCCAATGGCCATATTTCACCTGTATTTTACGCTACACTTGCCCGTTCAGGTTATTTTGATATAAAAGAACTGGCTACTTTTCGCAAGATAAACTCAAGATTGCAGGGGCATCCTGCCACCCACGAGCATTTACCCGGGGTCCGCATTGCTTCCGGCTCATTAGGACAAGGTATGAGTGTGGCCATCGGCGCTGCATTAACCAAGAAACTGAATGGTGAAAGCAATATTGTTTACTCGCTGCATGGAGACGGTGAACTGGACGAAGGACAGGTATGGGAAGCCGTAATGTTTGCTGCCCATCATAAGGTAGACAATCTTATATCAACGATTGACTGGAACGGTCAGCAGATAGACGGCCCTACAGATAAAGTGATGGGGCTGGGAAATATCCGGCAAAAATTTGATGCTTTTGGCTGGACTACCCTTGAAATGAAAGGCAATGATATGAATGATGTGGTTGCTACTCTTGAAAAAGCAAAATCATTAATCGGTCAAGGCAAACCCATCGCCTTTTT
>CAYHPA010000071.1:0-14733 GCA_964358155.1 uncultured Chitinophaga sp.
GCATTGGCACCAATATCCAGTCCCATCCACCCATCAGGAATATTATTACTTGGTGCAACTGAAGTTTGTGCATCAGCAGCAAATTTGTCGGCTATAACTGAATCAGAAGGCAAATGAATGCAAACGCCTTTCTGCTCAGCCTTTTTAAGAATCTCCAGAGCTGTGTCTATCCGATCAGTTTCACAGAGTGAATTTCCTATCTTCCCTCCACCGGCCTTCATAAATGTATAAGCCATTCCACCACCGATAATAATATCAGTTGCCCTTTCCAGTAAATTTTCAATGATGAGGATCTTATCGCTCACTTTAGCCCCGCCAATAATTGCTACGAAAGGTTTTTCTGACTTGTGTAATACTTTTTCGGCGCTTGCCACTTCTCCTTCCATCAGCAGGCCGAACATTCTTTTTTCCTGCGAAAAATATTTGGCGATAACTGCTGTGGATGCATGTGCCCGGTGGGCAGTGCCAAATGCATCATTCACCCATACATCGCCAAGCTTTGAAAGTTTTTCGGCAAATTTCTCATCGCCCCTTTCTTCCTCTTTGTAAAAGCGAAGGTTTTCCAGCAACAATACTTCACCCGGGCGCATCATACTTGCTGTAAGACCTGCCTGCTCCCCGATACAATCATTGGCAAAAAGAACAGGAGTGCCTTCGAGCAATTTGCCGAGATGTTTTATTATATGTTTTAATGAATATTTTTCAGTGGGCCCGTCTTTAGGTCTTCCGAGATGACTCATCAGTATCACCATGCCACCACCGCCCAATATTTTTTTTATCGTGGGAACAGCAGCCTTCATCCTGGTATCATCTGTAATCTCAAATTGATCATTCAACGGCACATTGAAGTCAACCCTGATAAGAGCTTTCTGTCCTTTAAAATTATAGTCAGAGAATTTTGGCATAACGGCTGTTTAAGAAGTTCAAATGTAATAAAACAAAAATGCCCCACCATCGTAGGGCATTTCTATTGTAAACTTTTATTATCAGCTGATCAGCTTGGCAAAATAATGCACGGTCCTTACCAGCTGGCTCACATAACTCATCTCATTATCATACCAACTTACAGTTTTTACCAGTTGCCTGTCGCCTGCTGTCATCACTTTGGTTTGCGTAGCATCAAATAAAGATCCGTAATGGATACCGATGATATCGCTGCTAACGATCTCATCCTCGGTGTAGCCAAAGCTTTCATTGCTGGCTTCTTTCATAGCTGCGTTAATCTCATCAGCCGTAACTGTTTTACCTAATATGGTTGTTAATTCGGTTAATGAACCTGTAATGGTAGGCACCCGCTGTGCACTGCCGTCCAGTTTGCCTTTCAATTCGGGTAATACAAGACCGATAGCCTTGGCTGCGCCGGTGCTGTTAGGAACGATATTGGCAGCAGCGGCTCTTGCACGGCGAAGGTCACCTTTAGGATGTGGCGCATCTAATGTATTCTGGTCGTTGGTATAAGCATGGATGGTTGTCATGATACCTGTGATGATGCCATATTTATCATTCAGCACTTTTGCCATGGGTGCAAGACAATTGGTAGTGCAGGATGCGCAGGAAATGATTGTTTCGCTGCCATCCAGGATACTATGGTTCACATTAAACACTACTGTTTTCAGATCACCTGTTGCAGGTGCAGAAATAACAACCCTTTTGGCCCCGGCAGTTATATGAGCTGTGGCTTTATCTTTATCGGTAAAGAATCCGGTGCATTCCAATACCACATCCACATCATGATTCTTCCATGGGATTTGTGCCGGATCTTTCTGTGCATATACTTTTACTGAATCACCATTTACGGTTATGGAGTCTTCCCTGGCTTTCACATCTGCATCGAAACGGCCCTGGGCGCTGTCGTATTTTAAAAGATGGGCCAACACTTTGGGACTGGTAAGGTCATTGATAGCCACCACATCAATGTCTTTCATTTTATATATCTGGCGGTAAACAAGGCGGCCAATTCGTCCAAAACCGTTGATAGCGACTTTAACTGTACTCATGATAAATTGAAGAGTTTTGAATGAAAAATTTCAGCCTGAGCAAAAGCTTCGGCTGATAAAAGAGGGCAAAGTTAAGTAAATGGTGGTTGTCCGTATGTATCAGATTTGACTAAATTGGCCGAAGCAGTCCGATCTTTTTGGGGAAAACAAGAGCAAAAACATTTGGCTAAAAACTGCCGCAGGGCTATCTTTGCCGCCCTGTTCTTAAAGCTAAGAACGGCCCGTTCGTCTAAGGGCTAGGACACCACCCTTTCACGGTGGTGATACGGGTTCGAATCCCGTACGGGCTACCAAAATGGTCTCAGGTTTTGAGGCCATTTTCATTTTGCCATTTCATAGTTTCTGTCAAAACAACCCTGAATATATTGGCAAGCATTCCTGATTGTTTAACTTTATAGAGATAATATCTGGCATCAGCAAATCTGGACAATGCACCGAAAAGTCTCACATACGGGTGACCAAAATTTGCTCCATGCTGTTTCAGAAGCCGCTTCTGGCCTCACCGGTCAGGACATGCTGATGGAAATGGCACGAAGTATTACTACCCAACTGGCCATGAGGTATTGTGTAATTACAGAATGCGCCAATGAGGAAAAAACGAGACTCCGGACCCTTTGCTATGTGGATGGAGAAAAAAAACTGGATAATATTGAATATGATACAGCTGGCGCTCCCTGCGAAATCATTATTAAAGGGAAAGATTTTTTCCAGGGTAAAGGAGTTCAGAAAAGCTTTCCAAAGGAAAATGGTATTGAATCTGCTGTAGGCGTACCCATTTACAATTCAAAAAACGGCGAAATCATTGGTCATATCCTTGCACTTGACCCCGAAATGATTACCAATCAGGAGAATCAGACAGACATACTCCGCATATTTGCTGCAAGGGCCGGCGCTGAGATAGAAAGGATGAAAGTGGAAGAAAAACTAAGGGTTGCCAACCAGGAACTGGAACGGTTGCTGAAGGAAAGTGAAGAAAGATACCGGGACCTGTTTGATGAAGCACCCATAGCTTATGTGCATGAAGGGCTGGATTCAAAATTTATCAAAGCCAATCGTGCAGCATTACGAACCCTCGGAATAACGGCCGAGCAGGTTGAGGGAACTTATGGCTCTTCCTTTATACCCGGTACTCCCGATGCCCAACGCCGGTTGAAAGAAGCATTTGAATCCATTGGCCGTGGAATTGATACAAGTGGGGTGGTGCTTGAGTTGCGCCGTAAAGACAACGGAAAGCCTCTTTTTATTCAGTGGTGGTCAAAACCTGATCCTGGCGGACAATTTACCCGTACCATGTTTATTGATATTACAGAAAAGGTGCTGATGGAACAGGAGCAGGCAAGACTAAAAGCCCAGAACCAATACCTGCAGGATGAAATAAAATTGAATTACAATTTTGAAGAAATCATCAGTAAGAATAAAAGTTTTCAAAAAATATTGCAGCAAATTGAACAGGTTGCCTCCACTGATGCCACGGTATTGACATTGGGTGAATCGGGAACCGGAAAGGAATTGATTGCAAGGGCCGTTCATAATATCAGCAACCGGAGCAAAAGGCCGTTGGTAAAAGTGAATTGCGCCACCTTACCGTCCAATCTTATAGAAAGCGAATTATTTGGCCATGAGAAAGGTGCTTTTACAGGTGCCATGGATAAAAAGATTGGCCGTTTTGAGCTGGCTGATAACGGAACCGTCTTTTTAGATGAAATCGGGGAGTTGCCGGTAGAGTTGCAGGCAAAACTTCTGCGTGTATTGCAGGAAGGAGAATTTGAACGACTGGGTAACCCGAAAACAATGAAGGTAAATGTGAGAGTGATTGCTGCTACCAATAGAAATTTACAACAAGCGATCGAGAGAAAAGAATTCCGGGAGGACCTCTATTACCGGCTCAATGTGTTTCCTATTATTTGCCCTCCATTAAGAGAAAGAAAAGAAGATATACCATTGTTGGTAAACCATTTTTGTCAGAAACATGAAGGCAAGATTGGGAAAAAGATTACCGAGATTCAGCCTAAGGTAATGGAGGCATTGATGAACTATAACTGGCCGGGAAATATCCGCGAACTCGAAAATATTATTGAACGGGCAATGATACTGAGCAGAAATGAAACATTGGAATATGGCGAATGGGTGCCTGCTCAAAAAGATCAGCCCTCAAATACTTCAACAGCTTCTGCCATCAAACTGCAGGATGTGGAAAAAGAACATATTATTGAAGTACTGAAAAAAACAAACTGGAAAGTAAGCGGGGAAAAAGGTGCTGCTAAAATTCTCGGATTAAACCCAACCACTCTTGAAGCAAGAATGAAAAAAATGGGAATCAAACGGGAATCATGATTTACAGACTGGTTCGCTTCAAAAAACAGGCTATCATTGTTTATTATTATGCTGGCCCTTTATTTTAGCATACCGGACTGAAACCGGTGATTGAACCATTCTCTTTATATATAATGCAGCCACTATCATTAAAATAAACCCTACAATTAAGCAAATGACAAACTGATTGTTCTCAAATTCGCTCAACAAAACTTGTCCGGCAAAGACAAATGCAAGAAAGCCCAAAAAAGTTCCCAACCCTATTCCGGCGATATACCAGTTATATTGAACCGGTGCCGGCGACATAATTCCTTTATTCATTAAAACGGAGGTCCATCCCAGCCAGAAAGGAATATGTAATGGATTGATAAAAGTCATGAATAACCCTGTGGCAAATGGAGGCAAATGATAATCCGGAAGAATATTGGCAATTCCTCCCATTTTAGCTGCCGCAATAAAACATCCAATCGTCATCGCAAGCAACAGTGCTGCCGTGATAATTTCTAAGATCTGGAACAGTCGTCGTTTTGCAATGATTTGCTTTACTCCTGTCAGGGCTAATCTGACAATAATTATTTCTGCAAGCATGGATGCTGCAGCAAATACCAAAGCAGCTTCCTGACCCTTCTGTGCAGCAATCTGAGTAGCGGTAATATTAAGTGCCCCCGGAGGCAATGTGCCCAGAAAACTGATGATCATTCCCCAAAAAAATATGATTGAATACTGCTTCATAAATTTTATGCCCTTTGTTGCTCATGACCATTAATAAGTTTTACATATTGCTTGTTATCCCGAAGCATCTGTAGTCCTGCTTTAATTTTCATGTATGGTTTTCTCAGCCGCTTGTGATTCATATAGCTTATCCTCCAGAGTATGTTCAGGTGCCTGATGATTTCCTTCCAGGCAAAAAAAATGGAATGCCCCGGGTCATAGATATGGGTCGGTTCGCTACCAGCGCCATTCAGTTCAATGATAGAAAAATTTTTTCCCTCCCGCAGTTCTTCCCATGTATTGTAGCGAATATCCAGGCGTCCGTAATAAAACCCCTTCACTTTCCGGCAAACCGCATCAATAGCTTGCGTTAATCTTTCATCAATGAGATGGCTTGCGTCAATAAATTTTGCGCCCCTTACATGATTTCCATAAGGCACTAATATCAATTCTTCCCCGTTTTTCAGCACTTCCTGCAATCTGTTTCCGTAGGTTTTGCCTAAAACCGGTAATTGCAATACATATCTCTTATCTTGTTTCAGCAAATCAATAATTGGTGAAATACCATCGCCGATAACGCTTAAAAATTCTTTACTTACAATTCCTGAAATACGGCCATTCTTTTCGTTTGGATAGCGATAATAAAATATACCTGCTTCGTTCTTAAACGGAACAAATTCCTGGACCAAAAAATCAACCTTAGAGCCCAGCGCATATTCAATGACCTCGTTTTCGGTTTCCAGTTTTTTTACTGAAAGCCCCTGCATCCCGATATCAGGCTTACCCACCAAAGGAAATTTTAACTGCCGCTGCTGAATCCGGTCAATAACTTCTTCCGTTGCTGTTCCTGCCTTGAAAAATAAAGTAGCGGGGTAATAAGCTTCGGGGATAATATCATAAATAGCTTTCTTGGATTCCATCAGGAATCCGCCATTAATAATTGATGGGTTGGATGTATTAAAAAAGAAAAATGATCTTGCTTTCAGGCAAAGCCAGAACCAGTAAAAATAAACAGGTGCATATACCACATGAAAGGGCCAGTATTCCCAGTGAAAAAGCTTTATAAAAAAAGGGCGATATAAAATTCTTTTTATCATAAAACTCTTGTTACGCCGGTTAATTCTATATTTCTTTCTGCCTGCCGGCTATTTTTCAAATCCATATATTTCATATTTCCCCTGCCATCAGTAAGCAGAATGCTGGTAATGCTGACGGTTGAATAGACTCCTTCCCGGCTCATCAACAGATCATTGTTGCTGTCCCCATCACCGGTGAAGCGGTGAAAATTCAGTATGTCCTGCTGAGTAGGAAAGCTATTCCGGTTGAGAAATGCGGCAAACCATTGCTCCCGTTTTTTAATCACCAATCCGTCATACAAAGTAGCGGATGACCATATATGGGGACGGCCAGCTGGCATTTGCTTGCAAAATTTTTCTGTTCCATCCCACCTGAACTGGTAAAGGCTCCCTCTTTCGTAAAGAATGACAGTAAAAGGTTCGATGCCTGATAAGTCCATTTTGGAAAAGGAATAGGAAGGATACTTTGATGCAAGGATATCGAGGAAGATCACTCCCCTGCTTTCCCGGTAAGGCGGCAATGAATGATGTTTGATGAATGCACCATTCAATAATACTGCAGCATCGCCATTTTCCTTTAAAGCGATCCAGGTTCCGTTGGCTTCAGCATCTTTTGGGAAAATCATTTTCCACCCTTTATACATATATAAAGCAGGTACCAGGGCCTGTTTGCGGCTAAGTTTTTCATCCCTGTTGGAGGTGATAAACACTTTGTCCTTACCGGGAATAAATGTTACTGTGCACATTGCTGACGGAATTTTATGGTTGAATAGGCTACGCCAAACTCATCGGGTAAGACAACAGATGAAACTTCATTAACACCTACCCGGATCAATGCCATATGATGAATAGTATGTTCCAGGTTATAAGCTATTTCCCTGTAATAATTGCTGGGAATTACAACTGTTTCCACACTTTCATTATAATCTTCAGCCTCCAGTGAAATGAATTTATTGGGCTTATCCATGTTACGGTAAATCTTTCGCAGTAATGAAGCAGCAAAATGCCGGTCGGATTCAATGCGGTAATCCCGTTTTCTTTTTTCATAGTTAACCACAGCCTCTCCATATCCATTTTCAAGGCATTGGAACAATTCAATAATATGCCGCACATGCTGGCCGATGGTAGCATTGAATAATATTTTACTTGGTTGACCATATTCCTCGTCTGTTAACTGATCCAATGCATGATTGAGTTGGATAAATACATGTTGAACGGGCTGTTTGAGCATCATAAAAGTTGTTTTAACTGATTATTGAAGCAGGGCGCTGCCAAAAAGGTGATTGAACCGCTGGCAATGAATCAATGCATATTTATATTGAGTGAAATCCGGGGAACCGGTAATAGTATAAACCTGGTTACCGTTGGTTGATTGTAACCTTCCGAGATCAATAAAATTTACAGGCTGCATTTCTTTTGACAGGTAAACATGGAGGTCTGGCCCGTTAGAAATAGTTACTCCCTGAAGTTTTAAAACATACTGTCCGTTTTGTAAATACACATCGGCACCCCCGGACACAGATCCATAAGGGCCATTGACAAAAGAACCAGAGTATTTCAGTACCGCAGCAGTATCCACCATACCCATACCCGGAGTGGTTGGTGTTGCATCCTGTTTCCTGCATGCTGTTAATGATACTATTGCACCCAGTATGTAAACTATTTTTTTCATCTCTTTACTAAATAATGATTGACGAAATCAAAAATTTCTTTTCTGTTAATAAATAACAGGAGAGAACAGGACAACAATACCAGTGAAGCATAAATAAAAAGTTGTCCGCCGTCTCCCTGAACTGCTATTCCCAATTTGGTCAGGTGAAAGAATATTGCACCACTCATTAATCCGGCACCTAGTGTTGCGCCAATAACAGTAGTGCGGGGATAAAGAATAAGTATGGATGCGATCAATTCCAGAATACCGGTACCAACTCTGCCCCAGGGTTCCATTCCAAGTCTGGAAAAAATATAAACTGATTCCTCAGCACCAGAAAATTTGAAATACAAAGTCTGCAGCATAATTAATGCTGCGATGATTTTTACAATCCATATCCCGGTAATGCCCCAGTTAATAGTCATAGTTGCTTTATAAGTTGAGCAATGATTTTTTACAACCGCAAATCTATATTCTGCAAATGCCGCAGCTTGTCAGATAATTGACAAGAAAACAACTTTCATTTTGTTTAACATATCAATCATTTTTTATCCCAAAAGATCATTCCCAATATTTCAGGGAAGTCCCAATATGTTGGGAAAAGAAATACTCGTTTATTGTTTTTTTTAAGCTGCTGAAAAAAATCAATCCCTTTACCACAAAGGGTTTCAGAGGAATTTTTAAACGGCAAAAAAAACTGGCACGCCTGTTGGCTATATGGCTCCGGAGTAAAAACAATAAAAAAAATGAATCGTATGATCTCCAAAAAAGAATTCAGGAAAGAAGTAATTGGCAGCCAGGATTTATCCCTTGTGCAATTCATGCTGGAATGGAGCGGTGCCTGTCAGATCATATCTCCTGTCTATGAAGAACTGGCAAGTTCGTATAAAGGGCAGGTAAATTTTTTTACAGTAGATGTAGAAAAGGTAACAGGTCTGGATGACGAATATGGCATAATGGAACTTCCAACGATTCTATTCTTTAAAAACGGCAAAGTGGTTGATCATATAACCGGTCTTGTATCAAAATATGTGATGATCGGAAAAATAGAGAATGCATTATCAAACAGGTTAAACTAAAACTAATTAATAAACTTCTAAAAACTACAACTATGTCACAAGAAATGAAATACTTCTACCTGAAAAATCATCCGATGCTGGCGTTACTGTCAGAGCAAAAACTGGCTGAAGCCATTGCTATTGCAAAAATCAGAACTGTTTACCGGGGCGAGCAGATCGGTTATGGAGAAGGCGGCTACACCAGGATACATTTCCTGATAAAGGGAAAAGTAAAGATCACTGATAACAGCGATCCCAATAATGACCTGATAAAAGATATATTAACAGAGCCGGATATCTTCGGCGACCTGGGGCTTGAAGGGCAACTCAACAACTATGAATCAGCAGAAGCCCTTACTGCCAATACCATTATCTGTACATTTCATGCAGGTGATTTCAAAAAGATACTGGAAGACAATCCAATGGTGGCATTGAACTATGCAAAGAAGGTTAACAACAAACTGCAAAAGCTTGAACACCGCCATGCAGACCTGGTATTTCTTGACACCAGGGACAGGCTCATCCGTTTTATAAAAAACTGGGCCCGCACAGACGGAAACAAGTCAGGTGATAAGATCATTCTCAACAATTATCTGACACATAGTGACATTGCCGGATTCATCGCTACTTCCAGACAGAGTGTGAACATGCTGTTGAATGAGCTGAGAACTTCAGGGCTTCTTTGCTACAACCGCAAACATATTGAACTGAACAACCCCGTTGCCTGGAATTAATGATATAATTTCTCTCTTGTGTAAACGAAACGACAATGACCGGATACTGATGGAAATAGCTTTGCACTATTAAAAAAAAATTGCCTGTCTCAAGTTTCCGGGATAATAACGTACGGGACAACCGTTCTTGAAAAGGGAGACGTTACCATTACCGGGAAGTGTAAGAATAGTTCAAATGACTTCAATCTGTTTATATTTTAAAGTTCATCAGCCCTACCGGCTGAAGAAATACCAGTTTAAGGATATTGACCTCATTCATTGCTATGAAGATGCGGAGGCGGATAAGATTGCAGTCAATATAGCAGCCGATAAATGTTATATACCTGCCAATGAAATATTGTACAATGCTGTCAAAAAACAGAAAGGAAAATTTCGTTTCAGTTTTTCCATCAGCGGAACTGCATTAGCGTTATTTACAAAATACAGGCCCGATGTGATTGACTCATTTAAAAGATTAGTTGCAACCGGTTGTGTGGAGATCCTGGCAGAAACCTTTTATCATTAATTGAGCTTTCTTCACTCCAAAAAAGAATTTCAGCGCCAGGTTGAAAAACATTCAGCGGCAGTGAAAGAAATTTTCAATATTGAACCTGCTGTTTTCAGAAATACAGAACTCGTTTATAACAATGACCTGGCCAGGTTTATATCCGACATGGGGTATAAAGGAATTCTTTGTGAAGGCGTAGAAAGGATTTTAAAAGGCCGGCCTGTAACCCAATTATATGCAGCGCCAGACAATGGCGACTTCGGATTATTGCTGCGTAACAATATACTCAGTGATGATATTGCCTTTCGGTTTGATGATCCCAACTGGTCAGAACATCCTTTAACGGCCAAAAAATTTGCAGGTTGGCTTCATGCATATCCGGAAAATACAGACGTAATTAATCTCTTCATGGATTATGAAACTTTTGGTGTACATAAAAATCAGGGAAGCGGGATTTTTGATTTCCTGGACCTGTTACCTGAAGCAGTTCTGGCAAATAAAAATTTCCAATTTTCCACTTCATCGGATATCCTGCAGGAGTATTATCCCAGGGATATTTATGATGTCAGCAAAACTATTTCATGGGAAGACCAATCAAACTCAAATTGTGTCTGGTGCGAAAATGCAATGCAGAATAATACGCTGAAAAAAATTTATGCCATAGAAAAAATGGTTATCAACTGTAATTGCAATAAGACAATTGATATATGGGGCAGGCTACAGACAGCGGATCATTTTTATTATATGACAGAACAATGCACAGAGAGTGAGAAAAGTAAATATCAAAACCCCTTTTCCTGTGCCAGAGAAGCGTTTCAGAATTACAGCAATATCCTGACCAATTTTGAGATATCACTGATAAAAAACAATATAAACAACACAAAAAAAAGTACCGGGCAAAAATTGCCCGCATTTATTCTATACTAAAAAAAACACATGGAAAAAAAACTGAAAGGGCAAATTGCAATCGTTACCGGTGCCAGCAGCGGCATCGGGGCCGGGTGCGCAAAAGAACTGGCAAGTGCCGGGGCAACCGTAATTGTGAACTATCCCGTACCACAGGGCAAAAACATGGCAGACAAAGTAGTGACGGAAATTAACTCAGCAGGCGGCGCTGCCATGGCATATAAATGCGATGTAAGCAGGGAAGATGAAGTGAAACAAATGTTTGCTGATGTGATAAAACAATTTGGAACTGTTGACATCCTGGTCAACAATGCAGGCCTGCAGAAAGATGCCCCATTTACAGAAATGACACTTGAGCAGTGGAATTTTGTGCTGGCAGTAAATCTCACCGGCCAGTTTCTTTGTGCGAGAGAAGCCATTAAAGAATTTTTAAGAAGAGGGGTGAATGGGAAATCAAAATCTGCCGGAAAAATTATCTGTATGAGCAGTGTACATGAAGTAATTCCCTGGGCGGGACATGCCAACTACGCAGCCAGTAAAGGTGGTGTGATGCTGATGATGAAAACCATTGCACAGGAGTTTGCGCCTAAAAAAATCCGGATCAATTCCATTGCACCAGGAGCTATTGCAACCCCCATTAATCATGACGCATGGGACACACAGGCTCATTTACAGGAGTTATTAAAACTGATACCTCAAAAAAGAGTGGGTCAGGTAGAAGATATCGGCAAGGCTGCAGTATGGCTTGCCAGCGACGATGCTGATTATGTGAATGGCACAACATTGTTTGTAGATGGAGGTATGACATTGTACCCGGGGTTTGAGGATAATGGATAAGGTGGTGAGTGGTGACTAGTGAGTAGTGAATGGTGAATGGTGAGTGGGCGCCCCGTAGGGGCGCAATATCAGTAGCCCCGGGTTTCAACCCGGGGTATGGAAAATATAAATGATAAGAGAGCCCCGTAGGGGCGATATATTTTGATGAGTAGAATTACCGAACGATGAAGTGTGCGACGCAACAGGTGATGATAGTAGTAATGCAGATGACTACATCCTCCTACGCCAAGGCTTCGGAGGACAAGTAAAAAATAAAATCATGAATGCTGAACAAAAACGATTAGCAGACCCCAAATGGGAAAAATGGGGCCCTTACCTCAGCGAACGCCAATGGGGCACTGTGCGAGAAGATTATAGCGAGTATGGTAATGCATGGGATTATTTCCCGCATGACCATGCGAGAAGCAAAGTGTACCGCTGGGGCGAAGATGGCATTGCCGGCATCAGCGATGAGATGCAGCGGATTTGTTTTGCTGTGACACTGTGGAATGGCAAAGACCCGGTACTGAAAGAAAGAATGTTTGGATTGACTGGCAGCGAAGGCAATCATGGCGAAGATGTAAAGGAGTTATATTATTATTTAGATAATACGCCTTCGCATTCTTACATGAAGCATTTGTATAAGTATCCGCAGCAGGAATATCCTTATGCGGATTTGGTAAATACCAACCGTAACCGCAATAAGTTTGAAAAAGAATATGAGCTGCTGGATACAGGAATTTTTAATGATAACAAATACTTTGATGTATTTACTGAGTATGCCAAAACTGATACCGAAGATTTACTGATTCGTGTTACCATTCATAACCGTGGAAATGAAAAAGCCTATGTGGCAGCATTACCTACTTTGTGGTTTCGCAATTTGTGGAGTTTTGGTTTGGCAGAAGAAAAACCGTTGATGTATTTAAAAAAAGTTCCGAATGGTTATGGCGAAGTAAAAGCCATTCATTATGAATCCGGCGAGTATCATTTTTATTTTGACAGGCCGGTGCGGACCTTGTTCACCGAAAATGAAACCAATACTGAACGGCTCTATGGTCATCCAAACCAATCTCCGTTTGTAAAAGATGCTTTCCATCGTGCTGTTATCAATAATGATTTTGAATTCATAGAAAATAAAAATGAAGGAACCAAGTTTGCTCCTTTGTATGAGTTCAATATTCCGGCGCAGGAATCAGTAACGATTAAACTAAGGTTGAGTAAAAAAGAAATTTCAGAAAATCCGTTTGCCGGTGATTTTGAAAAAATGTTTGATAAAAGAATAAAAGAAGCTGACGAATTTTATAATGACATCACTGAAGCAAAGGATAAAGATCTGCGCAATATCCAGCGCCAGGCTTTCGCCGGTATGCTCTGGAGCAAACAGTATTTTAATATTGATATGCCCAAATGGCTGAATGGTGATAAAGGACAACCCGCACCGCCAGCACAACGCAAGACCGGCCGCAACCATCAATGGCATACGCTGAACAATGAAGATATTATTTCCATGCCCGATAAATGGGAGTATCCCTGGTATGCGGCATGGGACCTCGCTTTTCATTGTGTGCCTTTATCAATGGTGGATGCAGCATTTGCAAAAAGCCAGTTGATTTTGTTTTTGCGTGAATGGTATATGCATCCCAACGGACAGTTGCCTGCATACGAATGGAGTTTTGGTGATGTAAACCCTCCGGTGCATGCATGGAGTTGTTTGCAAGTGTATAAAAATGATAAAGCAAGAACCGGAAAAGGAGATATTGAATTTTTAGAAAGAGTGTTTCAGAAGCTGCTCATCAACTTCACATGGTGGGTGAACAGGAAGGACAGCAAAGGAAATAATGTTTTTGAAGGCGGCTTCCTTGGTCTTGATAATATCGGTGTGTTTGACAGAAGCAATACCATTCCCGGTGGTGGTGTGCTGGAACAAGCCGATGGCACCAGCTGGATGGCGATGTATTGTTTGAATATGCTGGAGATGGCACTGGAGATTGCACAGCATAACCCCGCTTATGAAGATGTGACAACAAAATTCTTTGAGCACTTTGTTTATATCGCTGAATCACTCAACCGTATCGGTGAGAACTGGACCGGAAGCTGGGATGATGAAGAAGGATTTTTCTACGATGTACTTTCCATGCCCGATGGAAGATATATTCCTCTGAAAGTTCGATCACTGGTTGGTCTTTCTACCTTGTTTGCAACATTGGTACTTAAAAAAGAGATGCTGGAAAAACTGCCCGACTTCCACAAAAGATTAAAATGGTTTCAGAAATACCGCGAAGACAATGGTCAGTACCTGGTTATTGAAGAACTGAAAGAGCATGATGATATTTTATTATCGCTGGTGCCGCAGGCAAGGCTGGAAAAGCTGATGAAGGCCCTGCTGGACGAAGAAGAGTTTTTATCTCCTGGCGGCATCCGTTCCATTTCAAAAATTCACGAACATGGTTATAATGTAAATATAAACGGGCAAAGTTTTGGATTGGATTATCAACCGGCTGAAGGAACATCTGCATTGTTTGGCGGCAACAGTAATTGGCGGGGCCCCGTGTGGATGCCCATGAATTTCTTACTGGTGCAGGCTTTGCAGACATTGGGTGAATATTATGACAACAATTGCATGGTGGAATTGCCCACTGGTTCGGGCAATAAAGTTTGTCTGAAGGAAGTAAGCAATGATTTGGCGAGTCGGCTCATTTCCATTTTCAGAAAAGATGCGGATGGCAACCGGCCCTGCCATGCAGACCATGCTGTGTATAGCCATGATGAACATTTTAAAGAGCTGATTTTATTCTATGAATATTTTCATGGAGATACTGCAAGAGGTGTGGGTGCATCTCATCAGACGGGATGGACAGGTGTGGTGGCGGAATTGATAAATAGTGTGAGCAGGTTTGAGAAGATGAAAAAGAAAATGATGGAGCCGGCTGAAGTATAACTATTGGACTTCCCTTGCGACGCTCCGTTCATCGTCCTGTAAT
>CAYHPA010000072.1:0-14711 GCA_964358155.1 uncultured Chitinophaga sp.
ATGTTCGGGAACATCCATCACAGCAACAGTAATTGTCAACCCGACTGCAACGGTAAATACTGTTCCCAATCAAACGCTGTGCAATGGTGCATCTACTGCTGCTGTAAACTTTAGCAGCCCTACAACAGGAGGAACGATTGCTTATAACTGGACAAATAGCAATACGGCAATTGGTTTAGCTGCGAGTGGTGCAGGAAATATTCCGTCATTTACAGCAACTAATACCGGCAATGCGGCTATCTCCGGCACTGTTACAGTAACACCTGTATTTACCAATACTAATCTATTTTCATTTATCAATTCAACCTCCATCATTATTCCCGTCAGCGGTACAGTGGTCGCTTCTCCTTATCCTTCTAACATAGTTGTAAGTGGTTTGCCAACATCTGCAAGGCTGCTGGCAGTAAGATTACATAATATGAACCATACTGCTGCCGGCGATCTGGATATTGCATTGAGATCACCACTAGGGCAGACTACAATCCTGATGTCTGATGTGGGAGGGGCGAATAGCCTGTCCAATACAACAATCACAATTGATGACTTATCTGCTCTTTTAATTCCTAACTCAGTAAATCCAATCCCAAGTGGAACTTACAGATGTACAAATCTGGCTGGCGCTCTTGAACCAGATATATTCCCGGCACCAGGTCCGGGAGCTTTATCACAACCTAATCCTTCATTGAGTAATTTCTCAAATACAAGTCCTAATGGGCAATGGGTGCTAATGGTGGTAGATCAGATTTCAGGGAATGGCGGCGCTATCAATGGCGGCTTTGAATTGATATTTGGTTATTCCGCAACCTGCATCGGCACTCCGTCAACTTTTACTTATACTGTAAACCCATCGCCAACCGTTACCATCAGTTCTAATATTCCGCCTCCGATATTGCCGGGACAGATCATGGTATTAACTGCAACAGTGTCTCCACCGGGAGGAATATTTGCATGGTATAAGGATGGCGTACTGATACCGGGTGCTGCGAATAATACATTGGGAGGGATAACGGTGGCTAATCTAGGGACATATACTGTTACCTATACTGATCCGAATGGCTGTGCAGTAATCTCAGCCGGTTTTAATGTGTATGCAAAGCCCGGCAATAACTTATATGTTTATCCAAATCCAACTACAGGAAGTTTCAGTATAAGTTTTTACAATGAACCGAATGAGGAAATTACTGTTGCCTTATACGATCTTTCGGGAATGAAAGTCTTTTATAGGAAATACATTACAGGCAGCCAGCGATACAGCGCAGTCAGTATTGACCATCAACTCAGCAATGGAAACTATTATGCGGAAGTCCGCAATGCAAAAAACCAGGTGATAGGTTTAAAGCAGATCAGCATTACCCGCTAGTAATTATTTTCGTCCTTGATTATCTTCCTGAAACTTTGAACGGCCTTTGTGCTTGTGTATTGGCCCTGTGCCCGGCAGAAAGACCAGCTAACAAATTTTGGGTTTCCTGTAGTTCCGGTAATTATCACAAGCCAAAAAATAATTACGCAATTTTCTGCAAGGAAAAAGAAAATGTGCTGCCCGACCCCGGATCACTTTCTATATGCAGGTGGCTTCCATTTCGTGAAAGAAATTCCCGGCATAGCATCAGCCCCAGTCCGGTCCCTGATTCGCTGGCTGTTCCTTTTGTTGTATAAAAATTACTGCTGTTGATTTTATTCATTGCCTCGGTGCTGATGCCGGCGCCACTGTCCCTTACATATACTTCAATAAATGAGGCATGTTCAAACACACCCACAGCAATTTTGCCCCCCTCGGGTGTAAACTTAATGGCATTTGATACCAGGTTACGGATAACCAGGTTTATCATATCCCTGTCCACATAGCTGAATATTAC
This sequence comes from uncultured Chitinophaga sp., assembly GCA_964358155.1. Classification (GTDB taxonomy): domain Bacteria; phylum Bacteroidota; class Bacteroidia; order Chitinophagales; family Chitinophagaceae; genus JJ008. The sequence continues at coordinate 1,857 of CAYHPA010000072.1, forward strand.
CGGGGGTGTGTCATTTGTTATTGTAATCTGCTTATCCTTGGCCTGCAGGTTAAGTAATTGCAGCACATCATTTATGGATTGCCGCATATCCACTTTTTGAGGATATACAGTGTTTGTTTTCATTTGCGCTTTGGCCCACTGCAGCAAGTTATCCATCAGTCCAACAACATAGTTCAGGTCGTTTTGAATATCAGGTACTGTCTTTTTAAGCTCGGTTACCGTCATTTGCTTACTCTGCACACTGCGGAAAATATTGCGCAATCCATAGATGGGAGCTTTCAGATCATGTGAAATAATGCTGAACATCTTGTTCTTTAACGCATTCAGTTCCTTTAATTCAGTTGCCTGCCGCTTAAGGCGAAAGGTATGGCGCTTTATCCTTTCAGATTGCTCCATGATACGCATGTTTTTCTCACGAAGCGAAATGTTTTTTGAAAGAATATGAAACTGGTAAGCTGTATTTTCCTTTTTTATCAGCAATAGCCCGTAGAAAATAAAAATAATAGCAATGATTTGATTAATCATATAAAGGGCATAACTCATGCTGTGCAGTTCGTAAGGGTATCTTTTGATAACAACCGCCAGCAAAAAATAACTCACCATGGAAAAGAAAAGCGAAAAAATCATATACCCGGTATCCTTTAAAAAAAAGATACACAAAACAGCATATAGGATAAAAAAAAGTGTTGTACCCGGGTTCATGCCATACATATAAATAAAGCAGGTTACAAAAGGGTACAGGATAAAATACAGTATACAGGCCAGCTCATTTTTTTTCCGGTAATTCAGGTATAACACAAAAAGACTTATCAGGGCGGGAAGGCCAAGCACCAACCATGCTCCCGGCGGCATCTTATTGGTATTTAAAGCGCCTGAAACCGGCATAAGTATGCCTACAAGCAATTGCAAAAAATTGAGATGGTTAAAGATGCTCAATTTCCTTTTTTCATATTCCTCCATTCCGGGGCTAAATCCAAAAAGCCTTATCCGGCCCAGCAGGGAAAATATTTTTCTCCTGAGAAAAATGTAATGATGTCTGATGCGCTCTGCTGTGGGTTTCACTTCACGGCCGTGAAGTGTTTGTGCAGTCATTTCCATTGGTTTTTCTTTTTGATGATAGAATATCGGCAGAATTAAGGTCGGGATTTTTTAATACAACTGCCAAATTTTTCTTAGGAAAAAAACGATGCTCGTAAATCTACCTGGGATATAACTCAAAAAATAATACTTATTACTAAATAACCACCCTTGTCAGGTTACACCCGGTGGGTATAAAGGTTACTAAACCATTTTTTATTTGCTCACAAAAGGAAATTACCTGCTCATGCGCTATCTGCCTTCTTTTCTGATAATGAATCACCCCGTTTGGTAATATGAATAATATGTGCAGCTGGTTACATCAATCCCATGTGTGGTTACAATACTGTATAATTTTTTGTTATGAGAAAAGTATTTGCCCCCATATTATACCTGAGCTTGCTGATACACCCTGTTTGTTCTTATGGCCAGCAGGAATGGAAAAACTGGAACACAGCTCAGCTTAATTTTTCTCTCACCAAAAAACTGGATATGAAGCTCTCCCACATGAGGGCCTTTGATATCTCCACTGGTTTCAACCCTGATTTTAATCAGTCATCCGTTCATCTGAACTACGATATAACTAAAAAAGCAGACATCAATGCAGGTTACACTTTTGGCGGCTCCAACTCGCTTAGCGATGGCGGAAGCCGGGTATCCTTAAAACTCGGATATAAAGTAAGGCTGGCAAAAGTAGTAAACTGGTCAAACTCCATACAGGGAGAAGTACACTCCAAAAGCGAAACAAGGTATCATTATCGGTTTATATACAGCACGAGATTGTCTCCGAGAAAAAGATTGGATTTTTTGAACCTTTCTCCCTCCGTTTCCTATTCATTATACTATAATATTGGCGGAAACCCCATTCAATACTACGATAGCAAAACAGGGGTGCCCACTATAAAGCAAACAGCTGACGGCTTTCACCGGGGCAGGTTAATGCTCAATCTTAATTCAAAGATCAGCAGCTCGTTTTCCATTTCTGTATATTATATGTCACAGCAGGAATTCAATTTATTTACTCCCGAAAACAGGAGGATGAATATAGTAAAACCAACCAATGGTAAAGTCGTGAGGGCCTTTGATAATTTCAATGTCGTCGGCCTTACGCTTGCCTGTGAACTCCGGCTTTATAAATCCAAAAAATAGCAATCATATCATCTTACCAGTAAAAAGAAGTTATGGAAAACAGAATAAAAAGAACATATATCTGCAAAGATGTAAATGCACATAAAATAGACAGTGCTATTCCCGAAAATTATTCACCTATAGCTGGTGATGTAGCAGTCTTTGAAGTACTTCGGATTGGCAAGCACCGCAATGTTCAGGGCGACAGCAAAAGAAATACTGCTATAGTCCCCGGCGATAAAATTATGGCGGCATTCGGCACCCGCTATGCTACAGAGCAATTTGAAGGTTACCTTCCTGAAAATATAAACCAGGAGTTACATATATTGGGGGCAGGGGGTACCGTAGGCGTGCTGGCAAGTATGCACTGTAAATTCAAAGATATTGGCCCCACTACACTGCGCTTCAAGGGTTTTGCAAAAGACCATTATGGTAATATCATTAACACAAAAAAAATAAAAGAAAAGGAACAGGTAAAATTCACAGGGGCTGCTGCCGCTGCCACAAAAGTTATATTATCATTGGGATCTTCCATGGATAGCGGCAAAACAACATCAGCAGCATACCTGGTGCATGGGTTAAAAAAAGCAGGCTACAGGGTCGCCTATATCAAACTCACCGGCACCGTGTATACCAAAGATGCCGACCTGGCCAGCGATCTGGGAGCTGATATTGTAAGCGATTTTGGTGATTTCGGCTTTCCATCCACCTATATGTGTGATGAAGAGGAATTGCTGAACCTTTACGAGTCTGTTTTATCGAAAGTGCTTATTAAAAATCCGGATTATGTAATCATGGAGATTGCCGATGGATTGTATGAAAGGGAGACAAAGATGCTCCTTACCAGCAGCATATTTAAACAGACGATAGAAGCTGTGATTTTTTCAGCAGGCGACAGCCTCGCAGCAATCAATGGTGTTAGCACACTCCATAGCTGGGGCCTGTTTCCATCTGCATTGAGCGGTCTTTTCACAGCCAGCCCATTACTGATGCGTGAAGTAAAAGAAAATACTACTGTACCAGTTTATGATATTGACCAGCTCGCATCAAGCCAGATTGCAGGAACACTTTTTTCAAGAAAACAGCTGGCCCTTATAAAATGATGTTGCCCGGAACCGAATATATCGCCCACAATGATGTCATACAGATTAATGAGCAACAACCTGCTTACAGGATTGCAGAAGCTTCATTTCTGAAAAAATATCTTTCTGAAAACATAAGCGGCCTCATATTGGTTGTCTTGCTCGGACTCATCAGCAGTATAGCCAGCTTCCTGTTAACTGTAATTATCGGAGACTTTTTCATACTCCAGTTCCAGACGGGCAGTAGTAAAGGGAAGCTGCTAATGTGGTTAGGCTTTCATCTTAATTCAAAGAATGCCTTTTTTCTTACGTTCGGACTATTACTGCTGATAAAATTTGTTGCCGGGTTTTATGAAAAATATTTATCCCTTAAACAAGGCGAATTATTTGTAAGGCATATCCGTCATCAACTCTTCAGTTCTCAAATGAGATCATCCGTTCAGGAATTTAATAAAAAATCATTTGGCAAATACTTGTTACGATACAGTAACGACCTCAAGGCTGTTCAGCAGTATCTGATTCGTGGTATTATCGGGGGAATAAAGCAGATGCTCTTTGTGTCAATGGGAATTTTTCTGTTATTTAAGCTCAACTGGCAGCTTGCGCTGATTTTGACCTGCTCGCTCATATCAGTGGCAGCGGTTGTCGTCATGTTTTCCAGGTGGCAAAAGAAAACCATTCGTCAAAGCAGGGATAAGCGAAGCAGGTTGCTCGCATTCGTAGCTGGAAATTTCAGCCGTTTTGAGTCTTTAAAGAAAGAAAAGCAAGAAGATCGGGTCATTGAGCGGTTTAAAGAAAAATCCGGACAGTTATACCATAGCAATCTTGCAAACGGATGGATGGAAAGCTTTATACAATCCGCTGTATTTCTCTTTCAATTCGCTATAATCGGCATATGTCTTTGGCTCATGGGCGGTCATGGCATAAGCATTTCTGCAGCTGACGGCCTTATAGTTGTATTATTGTTGCTACTTATGCAGGGTGCTGTACGGGGATTGCTCAAAATTCCAGGCTATCTGAATAAAGGAAAAATTTCCATTGAAAAAATAAATGAACTTATACGGCAGGTAAACCGTTGAAGGGTTATTATGTTACAAATTTTGAGTTTCCTATAATTCCGGCTGCTGGTCTCTTGCTGCGCCGCACTACCCGCACTCACGACTCAGCGGCGGCGTGCTGCTTTTTTTTCAGTATTTCTAAGTGTATCCCTTTAGCCCCGCTCAGGTCTTGTTATTAGCGCCATACTATTTTAAGCAGTTCCCCGTTCATCCATTACCAATAGTAGAAAATCAACCGGCGATGTGGCTACCCGTACCAGCACACATCAACCGGTATAATATCCACCAGTATGAAAAACCGGGCCCTGCTTTTAGCCTTATGTCTATTCACCACTTTTGCCAGTTCTGCGCAAAGGGATACCTGTAAAATTGGTCTTTATGTCAATTGCCTGTACGATTTCGATATGGCAGGTAAGAGTTTTATGTCCGATTTCTGGATGTGGATGAACTATAAGAATGACAGTCTTCAGTTAGAGGATGCCATTGAACTCCCCAACAGCAAGTCGGTTGAGTTCAGCCATTTCAGTGTGGAGAAGAAGGGAGATATAAACTGGGCTACACAAAAATGCAGGGCACAGATCATGCACCACTGGGATGTTTCCAAGTTTCCCTTTGATCAGCAGGTATTACGCATAGAATTAGAAGATGCGAAGTACGACACTTCACAGTTGATTTATATGGCGGATACCGCCAATTCAAAACTTGACTGCTCCTTCAACTCAAAAGAATGGAGGATGAAATCATTTACTATTACTGCGGCTGAACGAACCTATAATACCACTTATGGCAACCCGGAGCTTACGGGCAACAGCAGTTATCCGAAAGTAGTGGCAGAATTTGTTATTAAACGCCACAACTCCTGGCTCATGCTGGTCAAGTTGCTTACCGGCGCTTATGTTGCCTTTCTTATTTCCTGTTTTGTATTCTTTATTTCATCCGAAAACCAGGATTCAAGATTTGGCCTCTGTGTGGGTGGTCTTTTTGCCGCCATCGGTAATAAATATATCGTAGAGTCTACGGTGCCTTCATCTACGGTGAACACATTGATGGACGATGTGCACAATATCACCTTCCTGTTTATATTGGTCATCGTCGGTATCATTATCATCTCCCTTTCGCTTTTTAATTCAGGCAATGAAAAGAAACGGGCCACCTCCTTGAAGCTGGATAAATATGCATTCTGGACCCTCATCGGTTTGTAAACGGTTATGAATGTATTCCTCGTGTGGCGGTCGGCACATTGATTTTACTCATCTTTTAGCAGCGATTATAAATAAAAGAACAGTCACCGGTGAGTGACTGTTTTTTTGGTGCAGGATGGCAGCTTTAAAAGGGCGGATATTGGATCAGGACTGGACAGATTCTTCATTTTTCAAAGGGACAGTAACCATAAGCTTGCAACCCATGCCGGGGGCGCTCTGGATTTTAGCAGTGCCGCCGGATAATTCCACCCTGTTGTAGATATTGCTCAACCCTATCCCGTTTCTTTTTTTCACAGGATCAAAGCCAACACCATCATCGTTGATCTCAAGCGCAATGCAGGTATCATCATTTTCCAGGCGGATAGTTATGAAGTTTGCTTTTGCATGTTTGACGATATTGGTCAGCTGCTCCTGGATAATGCGGAATAATACCAGCTTGATACCATCGGACAAGGCCCCTTCATCAAGTTTTTCAGCATCCAGCAAAACCCTTTCGGCTAATCCCAGGTTGCCGAGCTGGTTGTCTATTTCATCTGCCAGCTTGCTGTGCTGGAAGCGGGGCGCCACCAGCCGCTTGGAGAATCTTCTTATCTCTTCAATGGACAGGTTAATATTTTCAATCCCGTTTTGAATATATTCCAGATTATCAGGTGCCATGCTTTTGGCACAATCGAGCTGTAACTTGGCAGCACCCAGTATCTGCTGAATATTGTCATGCAATTCCTGTCCCACTTCATTGCGTTCTTTTTCCTGCCCTTTAATGGTGGCACGGATTTTCTCCTTTTGCCTTGATTCTTTTTGACGGCTAATTTCTTCCTGAAGTTTTTTTGATTCGGTAATATCTGTTTGTATGGAAAAGAATTTTATCAGTTTGCCATTTTCGTCGTGCACAGGATGAATATTATACTGCGACCAGTATTTATTTCCGGTTTTGGTATAGTTTAATATACTTCCTCTTACAGGGATTTCATTTTTAACGGCAGCTTTAATTTTGTCAACTTCTTTTTGGTCCTTTTCGGGGCCTTTCAGCAGCCAACCAGGTTTTTTGTTCCGTGCCTCCTCCAAAGTGTATTCGCTGATTTTAGTGAAGGCATCATTAGCCCATATTATTCTTTCCTTGTCGTCGGTTATGACCACTATGTTGGATGTTTCCTTTACCACTTTAGACAATAAACTCAACTCTTCGCGGTTTTTGAAAGTAGCAGTGATGTCGTTGAAGGTAATAACATAGGCATAGGCCAGGCTTTCTTCATTTCTCACCGGCTCAATATTGATGGATAGCCATTTTAGCCCGTTACTGACCTCAATACCCGCAACCAGCCCCCGCACAGCCTGTCCTTCAAAAACCCTGTTCCTGATTATTTCTTTGATATCCAGTTTTTCTTTCTTCTCGTTGATTGCGATACAATTTGGTAAAGGAAACCCATACCGCTGCAGATCGTCTTTTTCAACACCCAGTATTTCAATTGCACTGTCGTTGAAGGTGATGATGCGTTTATCAAAAGACTGGAATATCACCCCTTCGGACAGGGAGTCTACCAATGACCGGTATTGCTGATCGTTTTTGCGGAGCGCATACTCGGTTTTCTTGCGAAGGCTGATATCCCGCAGCCCAACACATATTTCGCCAACCTTTCCTTCTTTACTTTTTACAGGGCTGAAAGAAACCAGCAACCACGAGCCATCAGGGTATTGCACCTCGTATTCAATGAAATTTCCATGGCTTGCATAATCCAGTTTTTGCTTTGCATCTTCTTTGCGGAAATCCGGTAGTATCGCTATCAGGTTCATACCCTCTTCAGGAGAAACTTTTAGGAATTTAGACAGGATTATTTTGGCACGGGGATTAAATGCAATGATGTAATGGCCGGTATTAAGCAACAGGAGGGCCTCGGGGGTGCTCTCCAGTATTGACTTCATGTAGGCTTCAGAGCGGCTTGCTTTTTCTTCTGTCTGGCGCTGCTCGGTTATATCTTTATCCACTCCCACATAGCCTATCTTCTTCCCGGTTTCATCATATACAGAACTAACACTGGCGCTGATAAGGATTTTCTTTCCATCCGGGTGTGTATAGACTGTTTCGCCGCTCCATTTCCCGGTTGCCTGTATGCAGTGGTAAACTTCTTTTTCGGTGATGTCTTTGAATTCAAAGGCAAAAACTTCAGGGTGTTTCCTGCCAATCACTTCCGGACCGACAACTCCGAATATTTTTTCAGCAGCAGTATTGATTTCTGTTATCCTGAAATCAAGATCAGTTGATACGATTGACACATCAATGGTATCAAGAAGGGTGCCCTGGTACACCAGCGTTTCCTGGTTTTTTTTCTGCTGTGTAATATCCCTTACAGCAATACAGATAGCATCTATGTCCGTCCCATTTGTTTTAACCGGGTACATATGAATATGGAACCATCTTTTGACCGGATGGTCATATAGTACATGGTAATTGACAATTTCACCCTTTAAAGCAGTATCTATTTTTTCCCTCAGGATTTCTTTTCTGTCGGGGGTGGTAAGGTCAAACAGGTTAAAATGTTTGGTGAAAGATTTTTTGCCAAACTCCTTTACTAATTTATTGAAGGAGTTATTACAGGTAATTAGTTTCAGGTCTTTGTCGTAGACAATAATCGCATCGTCTGTTACATCCAGAATGGCTTTCAGGTTCATGCCTGAATAAATCAATTTCTTTTTTTTGCCCGTCGGGATGGCCGTCCCGTTGATTTTTGCGGGTTCTGTAGTGGTTACTTTTCTCATGGATGGTTTTGTTAATGGTCAATTGGTCGCTTGTTTTTTTGGGGGGTACGGTTTTCAGGCGAAAGGAGATGTAACCTAAATAATGATAGAAAGCTTGTGAATGACGAATGTCAATTCAAAACCTGAGGTTGCCTATACTTCTGCCTGATCTGGACTTAAAACAATCAATAAACGATTTGCAGTTAATTGTTTAATGATAGAGTAAGAGTAGAATACAAAAGGAGTAAACATTGCAACAGTAAGGGTATACCTTTAGCGGGGTCAGCAAAACAAACAGAAATATGACAATATATTACTGACAATTGCTGTAAGTAAGCAGCTTTATTCCTGTCCAGTTAGAGGCAAACGGAATGATGGCGCAGGTGTAGGAAAGGAACACCTTGTCTTTATATATACTTACTCCCCATGTTCCCATATTATTATTCGGCCCGCCAAATTCTTTGCACAGAACAGGATTGGCAGGATCGGATACATTGATGATATCCAGATCGCTTTTGCCCGTGGAAAGAAATATAAGATTGCAGTCTTTGTTGTAAGCTATCTCATTGGCATGAACAGGACTGGTAAACCAGTTATTGGTTGGGCAGCCATAAGGATTCCACCAGCCAACGGCGCTGATGCTGGCCGGATCTTTTATATTCAGTATTTCCATGCCGCAATAATCCACGGCAATGTAGGCGAGGTCGTTCTCCACTACAATATTATTATAGGCCCTGGGTTTACCATTCATCACGGGATTACTGTAGCGGCCAATCTCCACCGGGTTTGCTTTGTCTTTGGTATTGATGATACGGAGGCCGCCTGCATCGTAGCAGAGGTAAACGAGATCGTCTTTTACCTGCATGCCCCTTGCATTGAATAATGATTTTTTTGGTTTGGGATCAGGATAATTAATGTCGGGTACGAACTGCGATACGAATTTTATTTTCTTTTTGTCTGTGATGTCAAGAATGATAAGTCCATTGCCCATGGCGCCGAGATAAGCATAGCTGCCCTGCACTTTTACAATGCCGCTGCCACCGGATGAGTTGGCAAGTGTCCAGTAAGAAATGAAAACAGGTTTTACAGGATCAGTTATATTCACAATGGCCATGCCCGATGCCTGTTTGTTATTGAAATGATTGCCGATAGCGAGGTAGAGATAGTTGCCATCCTGCGTAAGGTTCGTTACATGCAATGAAGCAAATGATTTCGTAGAGATGGCCGCAATGAGTTTTGGTTTTTTGATATCAGTGATGTTGTACACTTTCAGCCCGGCCTCTTTATTGGCTACATAGAGATAAGGGAGGCCCTGCTGATCATGCTGCATAGTAAGAGGGATGGCAGTGCAGGCAGCTGTTATCTGCGATTGCTGGGTGATGGAAAATTGGCTGCAGCGCTGTGCCATGCCGGGCATGCTTATTAAAACGCCGAGAGTAATAAGTACTGATTTCATATTACAGGTTTTTGCATTATCTGTTTGACTACGAAATGCTGAAACAAGTTACACTAAACGATTATTCTGATAATTAACCTTGCTGGCAAAATGATGAAAGATGAAAGAGCAGGAAGCCGGGTTGCACAGGCCAGGGCTGAATCGGGGGTAAAAATGCGATGATAAGAATAAAGGGGTAGTTGTTAATTTGTTCTTGTCCGGGCTTTTGTTCTTCCTGGTCAGGCTGGTTTCAACCCGCTGTCTGATATAATTGATAACTTGTGAATACATTTGAAAACCGTTAGAAAATGTAATCCAAACCGGGCGATGGACGCACTGTTTCAATACTTCAAAAAATACAACCCGCTTTCCAAAGAGGCGGAGCAAGCTATTGCCGGCATCAGCAGTATTGTTACCATCCAAAAGAATAAAGACCTGCAGCCGATCGGCCATACCTGCAAAACAATTTACTTTATTAAGCAGGGAGTGGCCCGGATTTATTATTTCAAGGATGGCATTGATATTACCGAGAGTTTCTTTTTTGAGAACAGCATCATTGCGAGGGTGGAAAGCTTATTTACCGGCAAACCCAGCCGCAAGGCAATACAGATACTGGAAGATGCGGAAATTGTGGCCATCAATGCCAGCCAGTTATTCAAACTCTATGACAGCTTTCCGGAGATTGAAAGACTCTTCCGCAAAATATTTGAAGCTGCTTATGTGGATACGGTAAACCGTATTGAGGGAATACAGTTTCATTCGGCAGAGGAAAGATACAATGCACTTTTGAGCGAAGCCCCGAATGTGCTTATGAGAGTTCCCCTCAAATATGTCGCTTCTTATCTCGGCATCACGCAGGTAAGCCTCAGCCGCATCCGTGGGCACCGGTAATTATTTATCTTATGTTAAGAGATTAGCCAGCTATTGTCGCCAGCTTTGTGAAATAATTTTCGCAAAGTGGGGCATAAAAACACAGCAATACAATTAGGGTTAAAAGAAAACTGGAAACAGTTTACGCTGCTGGTCATCATCAATGCCTTTGTAGGTGGTATGGTTGGTTTGGAGAGAAGCATACTGCCCCGCATGGCGGAGGTGGAGTTTCATATCGCCGCCAAAACTGCCATACTTTCTTTCATCATTGTATTTGGTATTGTAAAAGCGTTTACCAATTATTATACAGGGGCATTGGCAAATAAGTTTGGGAGAAAGAAATTATTAGTGGCAGGCTGGATAATTGCCATCCCTATTCCATTCATGCTGATGTTTGCCCCTTCATGGGGCTGGATAATTGCTGCTAATGTACTGCTGGGCATCAATCAGGGCCTGACATGGAGCAGTACTGTAGTGATGAAGATTGATCTTGTGGGAGAAAAGCAAAGGGGCTTTGCCATGGGGTTAAATGAATTTGCAGGATACATCGCTGTGGCTCTCGTTGCTTTTCTTACCGGGTGGATAGCCAGCGAATATGGCGTAAGGCCTTATCCTTTTTATGTAGGCATCGGTTTGGTCGCTTTAGGATTGCTGGGAAGTATTTTTTTTATAAAAGACACCAAGCAGCATGTGGCAATGGAGGCAACAACCAATACGATTCCAAAGCTGAAAAATATATTTTGGGACACGACCTGGAAAAACAGAAACTTAGGTTCTGTAACGCAGGCCGGTTTGGTGAACAACCTGAATGATGGTATGGCCTGGGGCATTTTTCCGATACTGCTTGCAACAAAAGGGTTCAGTATCGGGGAAATTGGAATTGTTACAGCCATCTATCCTGCTGTTTGGGGCATCGGCCAATTATTTACCGGGAGAATGGCAGATAAGTTCTGTAAAAAAGATATGCTTTACGTTGGTATGATTTTGCAAGCCATTGCGCTGATTGGTTTGGTTTGGGCCGGTACGATGTTACACTACATAATACTTTCCTCGCTGCTGGGCTGGGGCACCGCAATGGTCTATCCTACATTCCTGGCAACGGTAGCTGAAAATACTAATCCGCAGGACCGGGCCAAAAGCATCGGCATTTTCCGGTTGTGGCGGGACCTTGGTTATGCCATTGGCGCCATACTCACAGGAATAATAGCTGACTCAATAAGCATCAATGCCGCCATTATTTTTATCGGGTCGCTTACATTGATATCTGCATTGATCATCCGTTACCGGATGAGATGCAGGGCCGGCGGCTCTCTAAAAATTTGGGATTGGGTTACAAATAAACATAAACCACATGCAGCATCAGAAAATGAAAGAGCCGATAGCTATCGGCTGCTTTGCAATAAAGGAACTTCAACAGTTGTTAAAACAATCGCCTGAACAAATTATCATCATTGATGTACGTAGCCCGGAAGAATATGCAGAAAAACATATACCTCTTGCTATTAATATTCCTTTGGATAAATTGGAAAGCCGTTCCAATGAATTTTCAAAACAGGGATTGATCATTACAGCCTGTGGCAAAGGCGGGGGCAGATCGGCACAGGCAGCTGCACTACTAAGGCAATTAGGGTTTGGTAATGCTGCCTATTTATGTGGCGGTACTTTTGGGTGGTATGATTTGGAAAAGGATTAATGTTTTTTCTTTCCTAATATCTGTACACCGCAATCGAAGATGTCTTATCATTCCACCCGGAAATGATGAAGCCGGTTTTCGATTTGTTAACTGTGTAACTTTTGCCGCCGAAATTTTCAAACTCATATAGCACTACCCTGTAACCTACAGGCAGGACAAGTGAACTGAGGGCATTGTCAGGGAAGCCGAGCTGTGTCATGGTGGCATAGGTTCCGGGCAGAATAGAGACGGACTGCCCCCGGTAATTTTCATCGGTGTAAATGATGACACGGTCGTTGGTATTTGGCTGATAGTTATTATTGTTGTTATAGTTTGTTTCTTCAACGATGATGGAGCCGATACGGTTGTTGAGATTGCTGCTGAGACAACTGTTATTTTCTGAAAGGGTATAATAGGAGCCGCCCAGGTTTTCATTGTTCACATAGGCTTTTACCCGCAGGGTGGAAGGTATTTCCAGGGATGAAATATTATACTTGAAAAGGCCCAGCTTATCGCCCTGGTAATAACCGGGTGCAAGGCTGACACTGTTGCCACGGTAATTACAATCGGTGTAGATAGTAACATTGCCGCTGTTATT
>CAYHPA010000073.1:0-14638 GCA_964358155.1 uncultured Chitinophaga sp.
TTTGCAGATGCCTGTACGGGAAATGAAAAATCCTGACTATAATAAAAGTGGCAAGCATAATGAAAACTGTATTAATTATATACAGGTAAAAAGCTCCCATGAAAACTTTGTATTGAAGGGTGGCAAGGCCATATCCTGCCGTACAGAGCGGAGGCATTAAAGCGGTGGCAATAGCTACTCCCGGTATCACATTACCTTTTTGTTTGCTGGATGTTGCAATGATTCCTGCAAAACCTCCAAAAAGTGCGACTAGTACATCATATACATTGGGTGATGTTCTGGACAGAATCTCTGAATGGGCTTCATTTAACGGTGATGCCAAAAAGAAAATGCCGGAAGTGGCTAAAGCTACAATTGTTGCAACGAAGTAATTATATAAGGCTTTTCTTAATAAAACCACATCATTGATCCCGATGCCTAAACCTATTCCCATGATTGGCCCCATCAATGGCGAAATAAGCATTGCACCGATAATAACAGCAGTAGAGTTTAAATTGAGGCCAAGTGAAGCAACAAAGACGGCAAAAATGAGCACCCACAGGTTGGTGCCACGAAAAACCACACCGTTATCAATATTTATAATAACGGTTTGAAGATCTTCTTTTTCATTTTTTAGTCTGAATTTATCAAAAAAATTTTCCAAATCATCGATGGTTTATAAATACAGTTATGGTCAAAATGTGTTTGGATGTTGAAAGAGACAGCCGTTAGCAGACCCCGAATTAAAACACAGGATATGAGAATAAGTGTGGCTCAGTTAAAAGGGAGGCCGCAGAAATACGGCCTCCGCCAAGACACCACCCTGAAAAAACGCCCCGGATTAATTCTTTTCAGCGATCCATTTCTGTAACATCTCTATATATTTTGCTACGTCTGCATTTTCTTCGATTGTAATATATTTTTCAAACCAGAGTAATGATGCAGGATAATTTTTTGTGACGTTTGCTTCATAACCACCCAGGTATCCATAGGCTTTCAGCAGCATTTTTTTACTAATCTCTTTATTCTTTTCACCAATCTCGACTACTTTATAGTAAAAAGGAACGGCAAGGCTACCGGTCATGCTAGAATCAATGGAAGCATTGGCCTGGGCTCTCCAGTAATAACCGTAAATATCATCAGGATAAAGGGTTGTGTATATTTCAAATATACTATCCGTCTTTCGAAACTCTTTTGCCATATAATGAGCTAATCCCCAATTAAAAAGATCAATATTGTTTGTCTTTTCTTTCCATTCATATACTTTGCCAAGCCATAGGGCCTGTTTGCTGTGATTTTCTTTTCTTGTATATAGACCGGCAATAGCTGCTGCATAATCCGCTTTATTGGACCTTAATGTATCCATGTCAGCCGCAATAGAGTAATAGGCGATAGCACCTTCTTCCTGTCCGGGTATCTTTTCAGTGAGTTGAGCAATCAGCTGAAAGTCGGCGGCAATAACTTTTACAGGGTTTTCTTTTGTAAAGTAATCAGTGATATATTGAAGAGCCTTCACCGAATCTCCTGAGTTGAGATAAGAATAAGCTATTAATTTGTATAAGCGTGGTTGCGCTTTTGATGCCTCTTTGGCAATGATCGAGTTTGCCAATTGTATTGCATTTTGAAATTCACTGTTCAGGTAAAAAATGTCTGTCAGGTAATAATCATTCCGAAGTGAATAGTCAGTATTGGCAATAAATTTTTTCAGGTATGTTTTTGCAATTCTCACATCCCGGGAATAGTAGTGATTGTAGAGCTCTTCCAGCACCGGTGCATAGGTTGAGTCAATCGCATATGCTTTTTTGAAATACTGGAGATAAGCCTCAGGATTTTTCTGGGCAACAAATATTTTGCCCATCAGATAATGGGCTCTCACATTATCCGGATCTTTTTTAATCGCATTTTGATAAGCGAGATATGCGTTGGATGCATCATTTAGCTTTCTGTAGGCAAGTCCTCTTGCCATATCAATAGCCGCATTATCCCTATCCCTTTTCTCTGCCATATCAAGCCAATCGAGTGCAGGTTTTGCATCACCATTTTCTTCTTCAATAGCTACTTCTGCCATCGCCAGCAATAAGACAGCATTCTTATGGCTTTTTTTATTACTCAATATTGAAGTAAATATTCCTTCAGCTGTTTTTTTATTTCCGGTGTTTAATAAGTAGCGGGCATAAGCTATCCGGTTAAGCGGATCAGTATTTCCATAAAGTGTGGGTTCTAAATGTCTTGATATATATATGCCGGCCTCATCTTTTTTATCCTGTTCAAGATAAGTTTTTATAAGCAGATAATTTATTTCAGGGCCGGGTTCACTCGTTTCAATAGTTTTTTCAAGTAGGGTTTCAACGCTGATATATCTTTCCTTTTCGATTAGTTGCCTGGCTTCGTCAACATACTGTGCCTTTAACAGGGGCATTGTCAGTACCATTGCTAGTATAAATACCGATATTTTTTTTGTACTCATTTTAATTTGCTTTTGGCTTATAGAATTTTAAAATGCTACTGTTAGTACAGGTATATCCGACTCCCTGCACAAATAATTTCCTTTTAATTTTCCCCACCAGCCTCTTAGTCTTGATTCGGGCCCGGGATTTACTACTATCAGGTTGGCATTTACATCTTTTGCATAGAAAAGTGTACCGGTAGCAGTGTCATCATTTTCCCGCAAAGCACAATGAATATTAAGCGTGCCGAAATCATTTAATAATTGATATGCTTTCATCAAAAGGCTTTCTCCCATTTTATTTTTTGGATGAGTGTTTTTTCCCATCAGGTAAATGCAGCCGCTTGATTCCAAGGAGAGATAAGTTGCTATCGCCAGTTTTTTTACCGGCAACAGATTATGAACAGGAACAACAATATTCTGGAAATGATTTGCATTGAGATTCGGTGTGATGGTTAATATCGGGCAATTGGTTTGCTGAGAAAGCTTATTGATATTAATCCGGTATATCAATGCTGCACTGACCCTTTTGTAATTTTGAGGTATCAAAGCGAGATCAATATGCTCCGATATGATCACATCTTTCAATACAGGCTCCCAGTATCCCTCTAAAACGGCAGATGTCATCAATAATCCTTCTTTTAGCATTGGTTTGCTCTGTAGTTCCAGGTCTTTCATCTTTTTTTCGGGAGTAGTTTCCATAGAATTGGTAAAGGGGGCAGAAAAGAAGGCATTGCCCAAAAAAGGGATGGCGACTGGTGGCGGCTGTACATGCAGCAGAAGGATATCACAGTCAAATTTATTTGCTAACTGAATGGCTTTATCTACAGACCAGCCGGTATTGCCATTAAACACAACAGGGATAAGTATTTTTGTAAACAGCTTTTGCATCCGGTAATAGTATTGATTACTCGTTGCAAATTATTACCTGGAGTTTAGAGACAGATTAAACGACCATTAGAATAGCATTAGAGTTGCTATCGTTTTAGAGTGGGAAGTGTGATGCGGATGGTAGTGCCGGTAACGGGGTCTGAATATATTGTTAAAACCCCTTTATGTAAACCTATAATACGCCGGGTGAGTGTAAGACCAAGCCCTACACCAGGCATATCTCCGGCATTTCCACCCCGGTAAAAAGGCTCAAATAGTTTTTCAATTTCCTCCGAAGGAAGATGCTCGCTTTTATTTCTAAATATCATTTCGGCTTCTGTTCCTTTGATGAGCAAATCAACTTTTGTCTTATTATCCGGCGAATATTTACAACCGTTCTCCAGTATATTTTTAAAGGCGCTATGTAACAAGTGAGTGTTTCCAAACAGCATACATTCATTTTCATTTTCAGGCAAATCCGGAAATGCCAGTTCGATTTTGTAATTACTGTTTTGACGGAGTACTTCACTGTGTGCTTTAATCAATATCTCATCAATTCTCACTTTTTCCAAAGAAATGGCACCATGAGACCCGGCTTTTGCAATCTCCAATAGATTACGGACAAGCTGGTGAAGATCCTTTGCATCCTTCAACAGCGACGACAATACCTTCCTGTATTCCCCTGTGGTTCTTTCCTGCAGCAATGCGACATCTATCTGGCTGGATATAGAAGTAAGGGGTGTAGATAACTCATGGGAAGCATTGGATATAAAGCGTTTTTCCATAGCAAATGATTCTTCGAGCCTGTTCAACAGAGCATTAAATGTTTCGTTCAACTCAGCCAGTTCATCCTTTCTTTTTCCAGTATAGAGACGGTGAGAAAGATTTTGCGATGTAATAAGTTTGACATCATGGATTGTTTGTCTTATTGGCCGGACAATCGTTCTTGAAAACAAATAACCAGCCAGCAATGTGACGACCATCGCCAAAGGCAAATAAATGACAAATATTTTTTTCAGATTGTTGAGATAGGCTTTGCCCGCAATATTTTCTGCAGCGATTACCACCAATACCCCGTTTTTATACAAGAAAATGCCTATGTCTTTTTCATCGCGCTTCAAAAAGTATTCGCCATCCTCTTTTGCTTTATATAGCCAGGCCGTGTCTGGTTTTAATTCCTGTGCTCCCTGATCATGAAATCCATATAACTCCTTATAGTCGGTACTATAAATGCCGATGTTTTTGTTGATCAATACCGGAGGGGCATTGGCATCGAGTGATTTTAGTAAGTTGGTGGTGTCAGTTCGGAATAAATCATATAAATAGGCGGTCCTGCCGGCACGGGACCTGATTTGCTGCCTGAAATTCCTGTGTATGTTTTCGTTGCTCAATCCAAATATCAGGAAGGCCATTCCCAGCAAAATGCAGCAAACAATACCCGTAAACAACAGATTTATTTTGAAGCCAAGTTTCATGAGCTTTTATCTTTCAGAATATAACCCATTCCTATTTGTGTATAGATCAGGGCAGTTTCAAAGTGCTTATCAATTTTTTTCCGCAGATAGTTTACATACACATCAATAACATTGGTGCCACTGTCAAAATCAATATCCCATACATTGAGTGCAATATCAGCACGGGATACAACCCGGTTCTTATTCCGTAATAAATATTCCAATAATTGAAATTCTTTGGCTGTAAGCAAAATGGGTTTGCTGCTGCGGGTCACCTCCTTGGTATCAAGATTCATTATTAAGTCGCCTGCTTTCAATTGTACACCAGTAGGTGCGGTGCTATCTATTCTTTTCAATAAGGCCCGAATACGGACAAGCAATTCTCTGAAATCAAATGGCTTGATGATATAATCATCCGCCCCCACATCAAATCCTTCGATCTTGTCATCTACCGCACTCATAGCTGTCAGCATCATTACCGGGACTTTGATGTCAACATTCCGGATAGCTTTGCATAATTCATAGCCGTTCATACCTGGTAAATTGATATCCAGTATCACCAGATCAAATTTTTCATTTTGAAATAACCGCAAGCCGATTGCTCCGTCATATGCCACCCGGACCTCAAAACCATTTTCAGTAAGACCCTGTTTTAAAGAATCAGCGATTTTTTTCTCATCCTCAATTATAAGAATACGGATGCCTGTCATTGTAGTGACTTAATTTCTAAACAACACTCAACTATCATTCCGCAAAACTAATTTTTTTACAGACAACAGGGAGCGGACAGTAAAGTTCTAATACTTTTTTAATGTGTTTTAGAGGAAGGCTACTTAAACGGATCCGAATACTTGACATCCGTTGTCATACTTACATCTGTCAAAGTTTTCAGGAAAGCCACCAGCGCTGCTTTATCCTGTACAGACAGGTTCAATAATCTCGGCTGGCCACCGGGCAAACGTAATTGTGGTGAAAGATTAGGATGATTTTTTACTCCTGTGCTGTAATGCTCCACCACCTGCTCCAGGGTAGTAAAGCGGCCATCATGCATAAATGGAGCAGTAAGCTCCACATTTCTTAATGAGCCTACTTTAAAAGTGGCATCAAGGGCAGTATTGTTGACCACAGCGCCAAAGCCGCGGTCAATCGTTGTCATATCCAGCCCGTTATTTTTTTCCTGCGGAGCAGTAAATGTTTCTGAACCATGACAGGCAGCGCAGGCATTCTGCGGACTAAGAAAAATTTCCTTTCCCCTGTTCTCCTGCAAAGTAAAATTTGGGAATACTGCATTGGGAGGAGGTGCCGGGGCTGTTGGAAAAGTAGAGCGGCCGGCATCATATTTTGACTGGAAGGAAACGATGGAACGAACAAACTGTGCCAATGCTTTGGAGATGCGGTCGCTGGTAATAGTGGCATCGCCAAATGCTTTTTGAAACAGAGGAGGATAATAAGCGAGGCCTTTCAGTTTGGTTTCCAGTTGGGGCAGTGTCATTCCCATTTCCACCATATCCTGTATGGGCATAAGCACCTGGTCTTCCAGTGTGGCAGCCCGCTGGTCCCAGAAGAAACGGCCATTGGGATAATATTTTGCATCAGTCAGCGGCATGGAATTTCTACCGGTAAGGCCACCGTTGAACCCTAAACTTTTTACGGCAGCATCAGAAAAAGCATTCACCTGTTTGTGGCAGGAAGCACAGGCAATAGTATTGTTGATGGAAAGATTTTTATCATAAAATAATACCCGGCCCAGCGTGGCGCCATTGTCGGTAATGGGATTGTTTACCGGAGTATTGATCTGTCCCTGGATCGGTGGTGCATTCAAATAAGCCGGCATCGTGGGGTTGGCATAGTTAAAAGGCGTGGATGGAAGGTTCAGTGCAGCAGCCACAGGGTCGGTGGGAGTGATAGTGCCACCGGTGGTATCAGAACTTTTTTTACAGGCAATAAAAACCAGCAATGCAAGAATGGCAATGCTGGAAAACAATTTGGGTCTGGCAGCTATCATATGTCGGGGCTTTTTGTAACCGGTTAGCCTGCCGGAATTTTAAATGCAGGCAGGGTTCTGACCGGATGGTAAATTAAAGGTTTAAGATACTACGAATTTTTTCATACACAGGCATTAACTGGCAGGACTTTGACGCTGCGTTATTTAAAAATCCTTCTCCATGCTATAAATTCTTTTATTTGCAGCATGATCTCTTCTGTAAACGATTTCCGGAACCCCTTTTTCATCGGCATTGCCGGCAGTGGCATGAGTGCCATAGCCCAGTATTTAAAAGGGATAGGTAAAAATGTGTCGGGCAGCGACAGGTTTTTTGTAGCCGGAGAATACAATGAAACCAAAGAAAAACTGGAGGCCGAAGGAATTTCCTGCTTTGTACAGAATGGAGAAGGGATAACGGTGACTACTGACATCATTGTTGTATCAACTGCTATTGAAGATACCGTTGCAGAAGTACAAAAAGCGAAACAACTCGGTATTCCCATCATCAAACGTTCTGAGCTACTGGCGCTGATTGCTTCAAGTAAGAGAACGATCGCTGTAGCCGGCACCAGTGGCAAGAGCACTACCAGCGCCATGCTGTTTGATATACTGGAACATGCCGGTTATGACCCAAGCATCATCAGTGGTGCAGGTTTGGTCAACCTGATTAAAAAAGGAAAGATCGGCAATGCCAAAGTGGGCAAAGGAGATCCGATGGCTATCGGGTGGCTGGTGATTGAAGCCGATGAGAGCGATGGTTCCATTATTCAATACAAACCCGAGCTTGGTTTATTGCTGAACATAGATAAGGACCATCAGGAGATTGATGAGCTGATGGGCCTGTTCCGCATATTTAAGGATAACAGTACAATGTTTTCGGTAAACCGGTCACACCCGCTGGCCAGGCAATTTTCGCAACATGAGCAGCAGGATTTTTCAACTGACCCGGATTCTTTTGCCGGTTATATGACGACTGATTTCAAACAGGAAGGTCTTATAATTAATTTTAAAATTCACGAAGTGGATTTTAAACTGAACCTTGTTGGCAAACATAATATGGAAAATGCAGTGGCGGCTGTTGCCGTTGCCAATGGAATAGGAGTGCCGATTGAAACCTGTGCAGAAGCATTAAGAAGATATGAGGGCATCTATCGCCGCCACCAGGTATATGGCAAAAATAACGGCGTATGGGTAATTGATGATTATGCGCATAACCCGGTCAAATGCGCTGCTGCCATCGAAGCTTGTCAGCCTGTTGCGCCAAAAGTTATTGCATGGTTTCAGCCTCATGGATACAAACCTACCAAGTTTTTGCGGGAGGATTTTGTTAATGAAATAGCTGATGCCCTGCGCCCTGAAGATGAGATATGGATGAGTGAGATATTTTATGCCGGCGGAACGGCTGTAAAAGATATTTCAGCCAATGATCTGATCAATGATCTGAAAGCATTGGGCAAATCCGCTTTTTTTGTGGAGAACAGAAATGATTTTTTGACAGTAGTCCGTCCCCATCTTACCAATCATTGTGTATTACTGCTGATGGGTGCAAGAGACCCGTCGTTGGAGCAGTTTGCAAAAAACATATGGCAACAATTGTAATTCCTACGAAGCGAATTCCACCACATTTTCTTTTGCCACGGGCAGAAACATATACCAGCAAAGGGCCATTAGTAATCCAGGGTGTGGGGCATTGTTGAGGCTTTTATCTTTTATAAAACTTATTTCTGCGTCCCCGTCTTTCGTACTGAGGCTGCAGTTTACAAAGGGCTTTTCCATTGATTCTTTGTACAGTATCAGTTCGGTCAAAGGGGTGTTCCGCATTTTGTAATAAAATCTTTCACCGTTCACATCAATATAGCTTTCATTATCCTCAATCCCCAGCTCGCCGATTTTTACACCATACTCATTCAGCAACACAGTTTTGGGCCGGCGTACTCCTTCTTTGCCAATCAGGAAAATTCTTTTTTCTTTATCGCATTGTACCCGTGCTGCACCCGAAAACGGGTTGTAACTCAAACTGAGGATTTTTTTATCCTGTTTGTACAATTGATAAACTTCGTTGCCGTTAGTTGAAGTAGTCATTTCCCATCTCATAATGAAACAATTTTTTGTTTTGACCTGACAAGTTAAAGTAGTGAGCTTTCGCCGGGTAATCATGAAGTAACTTAAATTTAATATTAACTTCATATTGAAAGTACCCGAAGTGAACAAACTGTGCAAAATCGGGGCTTTATCCACATTTTTTCAGTAATCTTAGGTTATGGATTCTACAAGAGACAAGAAATTTCTGGAGCGGGCCATTGAGCTTTCCCGGCAGGGCATGCAGGGTGGCAGTGGCGGTCCTTTTGGTTGTGTGGTTGTAAAAGGGGATGAAATAATCGGAGAAGGTTGTAATAAGGTCACTTCCTCCAACGATCCTACCGCCCATGCAGAGGTAGTAGCCATCCGTGAAGCATGCGAAAAATTGGAAACCTACCAGCTTACCGGCTGCGAAATTTTTACCAGTTGCGAGCCCTGCCCGATGTGCCTCGGTGCTATCTACTGGGCAAGACCGGACAGGGTGGTTTATGCGAACACAAAAGAAGAAGCAGCTGAAATAGAATTTGATGACGATTTTATTTACAACGAGATCAATACAACGATGGGTGAAAGAAAAATCCCTTTTATACATCATCCGCACTCTGCAGCAAAAAAAGTTTTTGAAGACTGGAAGAACTGGGAAGGAAAAATAAAATACTGATCACTTGCCCGACATCTTCCGTATAATAATATAGCTCAACACGAGCAGCAGTAACAGGATGAGGATAGAGATATATAACCAGGGCTGATCCTTGATCTTCATTTTTTCCCTGCGTTTCTTTTTCTTTTCTGTTTTCTTCTTCAGGTCACGGTTCAGCATTTCCACCATATACTGAATCTGCTGTTTATCTTTTATTTCCTGCAATCCTTCCATCGCCTCTTCGTCAAATTCATTTTGCAGTAATTGCTTTTCTACCTCATGCTTTTTTTCTTGCGGCAGTTTTCCCTGCAGGTAGAGCAACAGTGTCTCCTGGTCTACCTCAGTTGATAAATTGGATAATATGTCTTTATAATTCTCTGGCATTTATTTCCGGTTCATGTCTTCCTGTAATTTTTTTTCAATCAGTATTTTCAGGTTTCTCTTTCCGTTCTGGATATAGCTTTTCACCTGCAGCATGCTGAAGCTGGTTTCATCACTAATCTGCTGGTAGCTTTTCTTTTGCAGGTAAAACAAAGTTACACATTGCCGCTGCTCGGGATTGAGTTCTTTTAATGCATCGGCCATCAGTTCCAGTGTATGGTCATTTTGCAGCAATGCCTGCCGGTCAGTTTCTTCGTCGGGTTGTGCAACCAGCCGGTCATTGATCTCTGCCGTATACTTTCCTTGTCTTTCCCGGAGCTTCATCAGGCAATGGTTCTTGGCTACCATATAGAGCCATGATTTGAAAAACTCCACTTTGTATTTATGCAGTTCCTGTATCACTTTTAAAAAAACCTGCTGCACACTGTCTTTGGCTTCTTCCTCATTCTTTAAATACTTCATGCACACACCCAGCAGCAGCAAGGTATAGCGCTGCAATAAAATACCCAGCCATTCATTATCATGATCGCTGTAAAACTGTTCCAGCAGTTCCTGATCGGTTAAATGTGACTGGTTGTCGGTCTTCACAAATGAAAAATAGCTATTTGTTGCCAGTATGATGCAAGAATCGGCAATTTCAACAAAATTTTTACTGCGGGCAATTTCCTATATTAGTTCAAACTTTTAGTGATGGAGTATGCCGTAGTCAGTGTTCCCGCAGCGCCGGTAAGGCGCAAGCCTGCTCACCGGAAAGAAATGGTGAACCAACTGCTGTTTGGCGAAACAGTGAAAGTATTGAAGGAAAAAGGGGAGCTATGGGTGAAAGTGTGCAGCCTGCACGACAACTATGAAGGCTGGATAACAAATACCCTTATTACAGAAATTGATGAAGCAGCTGCAAATACCATGAGTGCTTATGCTGCCACCGATATGCTGAATCTAATTACTATTGGTGATAAGAAAATGAATATACCTGTCGGGTCCTCGCTTCCATTTTTTGAAGACGGAAAAGGGAAACTGGGAGATGCAGACTATGAGTTTAACGGCAACCAATGCAAACGGGGAGAGCAGGAACCATCCGAAGAATTATTGAAACAACTAGCACTGCCCTGGCTCAATGCTCCTTATCTGTGGGGTGGCCGTACGCCATTGGGTGTTGACTGCAGCGGCTTTGTGCAGGTTGTTTACAAGCTGATGGGTATTGATCTGCCCCGTGATGCATGGCAGCAGGCGCAGGAAGGAAAGCCAGTAAAAAAATTCGCCGACGCCCGGGCAGGCGACCTTGCTTTTTTTGATAACAAGGAGGATATTGTTCATGTGGGTATCCTGCTCGGTGACGGACAAATTATTCATGCATCCGGGAAAGTCAAAATTGACAACATTACTAAAAAAGGGGCGATTGATGCAGCAACCGGAAAAAAAATATTGTCACTTCAGGCTATAAAAAGAATTTGGTGATTTTCCCTTTTTCAAACAGATTAAACTATCCGGTATGAGAAAATATTTTTTGGCCACAGGTTTTATTATTTACTGTGCAACAGCTATTGGCCAGGATAATAATCAAAAAAGCTTTACTCCCTACGCCGCCGTGTATGCCGGGGGTTGTGTTGATAACCCTTTTCAATTTGTGCTGGGATTGCAAAAACCGTTACAACAGCATTTAACCATCGGTTACGACATTCATTACTGGAAAACAGGCTATGAGTGTTATTGTGATGATATGTACTCAAAAGGTGATTTTCGTTCCATTACTCCTTCTGTAAAAATAATCTACAGCACCGGAAAAGAAGAAGGCAGGGGATTAATGGCCGGTATTGGGTTGGGATATATGTTTGCCAGAGACAGGGGAACAGAGCAATCTTATTTATATAATGAGGCGGCAAAGACCTATACCTATGGTGAAGCGGCAGCCGCCAAATGGGATTTCAACAGTATCGCACCTTCTTTTACGGTGGGTGTTGGCTTCAAGGTGTTCAGGTTGCCCGTATCCTTCAATTCAATCTATTATTTTGCGAAAACTACAGAAGGATGGATGGCCACAGCGGGAGGGGTTGGTTTTAAAGTGGGTTTTAAAAAGGCAGAATGATCTTTATCCGAGGATTTAAAAAATCCCCTTCACCCATTTCACAATGGCATCATCCCAGTGCAGCATTTTGAAGGCAGTGTAAAAAAGAATGACGGCAAATATTTTTTTCAGCAGTTCCTGGTCTATGGAGAGGGCTATTTTACTTCCAAAGTAGGCACCTACAACGAATCCGGCACATAACAGGCCTACGATTTTAAGATCAATAGGTGTACCTGCTTTCTGACATTCATGGTAATAATAAAGTGAAGCAAAGATGACTACAGGCAACGTAAGCACTGCTAATGAAGTGCCCTGTGCCTGGTGCTGCGTGTAGTTCATAAAAAAAACAAGGGCCGGTACCATGATGATGCCACCGCCTACACCTACCAGCCCGCTCAGCATGCCCGCAGCAAGGCCTATCAGCAAGGCTGTTATAACCAGTTGAGTTGGCATAGTATTTTTTTGATTGAGGTCCATTATTTAATGCTATGATGCAAATTTTTGTCTGTTTCGTCCGGCTCAACATGACAGAAATTTGTCAGCCTGAGCTTGCCGAACGCTATTTTTTAAATGTCTCTTTATAAAGCGTAATAGCTTCTTCGATGATGTGGCAGGCCGTTGCCTTATCCTGGAAATTATCAATTTCCACTTTTTTATTCTCCAGCACCTTGTACTGCTCAAAAAAATTCCTCAGCTCCAATAAAAAATGATTGGGCAACTCTTCCATTTTAGCGATATGATTGACCGAAGGATCTTTGGCTGCCACGGCAATGATCTTATCATCCTGTTGTCCCTGGTCCATCATCTGCATGTTTCCTATCACCGTAGCTTCTACCAGGCAAAGCGATTGAATGGGTTGAGAACAAAGTACCAGTATATCCAGCGGGTCACCATCATGTCCCAGTGTTTGGGGGATAAATCCATAATTGATCGGATACTGAAAGGAAGAATAGATAACCCGGTCGAGACGGAGAAGGCCGGTGGCTTTATCCACTTCATATTTTGAGCGGGAGCCCTGCGGTATTTCAATCAAGGCATTTACAGAGGATGGAGCTTTTTCTCCGTAATGTGCGCCATGCCAGGGATGGTTTATTGTTAGCATGAGGGTTGAGTATTTAAGTCAAAGTTGCTGATTTTTTATTTTGTTATCAGCATACCCAGCCAGGTGGCAAGCAATCCTAATATAACACTCGCCGCTACATAGGCAAAAAATAAAAACAGACGCTGCTCTTTTATCAAACCGATTCCTTCTAAGGTAAAAGCAGAAAAAGTGGTGAAGCCGCCGCATAGTCCCACCATCAGGAACAATTTCCAGTTTTCATTATCATCAAAAGATTTAAAACTCAGTCCCCAGAACAGACCGATGGCAAAGCAACCAATGATGTTAACGCCAAAGGTTCCCCAGGGAAAATGATGCGGATACAGGGCATACATCCATCGCTGAAAAAGATAACGGGCCACACTGCCGATGCCGCCTCCCAATCCTACCAATAATAGGTTTTTAATCATTACATACTGTCTTTTGGCAGTGGTTTCGCCAGCATGGTATCTGCATCATGCTGGAAAAGGTATTTCAGGTCAATCAGCCACTTGCCGTTTTCTTTTATCACTTTCAATGTATCATGGTCATTCTTGAATGAATTGGAATAGATGACCACGGTATTAGAATCATTCAACGGCTGTACCTGGTGTATGTTGATGGACGAACTCTGGTAGCCGTATTTTGTTTCTGCATCGGCTTTCATGTAGTTGCGTTCGGCAATGTCCATCCAGTTTATATTTACCGAATCAGGTAAAAGCAAGGTTCTTGCTTCATCAAATTTTCCGTCCAGTGCTGCACGGATAAAATTACGGGCGGCATCAATATCATTTTCTGCTGCGGGAGATTTGTCCTTGCAGGCAGTAATCCCGATAGCTATCGGGAAAAAAAGCAGGAACAAAATCCCGATAGCTATCGGGACGAAACGGTATCTCTTCATTCCTGCAAAGTAATAAATCTTTACCAGTAGCTTACTGCGGCTTGTCTTTCTTTATAATAGCCGGCGCTGGTCTGTCCTGTGGGTTCTCCCGTTCATGCTCTTTGGTGTAGGCACGGAGTATCTGTTTCACTAGCCGGTGGCGCACCACATCTTCTTCATCCAGTTCTATATGAGCAATACCATCAATATTCTTCAGTATCCGGGAAGCGGTGGATAGACCGCTGCGTTGATTCCTCGGCAGATCCACCTGTGTAAGGTCGCCGGTGATGATGGCTTTGGCATTGGCGCCAATCCTGGTCAGGAACATTTTTATCTGCAGGTCGGTGGCATTTTGCGCTTCATCCAGAATGATAAAGGCATTATCCAGTGTACGGCCACGCATATAAGCGAGTGGTGCGATCTCAATCGTCCTTGTTGTCATATAATACCCGAGCTTATCAGCCGGTATCATATCATCCAGTGCATCATATAACGGACGCAGGTAAGGATCAATTTTTTCTTTCAGATCTCCCGGCAGAAAGCCAAGGCTTTCGCCAGCTTCTACCGCAGGGCGGGTAAGAATGATTTTCTTCACCTGTTTATTCTTCAATGCTCTTACGGCCAATGCAACAGCGGTGTAAGTTTTCCCCGTTCCGGCGGGGCCAATGGCAAAAACAATATCATTTTTTTCAGCTTCTACCGCCATCTTCTTCTGGTTGGCGGTGCGGGCCCTTACAGATTTACCATTGGGGCCAAACACCAGCACTTCGTTGGGGTTCTTT
>CAYHPA010000074.1:0-14371 GCA_964358155.1 uncultured Chitinophaga sp.
CTTTCGACGGTTCTTTTACCTTGTCATGCAGCACCCGGCGAAAAGAAGCTGTATTGTCCTGGTATTTCTTTTCCGATGTTTCAATACTGAGCTTGGCAATATCAATAGCCTGGATATGAAACCAATCGAAGTGTAATATTTCAAATAGCATTTCGTCACCACTGTAAGGCACATCATGCTCGGAAGCAAGGTATTTGAGTATTAAAATTATCTTTTGAGCCAGTGGTATCTCAAAAATATTCAGGTGTCTTTTGCTGTAAACCGGGATATGCAGCAGTTTGAAATATTGTGCCAGCTCTTCGCCGTATTTGTTTTCTTTATAAATAATACCAATGCGTCCGGGGGGTACTCCTTCGGCAACCAAATGCTGCACCTGTTTGGCAATGCCCGTCATTTCCTGCCGCTGGGTTTCATACTCCCTGATAGAGGGTTTGTTGGTTAGTTGACTAATTGAACTATTGGAGGATAATAATTCTTTGCTCAGACCGTCAATTTTTTTGACAAGTCTTTCGTCATTGCGATTGATCAGTGTTTTTGAAACATCGAGTATCGGTTGCGTAGAGCGATAATTATTGGTCAATACCACAGTGAGCAGATCGTTCTTATAGCTGCCGGCAAAGTCCATCATGTTCTCCACGTTAGCTCCCTGGAAGCGGTAGATGCTCTGGTCATCATCACCCACCACAAATACATTGGGTTTGTCCCAATAGCTGATGAGCAATTCCACCAAACGGTTTTGTGTTCCGCTGGTGTCCTGGTATTCGTCCACCAGTATGTATTGAAACCTTTCCTGGTAATTGGACAGTAAATTTTTATTCTCTTCAAATGCTTTGATGACCCAGTTGATCATATCATCAAAATCATAGCGGTTCTTTTTACGCATCAGTTGCTGAAATTGATCAAACTCTCCCACAGCAGCCCGCAGTTTTTCCATTCTTTCTTTTTCCTCTTCTATCTTATCCTTTTTCAGATCGCCGGCATTGAACTCTTTGTACTTTCTTTTATAAATGAATTCGTCCCGGTTGGGCAGATCGGCCAGGTATTCGTCTATCTTTTGGTTGATGAACGCAGGTGTCCAGCCCTCTCTTTTCATATTGCTGAAAAGGGATTGAAGATTGTTTACTTCAAAATAAACGTCGCCCCGGTATCTTTTCAGCGGATGGTTTTTGGGAAACGAATCGATCAGGTCTTTAAAGAGCTGTACTTTTTCGAGGTCGGAAACAGGATCAAGCGCTGTCTTTTCAAAAAGCGAGAGGTTTTCCTGTATCACATCATTGCAGAACGCATGGAAGGTGTAAATATTCACTTTGTAAGCATCGGGCCCTATGAAGTGTTGCAGGCGCCTTCGCATGGCTACTGCCCCGGAGTCGGTGTAGGTGAGGCAAAGTATATTTTGCGGCAAGGCGTCTGTTTCCAATAATATTTTCCCAATCCGGCTGGCTAATATTTGTGTTTTTCCCGTGCCCGGTCCGGCAATCACCATTACCGGCCCTTCTATAGTGTCCACAGCAAGCCGTTGCCTTTCATTCAGCTTTTCATATTCTTCCCGAAACCTTTTTTCCAGCTTTTCTTTATTCAATGACATAAGGCGAATTTAAATGAAATAATCGAGTGGTAAGAAGGAGGATATAGACAGAAGAAGGCCGTCTGGAGGGAGAAAATAATCTTGTTTTTTGCCTGAAATCAATTGGGGTATGGCTGCCGTCGGTATATTTGATGCTTGTAAGAAAGCTATCGGCCAGTGAAAAAACCCATCTTCTGTTTCCTTCTTTTGTGTATAGTTTTTCCCTCTTTTGCACAGTTGACCCCCTTACATGTATTTCAAGAGGATGATACATTACTGAAAAGAAAATATTACAATGAGGCACTCCAAAAAAAGAACGCTTTAATAAGTTCTCTAAAGAGCGATAACGCCAGAGATTATAAAGCGGCTTATGACAATATGTTTGAAACGGTGAGAGATCTTTTGATCAGTACACGGTCTGTCACCGAAAGTATAGCTGATAACTATATCAAATCAGTTGCAGCGAAAATAATCAATGCCAATGCCGAATTGAAGGAACTTGATGTAAGAGTAATATTTTCCAGGGATTTTTCTCCGAATGCATACAGCGTCGGAGATGGCACTATCGCTTTTAATGCGGGGTTATTTGTTTTCCTGGACAACGAGGCTGAAATGGCCTTTATTCTCTGCCATGAGATGGCTCATTATTATCTTGAGCACAGTAAAAAAAAGATCGATAAACTTATCCGTACGGCAAACAGCGACAGTTTGAAAAAAGAGCTGAAGCGTTTATCCAAACAGGAGTACAACGTAGGGGAACAATTAGATAAACTGCTAAAAGCTATTTTATTTGATATTCATCGTCATGGCCGTGACGGGGAGGAAGAAGCGGACCGGACAGGAATGCACTTTTTTAAGAATACAGGTTATAGCGGAAAAGGGTTTATTACTTCTATGCAACTGTTGGATAAGATAGATGATACAACCATGTTTGCCCGTTTAAACCTGCAAAAAATATTAACTTTTCCGGGACACCCCTTTAAAGAGAGATGGATAAAAAAGGAATCGGTCATTTTTGGCGCTATCAATCCGGACGAAGCGTCAGGACTCACAAAAAAAGAAAGAGATTCACTGAAAACACACCCCGATTGTTCTAGGAGAATTGAGCTGCTGTCTGAGACTGCTTCAAAGATAAATGGCATTAACTTTCAAGTGAATGAAGCGTTGTTCAGAAAGCTGAAGCAGGACTTTATTCCGGAAATAGTTGAAGAGGTATACAAAAGCGGAAACGTCAGTTTCAACCTTTACCTTAGCCTCCAAATGCTCCAGGCAAACAAGCATATTCCGCTGGCCGTATATTCAATTGCAAGGGACCTGAATCTTATCTATAAACGGCAGAAAGAGCATCAGCTTGGACTTATCATAGATTCAGAGAGCAGGTATTTTACAGAAGAGTATAATACGCTTTTACGCATGTTGTACCGTCTCAGGCTGAATGAGATTGCCGGGCTAAATGCAAATTTTTGCTCTTTTTACCAGCAGCAAATGAAGAATTACCAGGACTTTGAAGAAGAAATGACAAAAGCAAAAAACTATTACCAATCCAGCAATAATTAACTGATAAACACCTGTAAAATGAAAAAAGTATTATTTGCATTCATACTGATACTGGGCTATACGTTAACCGTATCTGCACAAAAGATGACCGTTGAAAATGTTTACAAAGCTTCTGCACGAAATGGCGCCGCTATTAAAGAGGGCTCCGATGTAAAAGGGTATTACTTCTTTTTTATCAGCGATAAGATTGACAAAAAAACGAATGAGTACACACTCCGCATCACTGACAATAGCCTGAAACTGCTGAAGGATATAAAATTTCAGGATTCAAAGCATGTGTATATTCTTGAGTCATCTTTTAACGGGACCGATCTGATCTTCCTTTTTTATAATGATGATGAGAATACATTTGAATACCAGGTGTATGGAGCAGATGGCAAGAAAAAATTCACTTACAATCGCCAGCTTTCCAAAAAAGATGAGCGGTTTCTTAAGACCACTTACCTGGCGATGGACGATGACGATGAAACCTATAAAGGATTATACCCGATAGATAACACCGGGTTTGTTTCTGTTACTCCCAGCCGTGAGGATAAAGACTACACATTCCAGGTCGATTTTTTTTCTACGCAAAAACGTAAACAATGGACCTATGCACCAACTGAAGGGGGAAAAAAATTCGTTGGCGATTATCTGGGGTATTACAATGGCGTTGTTTACCTCGAAGTACTCCGGTTCGGGGGTATGTTTGACGGCAAGCCCGATTCTTATATTTTGGGCCTGAGCCTGGAGACCGGAAAAAAACTCTTTGAAAAATCAACCGACAGTAAATTCCGGTTTTATCCCGCCAGCTTGTCATTGGTTAATGAAGGCAAGGCATATATATATGGCGAGTATTTTGACACCGATGGCAATATCATTAAAGACAAATCGAAAGGTTTCGCCTTTTGGGGTATTGATGAAAAGGGAACTATTACCAGTGAAAAATATTTGTCATGGGATTTGGAGATGGGAAAATACCTTGATGTGACCTCAAAAGGAAGGATATCGGATTTTGGTTTTATGTACCTGCACCAGATCATTCAAACAACAGATGGAAAGATCTATGCGATTGGGGAAGGGTATAAAAAATCTGCCAGTGCGTTCGGTATTGCTACTACTATCCTCGGACAGGGAAGAGGGGCTGCCAGTATGGTGAAGATCAAGGTTACCGACATGATGATACTCACCTTTGACGGGGATTTTAATATTAAAGGAGCAAAGATCTATGATAAAAATTCAAACGGTATTGAACTGCCCAGTGGTTACGAGTTTGTCAGCACCCCGTTGATGGGTAAAATGATCAAATTCTTTTATGGCGGATTTGACTATGCCTATACACAGGTAAATAAAGATCTTACTTCGTTTTCCGTGTATTACAGCGATTTTGTGAAAGAGAAAGGCAGTTATAAAGGGGGCACCTTCAATTCTATTACCTGTACTGATGGAAAGATCACCACAGACAGGATCAATACTAAGTCCGATGCTAAATTCTCTGCCATTTACCCCAGCAAACAAGGACAGGTATTAATTATGGATTATTACAAAAAAGACAAACGTCTTGAATTGCATATAGAGAAAATGAACTAATGGCAAGACAATCCTGAATGTAAAAAAATCAAAGAGGCTGAAAATATTTTCAGCCTCTTTTTATATTCAGATTCATTTTGTGTTCCATGTCAGTCACTATTCAATTACTATCCCGGCATCCTCGAAATATATTTCTCGATTTGTTTGATCTGGTCAACGATCTGCGGTGTGGTTGGCTTTAATGCCTTTGCCTTCCTGAAAAAATCTTTAGCGGCCCTGAACTCCCTTTTATTCATCATAATGCTGCACATCTGCAGGTAGGCCGCTGCTTCATTTTCTTTATCGGGCAATCCTTTGCGAAGAGCGCCACGGATATAACTTTCGGCCTGCTTCAGATCATTTTTTTGCATCATCAGCATTCCCATCTGCAGCATGCTGGCCCCTTCGGCCTCCTTCATAGGCATGCCCAGGTCCAGTCCTTTCTTCATGCTTTTTTCTGCACCAACAAAATCCTGTTTCATCATGGCGATATTTCCCTGCAGTGTATAATACACAGAGCGGATAGGTTTGTAAAGCAGGCGGGGGAATTTGATAGAGTTCAGCACTTTTTCTGCTCCTTCCATATCGCCTTCTTCCATATAAGTTTGTATAAGACGCAATGGCCCGAAAAAGAAATGACCCAATATTAAAATGACGCCAACGAGGTATAAGGGAAATGCCGGCCAGAAACTGGCAGAATAGTTTACATAAATACCCAATGCCAATAACAAAAGGCCGATCCAGAGACGGTATTTGATGAGGAGGTTGTAGAACTTCATTTGAAAAATTAAAGGCTGCAAAGATAGGGCTTCAAAAGATAGCTATTTTAAGGACCAGATTGATTATTTTTGCCGCCCGTTGGTCCCGTAGTTCAATGGATAGAATAGAAGTTTCCTAAACTTTTGATACAGGTTCGATTCCTGTCGGGACTACATTACAAAAGGCAGTATAGCACTGCCTTTTGTATTTGTATACAGCATGTTTTCGTAAGTTACAGCCTCAAAACCCAAACTTAATTACCATTGAATGAATTTGAACTGATACAGGGACTTCGGAATGGTAATGAAGCAGCATTTAAATATTTAGTAGATACTTACCAGGACAGGGTTTTCAATACAGCGATCGGTGTTGTTCAGAATGCCGAGGATGCAGAAGACGTGGCACAGGAGGTCTTTATACAGGTATTCCGGTCCATTAACCAGTTCAAAGGCGAATCTAAATTATCTACCTGGCTTTACCGGATTGCCACTACCCGGGCTTTAGACCTTTTACGCAGCAAAAAGAGCAAAAAGCGGTTTGGGTTTATTCAACGTTTATTCGGCGATAGCAATGAGCCGTTGCTGGAATTACCTGATTTTCACCACCCCGGGGTGGCGCTTGAGAAGAAAGAAAATGCGGCCAAACTGTTCCGGGCCATTAACCAGTTGCCCGATCAGCAGAAGCTGGCCTTTACCCTGCATAAGCTGGAAGGCCTTAGCTACCAGGAGGTAAGCGATGTGCTGGAAACAACGGTACCAGCTGTGGAATCGCTGATGCACAGGGCCAAGCAGAACCTGCGGAAAATGCTGGAAAAGGACATGAGATAGGGAAGGTTTTATATCATACTAACGTCAAAAATGCGGATCATGGAAAATAATAGAAATAACAATATTGAAGACATCCTCAACAGCCTTGACAACAGCCAACCGGCTGCTGCCCCTGATTTCTTTTATACCCGGCTGGTAGCCAGAATGGAAAGAGCGTTGCCTGTAAAAAACAATACAGGCTGGCGGCTAAAACCTGTTTATGTAATAGGAGCCCTTTTGATGGTACTCGCTGTTAATGCAGTTGTTTTATTGAAAGGGCAGAGCGAGACGGGCAATTTTACGGCAGATAATGAGGAGTCTGTTCAACAGTCCATTGCTGCTGAATACAGCCTGAACGACAATAATTCTGTGTACGATTTAAACCAGGATAAATAATGAAAGGCGCATCCAACAGGGTTCTGACCATAGCAGTAATATTACTTTTACTGGTGAATGTGGCCATGTTGATTTTTATGCTCAAAGGAAAGGGGCGCCGGGGCGATAAATTCCATGGGGGCAAGGGCGGCCCGTTTGAAATGATGGTAAAAGAACTGGGTATGACAGATCAACAGCAGACTGATTTTAAAAAACTGAAAGCCGAACATTTTAAAAATAACGGGCCTGTTTTTGATTCCATCAAAACGCTGAAGAAATCCCTGTTTGAATTAGTGAAAGCCGAAACAGTCAATGACAGCATAATAAGCCATTACAGCAATCTTATCGCCGAACAGCAAGCCATTGTTGACAAAACCACGATTAATCACTTCAGAGCTGTAAGGGCCCTTTTTACAGGCGACCAACAAAAGAAATTTGATGAGTTTGTTGAAAAAATGATGCAGCGCCGCAAAGCCGGGCCGGGTGGCAGGTCTGAAGATTCAGCCAGCAAAAGAAATTGATAACCCATACAACTCTTTGCGGCATGGCGACTGTCTGTAAACTATGCCGGCTACTAAAAGACATTCCTCGTATTATCTGCAAGCAGTAATCTTTGCCCCTTTGCTTTCCTGCCTGATGGATTGGCAAGGCAGTAAACAAGAACACTCCGTTATCCAATTTGAGGCGACAACTATTTCCTTTGACACTATTAATGCCGGCGAAAAGATTGCTGGAGAGTTTGTATTCAAAAATTCTAGTGATGATCCTTTGGATATTATGAGAGTGCAGGCCAGCGATGGGGGAACGATAGCCAATTGGCCGGAGCAACCCATCATGCCCGGGGCGAAAGGCGTAATAAAAGTTGAGTTTGGTTTTACGGAATCAAGGCAAGGTTACCAGGACAAATCATTTACCGTTATTTCCAATGCCTACAACAACCCCGTAATGCTTCACTGGAAAGGATATATCAAAAAATGATCACTGAAAAATCAGGCATAAATTCTTTCAATCGCATCCCGGTATTTTTCCATCACCACTTTTCTTTTCAGGGATAATTTTGGGGTCATCTCGCCGGTATTCACACTCCATTCATTGGGGAGCAGTTCAAATTTTTTTACCTGCTCCACCGGGTTAAAAAATTTATTGAAACTTTCTACCAATTCTTTGAAGAACTCAATGACATTGGGATTGCGGAGTAATTCTTCTTTGCTTCCGGCTATATTATTTTTTCTGGCCCAGTCAAGCAGGTTAGGGAAGGAAGGAACAATCAGTGCGCTGACAAATTTTCTTTCTGCACCAATCAGCATCACTTGCTCAATAAAAGGCGACTCCTTCAGTTTGTTCTCAATGGCGAGCGGGGCTACATACTTGCCTCCGCTGGTTTTAAATAATTCTTTTTTACGGTCAGTTATTTTTAAGAAATTATCATCTGAAAGGGTGCCGATGTCGCCGGTATGATACCAGCCGTCAGTAATATCCTGTGCTGTCAGATCGGGGCGTTTATAATAACCCATCATTACATTCGGGCCTTTGCAAAGAATTTCTCCATCCTCTGCAATTTTTACTTCCACCCCGCTGATTAACGGGCCAACAGTCCCAAATCTCCGGCCGTTTTCCTGGTAGCGGTTCACAGCAATTACCGGGGATGTTTCTGTAAGCCCGTAACCTTCCATGACGGTGATCCGTGCTGCTGTAAAAATGCGGATAAGCCTTACCTGGCAGGCAGCGCCACCGGTGACGATGCATTTGATATTATTTCCCAAACCCTCTCTCCATTTACTGAAGATGATCTTGTTGGCGATATTCAGTTTTAAATTATACCACAAACCCTGGTTCTTGTTGATCTCAAATTTTTCGGCCAGACTATGTGCCCAAAAAAATAATTTCTTTTTAGCACCGGTCAGTTCACTTCCTTTCTGCATAATGCGGTCGTAAACTTTTTCCAACAGCCTCGGTACTGTAGTGAACATGTGGGGCTTTACCTCTTTCAGGTTATCGGCAATCGTATCTAAGCTTTCTGCATAATAAACAGAAGTGCCGCTAAACAGGTACAGGTAAGTAACCATTCTTTCAAAAATATGGTTCAGCGGTAAAAAACTTAATGAAC
Source organism: uncultured Chitinophaga sp. (assembly GCA_964358155.1). Classification (GTDB taxonomy): domain Bacteria; phylum Bacteroidota; class Bacteroidia; order Chitinophagales; family Chitinophagaceae; genus JJ008. The sequence goes on from CAYHPA010000074.1 coordinate 8,717, forward strand.
GAAGATTTTCTCCCGGCGGAAAACAGGGAATGCTCGCCATTACATTGGAAAGAATATTCCGGTGAGACAACATCACCCCTTTGGGCGTTCCGGTGGTGCCTGAAGTATAAATGATGGTGGCCAGGTCTTCATAGTTAATTTGTTTACTAACAGTTTTTATTTGTTCATTTAACTGAGGAGTGCTTAATGCTGTTATCTCTTTCCAGTGCCGTGCATTGGCCACATGCTCAAAAGTGAAAATCTCCTTAATGCTTGTTACCTTTTCTTTCAGGCTTAGTACTTTTAAAAAAAGATCCTGGTCATTTACGAAAACCAGTTTTACCTGTGCATCCTGCAATACAAATTCCAGTTCATTTACACTGATAGTGGGATAAACTGGAACGAGAATAGCGCCAATTTGCTGTACGGCCATATCCAGCATCACCCATTCTGGACGGTTTTTACAAAGTATGGCTATCTTATCCCTTCCTTCGGCAGTCATATCACCGCCACTGATACCAAGGCTCAATAAACCGGCGCTGAGTTTGTCAACCGTTTCTTTTACAGCAGCCGTGCTGTATGTTTTCCATTGACCGCCTTCTTTGCCTGCCAGCATAATATCCAGTGGCTTTCTTTCAAGATGGTATTCAAGACAATCAAATAGTCTGCGGGGTTCTGTCATATGCAATCGTAGTTAGGAAGGGTTAAGCAATATAAGCTATCCTTGCTTTGACAATTTATGCAAAAACCTATAAATAAAGAAAAGCCCTGCCTTTATTGTCGTCAGGGTTGTATTTCACCGGAGTTTTCTATTTGGCCTGATAATATTGGCCGAAAGGCATCCGGAAAACCCGGCTTTTCTGAAAATTGAGGAAGTTATTGTATTCTTCCGGATGGGTCTTTGTCCATGTTTCATAAGCGGCAAGATTTTCTGTGCTGCCAAATAGCCATTGATTATACGCATCAAACATCCCTTCGCGGATCAGTTGCCGCTGGTAGTCAAACAGGCGAAAAGGAAATTTAGCAGCATTTTTTTCATACCAGTCAAGTATGAACCGGGTGCGTATCATGATGAGGGTCTCTGTATTGAGACCTTTGTTTGCAAGAGACGATTGATTGCCCATGCCCTGTAAAAATGCTTTGGCGAATTCACTTTTGTTTTTTTCTTCTCCTTTCATCAGGTCGGCATCAGCAAATAATTTTTCTTTGTACATCTTCAGCAATTGTTCCTTCATGGCTGCGCCCCTTTCGCCCAGGCTTTCCATATTCACAAATATCTCTCCATAGATAAGGCTCCACACTTTGTCTTTTGTATAGAAATAATATACAGCAGCATTATAATAGTTGCCGCTGTATGCAGGATCCAGTTCTATTCCTTTTTCCCAGTAATTAATGGCAGAAAAATCTTTTATGGCCCAGAGAAGCTCTCCATACTCGCTGTACAATGGCCCGCTTCTTGGAAATTTTTTCAGTGCGGTTTTATACATTTTTTCGCAATCCTTCACTTCTTCCAGCGCCTTATATACATTTCCAGCTATCTGGTAGGTAACCACATCTGCATCATCACGGCCCAGCATTTCCTTTACCCCGGTCAGCGCCTTGGTAAAATCCCTTTTCAGGTAATAGCTCATCACCAGGTCTTTTTGCATTTCGAGATTATCCTTATCAGACTGCAACGCCCTTGTCAATACTATGATGGCATTGTCGTAGTCGCCCGCAAGCATAAAGCTTTTGGCAGTTTCATGCATTTTCTTTGGGTCTTCGGGCTGGGCAAAGGCGTTAAATGACAGTAAAGAAGCTATAAAAAGGGGAAAAAATATTTTCTTCATACTAAAAATTAAAAACAAAGACGGCATAAGCATCGTCCCTGTTGCAAAGTAACAAATATTTCAGCAGGGCCTTGTTAAATGAGATGAGTGAGCAACCCGTCCCTTAGCTTGGGCTCAAACCAGGTGCTTTTTGGCGGCATCACATTGCCGCTGTCGGCAATGGCGAATAATTGTTCAATGGTGACAGGATAAAGACTAAAAGCCACTTTCATCTCACCACTGTTCACCCTTTTTTCCAGTTCTTTCAATCCCCTGATGCCTCCGACAAAGTCAATCCGTTTGGCGGTTCGCTGGTCTTGAATGCCCAGGAATTTGTCCAAAATATTGTTGGAAAGAATGGTTACATCCAGCACACCAATGGGATCCTCGGTAAAAGTGCCTTTGCGGGAGCTGAGGATATACCATTGATTTTCCAGGTACATCCCGAACTCATGCAGCTGAGAGGGTTTTACCGGTTCTGAACTTAATGTGATATAAAAATCATCCTGAAGCAGTGCCAGAAATTTTTGAGCCTTTAATCCATTCAGGTCTTTTACCAGCCGGTTGTAATCCAGAATGGCTAACTGACTGGCCGGAAAAATTGTGGTAAGGAAATATTTTGCATTTTCGCTGTCCTGAAGTTGTTTGCTCACCTTTGCTGCCGATGCGGCCCGGTGATGGCCATCGGCGATATAAGTGAACGGAACGTTTGTATTGAACAGTTGGGTAATGGAGTTAATAACGGTATCACGGTCAATTACCCAAACGGTATGCTGTATGCCATCGGCTGCCATAAAATCATACACTGGTTTCTGGGTAGCTTTCCATCCGTTAATAAGGGCATTTACTTCCATCACATCACGGCAGGCCATGAATACATTGCCTGTTTGTGCCCGGATGGTTTGCATATGATCGATGCGGTCTTTTTCTTTTTCCGGTCGGGTAAATTCATGCTTCTTAATAATATCATCATAATAATCCTGCACTGAAGAAGCACATACCAGGCCGGTCTGGCTTCTGCCATTCATGACCAGCTGGTAGATATAATAACAAGGCTTCTCCTCGCTGAACAGGATTTCATGCCGAATGAATTGTTGCAAATTCTCTTTTGCTTTTTCATATACAGCCGTACTGTGCGAATCAATATCTGCCGGAAGGTCGATTTCTGATTTGGTAACATGAAGAAAAGAAAACGGGTTGTCGTTTGCTTCTGCTCTTGCTTCCTCACTGTTCAGTACATCATAGGGGCGGGAGGCGACCTGTTGTGCCAGTTCTTGTTTGGGTCTTAATGCCTTAAACGGTTTAATGATTGCCATTCTTATTACCCTTTTTTATTTGCAAAATCTTTCATGAATTCAGTTATTGCCCGCACACTATCTATCGTCAATGCATTGTACATAGATACCCGGAAGCCACCCACACTCCGGTGGCCTTTTACGCCTACCATTCCTTCTTTTTTGCACAAATCCAAAAAAGCTGTCTCAAGCGCCGGGTCATTCATTATAAATACAGCATTCATCTTGCTTCTGTCTTCTTTGGCAACGGGTCCGATGAACAAAGGCAGTGAATCCAGTGTGTCATAAAATAGTTTCGCCTTTGCATTATTTTCTTTTTCCATTGCCGCCATGCCGCCTTTATTTTTTAACCAACGTAAGGTAAGCATGGCCACATACACAGCAAATACCGGTGGTGTATTCAGCATACTGGCTTCCCTGATATGGTTGCGGTAATCCAGCACAGTGGGAATACTTCTTTTTACTTTGCCCAAAATGTTTTTATTGATCACAACAATATTTACCCCCGCCGCACCCATATTCTTTTGAGCACCTGCATATATCAGGTCAAACTTGTTGAAGTCAAGCTGCCGGCTCAGGATATCGCTGCTCATGTCTGCTACAAGCGGTACAGCACAATCATAAGGAAGCTGATGCCATTGGGTTCCTGCGATGGTCTCGTTAGTAGTGATATGCAAATATGATGCTGTTGGCGTAACAGTAAGATGCTTCGGTATTGTTGTGTAATTGGTTTCTTTGGATGAACCGGCTATCTCTACATGACCAAAGAGCTTAGCTTCTTTGATGGCCTTATTGGCCCATGTACCTGTTTCGGTATAGGCCGCCATTTCATTTTCGTTCAGCAGGTTCATCGGTATCTGCATGAACTGTGTGGTAGCGCCCCCATGCAGGAATAAAACTTCATGATCGGCATCCAGGTTCATCAGCTCCCTTACCAATGCCCTCGCTTCTTCCATTACTGGTTGAAATAAAGGAGTGCGATGACCAATTTCTAAAATGGATAAACCGGTATTGTTGAAATCAAGAACCGAGCGGCTGGCTTCTTCAAAAACTTCTTTAGGCAATACAGATGGGCCGGCATTGAAATTATGTATTACCATTTGATCGGTTTGGAACACTAAGGCTTAGTTTTAACGAAGTGGCAAAAGTACAAAAATTGTAAAGCCCCGCATGATAGCAGGGCTTTACTAGTTATAAAAGATATTTTATTGAAGCACCAGCCGCTTCTTGTATTGTACTGCGCCGATCTGCACACGGAAAGTATAAACCCCCGCAGCCAGCCTCTCCCAGTTATACAATAATTGGTTCAGACCAGGCTGGCCGGTTCCATCTTCCTGGTAAACCAACTGGCCTGTGCTGTTGAACAACCCGGCATGATACTTAGATGAACCGAGAGGGATGTAAAAATCAAATGTCACTCTTCCATCCGACGGCACAGGATATAAAGTATTGACCCCTTCAATGTTCAGGGTTATAGCATCTGAGATCAGGCTCTTACAACCATTCACCGTTACCTGCACCTGGTAAACACCATTCAGAGTCGGGCGGTATAGTTGGTTGATAGCTCCGTTAATGGCTGTACCGCTCATGAACCACTGATTCCCGGTTGCAGAAGAAGAAACAAGATTACCTGCATTTTGTGTGATAACAGGTTTTGCCGGCATAGCGGTTACAGTAAGGGCGATGGTATTGGTGTTTATCGTAACAGGAGAAACACATTTAGCATTAGATGTTTCTGTGCAGGAAATGATATCTCCGTTTGCAGGAGAAGCAATGGTTATAGACAATTGTCCGGTAGTTCCGGGAATAAGCACAGCATTTCTGTACCAGTTAATAACCGGAGCCGAACCAGGATTTGAATTCGTAAGCGTAAATGTGGCTGCTTCTCCGGAACACAGCTGTGTTTTAGGTGTGCTGATAGCAGCTGTATGTGTGAGGTTCGGAGAAACCGTCACCGTAAGGGAATTAGATGTGACAGTGGCCGGTGTGGCGCAACTAAGACTTGTTGTTTCTCTACAGCTAATGATATCTCCGTTGGCAAGACCGGATACAACTACGGTTGTGAGGCCGGTTGTGCCCGGAATAACTGTTCCATTTTTCAGCCAGTCAATAACAGGTGTAGTGCCGGGGTTGGCATTAGTCAATGTGAATGTAGCTGTCTGACCGGCACAGATATCTGTGTTGGGTGATGAAATGCTGACACTATGGGTAAGATTGCTGCTTACTGTAATATAGTTATTGTTTGTTCGGGTATCAGATCCGCCGGGAGTAGTTACAGTTAAGGAAACATTGTAAGTGCCCGGAGTATTATAGGTAACAGTTGGATTGGTAGCCGTTGAAGTTCCGGGAGAGCCTCCGGGGAATGTCCACGCATAAGTGCTCGAGCAATTGGTGCTGGTATTGGTAAAAGCAACGCTTTGTCCCACACAAACAGCAACAGTGTTAGCTGTAAAATTCGCAACAGGAGTTGATCCTGCGCAGGCACTGGCCACGGGGCTTTCCCAAACACTGCGGCCATAAGTGGCCACTCTTATTTTCCCCGAGGCTTTTTGTATTTCCAGTTCGTTGATGGC
>CAYHPA010000075.1:0-14301 GCA_964358155.1 uncultured Chitinophaga sp.
AGTTTTAAAGGAGTGCTGTACCTTAAACACCTGCTTCGTGGTGTGAAGCTGGGCCTGTTTGATGATGCAACGGCTATGGAAAAATTCACCAAGTGGAGTGTTGAGCACGAAGCTCAGGTGAAAAAACGCCAGGAAGAATCTTACCGCAACAAAAGGGCCAGACGTCCGATGCCGGGTCGCAGACCTGAGAGAAGGACTGAAGGCAATGGCGGTGGTGAAGGATAAAACATTCTGTCCTTGAAATTTTACCAATCCTGTTTTGTAGTAGCAAGACAGGATTTTTTATTTCTGATAATTAAACGAATTTGCAAATACATCTATGCCGGAATATTTCAACATAGGAAAAATCGTTGCTGTTCATGGCCTGAAAGGTGAGTTGCTGCTCAAACATGAGCTGGGCAAAAAGACATCTCTGAAAGGATTGCAGGCTATTTTTATTGAAGAAAAGAAAAATGCATTCATCCCCTGGTTTGTTGAAGCAACAAAAATTAAATCTGCTGATGAAATTTATATAAAACTGGAAGGCGTTAATAGCCGGGAGGCTGCAGCCCGGCTTTCGCAAAAAAAAATCTGGCTGACAGAAATTGATTTTAAAAAATTTACAGCTAAAAGTTCACCGGCCAGTTTGCTTGGCTATACTGTTTTCAATAATAATGAATCATTGGGCGAAATACTTGAACTGATTGAACAGCCTCATCAATTGCTTTGCCGACTTGAAGTAAAAGGCAAAGAAGTTTTAATACCACTTCATGAAGGCTCATTAAAAAAAGTAGATCATAAAAAGAAACAGGTATTGGTGGAGTTGCCCGATGGTTTGCTTGAGATATATCTGTAGTAAGTCGTTTCTGATTTCCGGCTCATTTCGGTCCTTTTATAAAATCTGCCAGCAGCTTCATCCGATAATAAAGATTACTCAGCATTAGCGAAATATTGTTCTTTGATTTTTCCACAGTATTCCCGTTCATCTTTTTAATATTTCTAAGCTCTTCTATTTTCTCATCAATCTTATCTACCAGCTGTCCGGTCTCCCAACCAATGTATTTCTTATTCCTGTCGTCCTTTACATGGTAAGGTTCAATACGGCCGGGTTTCAATTTTTTGAATTTAAAATTCCCCTCCACTGCTTTTTTAATAGCTTCATTACCGAGCATATCTATCATCACATCAGCCGCCACTTCATTCAGAAAAGCGTTATGAAAAATGTTCAGGTTATTACGCAGTTCTCTTATGACCTGTTTCTTCAATACATCATTGGTCTTCCCTTCCTTAGAAAGATAGTTTAAGATATCTTTCAGCGGGCCGATACCTGTTTTAAGCCATTCTACATTCATAGATGATTAAAAATATAAAAAAAGAGGCAGTATTGAACCGCCTCTTTCATAGTTAAACTCATCTTGCTTAATTTATTTTTACCAGTTTGGTACTTCGTTTATATGATTCATTAAAAATAGTCACATCATAAACTCCGTTTGGCAGATGGTTGAGGTCAAGTGTCAGATCAATGCCGTTCCAGGTAAATTCTTTCTGATATACTATTTGTGTAAGGAAGTTCCTGATCGTTAAAGTGTACTTCCCGTATGGCCCGAATTTCACCAGCGCTTTTACTATCCCCGTCGTAGGATTAGGATAAACAATGAAATTGGGACAAGGCGATTCAAAGACAGTCATACACCTGTAGGCGCTTCTGCCGCAGGAGTTATTGGTGTATACACAAATATCTCCGGTCTCAAAATTGTCTTCAAATTTCACGCTAAGCGATGTTGTTCCCTGGCCGCTTAAGATCGTAACTCTTTGCGGCACCACCCATGTATAAGAAGTAGCTGTAGGCACAGCTGCAATGGTATAGGTCTGACTTTCCAGCCTGCAATCACCAATAGTAGCCCCTGTAATTGGCCCGGGTACTGTGGTGGCTCCCTGCACTGAAAGAGTACTTGCTGTCGGGTTTCCTCCGCATGCATTGGAAACAAGAACAGAGATGCTGCCATTAATAAACGAGCCGCTAAAACTTACCGTAATAGCATTTGTTCCCTGGCCGCTTGTAATAGTAATACCTGCTGGTACTGTCCAGGTGTAAATGCTGGCAGCGAAAACAGGGGCTATTGAATATATAATTCCCGTTTGCTGGCAAAGACCGGTAACAGGTCCTGTGATAGCACCCGGAACCGACGGAAGACTTGTAACAGCTAATTGACGGGGATTGCTCGTTGGGTTTTGACCGCAGGTGTTAAATGCAGCCACTGTAATTAAACCCGTAGTGAATGCAGTACTGTAATTGACTGTGATGGAGGTTCCGGTTTGCGGACCGATGATCGTAGCTCCGGAAGGAACTGTCCACACATAATAATCAGTATTAGGAACCGGTGCAATTGAATATACATTTCCCGTTGTATTGCATAAGGCACCAACAGGACCTGTAATAGGACCGGGTTGCGCAGGCACGCCATTCACCACAACTACGGTGGCATTAGCAGATCCTGAGCAACCGCTTGCATTGGTAACAGTAACCGTGTATGTTCCTGCTGTGCCAACCGTTATTGTCTGTGTGGTTGCACCTCCTGGTGACCATGAGTAACTACTATACCCAACTCCCGCATTCAGCGTTGTTGTGCTTCCTGTACAAATGGATAATGTACCCGTTATGGCTGGAGCCGGTGCCGTTGCCAGGGTGATTACTCTATTCGTACTTCCGATACAGCCATTAGCATTCGTAACAGTAACCGTATAGGTACCCACTGTATTCACTGATATGGATGGAGTGGTTGCCCCTCCCGGCGACCATAGATAACTTGCGAATCCGGCATTGGCGGTAAGCGTAACGCTACCACCCGGACAGAAGAAAGAATTACCTGAGATCGTCGGTACAGGAAGCGCATTTACTGTAACAGTAACCGCAGGAGAAGTTCCCGAACATCCCGGGCCATTTGTTACTATGACAGAATAATTCCCGGCGAGCAATACATTGAGCGTTTGACTGGTTCCTACGATGCCGCCGCCATTCAATAACCATGTATAGGTCGCAAATCCTGCGCCTGCATTCAATGTTGTTGAACCGCCTGCACAGAACTGTAATGTTCCTGTTATTGCAGGTGAAGGCCCTGTGATAGTTGTTATCGTTGCCGTTGTTGAATCAGAACATCCGAGTGAATCAACAATAAGCTTGATCAAACCGGGAACATTGACAGTATATGACTGCGTGGTAGCTACAACTGTTCCCACAGCGTTCTTCCATATATAAGAGGAATAGCCCGGACCTCCATTTAATGTTGTCGAACTGCCTGCACAAAACTGTAATGATCCTGATATGACTGGTTGAGGCGCTGTGAGCTGAGTTACTACCCTGCTTACAGTTCCTTTACAACCATTGGCTGCAGTAACAGTAACTGAATAGGTATCCGGGGTAGTTACAATCAGTACCGCACTGCTGCCTACTGTTGTACCAACTGAGTTTTTCCAATCATAAGACACATATCCGGCGCTGGCTGTAAGTGTCAAATTAGTACCCGGACAGAATGATGAATTACCTGCAATAGTTGGTGGTGTGAACGGCAGAAGTGAGGTGGTTGCAGCAGGAGAAGTTCCCGAACAACCGAATGAATTGGTAACGGTAACAGTAAAATTATCGGCAGAATATACATTGACCGTTTGATTGGTACCGATGACCGTACCAATTCCATTCTTCCATTGATAAGTTGTATAACCGGCACCTGCATTTAGCGTTGTTGAATCTCCTCCGGGACAGAACACAAGACTTCCCGTAATAAGCGGCGTTGGAACAGGATTCAGAGTAACAACCCTGCTCGCAACTCCCTCGCAACCGTTGGCAGCTGTAACTGTAACGTTATATGTACCGGCTGTAGTAACAACCAGGCTTTGATTGATACCCACAATTGAACCAACCCCATTTCGCCAAACGTATGCACTATAACCCGCACTTGCTGTAAGTGTTACACTACCCCCTGGACAGAACGATGAGCCACCTGAAATGGTTGGGGCTGTAAACGGATATAAAGAAGTAGTGACAGTAGGAGAATTGGCGAAGCATCCAAACCCGTTTGATACTGTTACGTAAAAATTATCCGCAGTAGTTACGTTGAGTGTGCTGCTGGTGCCCACAATGGCACTGATCCCGTTTCTCCATTCATAGGTGGTGAATGAACCTGTACTCAGCGTTGTAGATTGACCGGCACAGAATTGTAAGTCTCCGGTTATTAAAGGGTTCGGTGCAGGTGCATTGTTTACGAATACGGTAATGGAATCCTTGCATCCCAACGAATCAACAACCAACTTCACCAAACCGGCGACACTTATAACCTGTGTCTGGGCAGTACCCAATACTGTTCCGGATGAATTTTTCCACTGGTATGAGTTATAACCCGTGCCCCCATCCAATGTGGTAGAAAGTGAAGGACAGATATACAGGTTACCTGTGATCTTTGCTTTTGGTTTTAGATTTACGGTGACTGTAACTGAATTGGAAGTTAAAGTTCCGCATCCTACGTTATTGGTTAAACTATAGGTACCCGTAGCTGTTACCTTGATACTGTCTGCGGTAGAACCATTACTCCATGTATTGCCGCCCGACATACTTGACTTAAGCCAAATACTATCGCCTGTACATAAATTAAAAGGACCTGCCGGAGAAACCGTAACAGAAGCAGGTGAACTTACCACATCAACACTATCTGATGATGGTGTGCAGCCGGCAGTCGTTGTTACTGTTACTTTATAGTTTCCAACTGCATTCACAGTTATTGACTGAGTATTGGTTGCGCCCACGATGCCAGGACCCGTCCATACATAGCTAGAATAAGTTGCTGGTGCGGTCATCCGGCCGATAGCTACTGCATCAATAGCGTTATAGCCCGGTATCTTACCGGAATTCAGCGAGATCTTTATTTGTGAGACCGGGTTGGGAGTTAATGGGAATTTTACACGGTATTTCCTGGCTGCCGATGACAATGTCGTATCGGGTATCCGTGTAAAGACCGTATCATAATTAAGTGTCACTGAATTTTTCACCCATACTGTATCAACAGAACCAGGATTGGCCGTTTCATATATATCAATAAAATTGATGGCCGCCGGGTTGGGGAATCTCAGCTCAAAATATTCATGCTTATTGGGACCTGTGCTATCGGGTTGTGCACTTAACCAGGCGCCGGGACTAATACCAGAAGCCGGGTAGACATTTGGAGTTCCAAGCACTTCCATAGCGCCAAAACCATTCGTGGACTGCTGGCTACTATAACTGAGAACACTATCGGCAAAACGTTCTTCAATACTTCCCGTACTTAGTATTCTTGTTCCGGAAGGACAGAGAAATATCTTACCATTGATGGCGCTGTCAATAAAAGGCTGCGCATCTGTAGGAATAATTTCAGCTCTTATCATTAATCTTCCAAAACCGGAAGAATCAACAAGACCCGTACCATCCAGGTTCGCTTTATAAAATGCGCCTGCCCGGCTCACTGAATTTTCCCACTGTGCGCCCACAGGACGGTAAGGAGTAGCGGATGCCGGTTGAGCGAGACCGATATAAAAATCTTCATTTTGGAAAGCAACCGGTGTATTGAAATAAAATGAATGGTAAGTATTTGTATTTGTTGAATCAGGTGTGAATGGGGAAGACTGGGTGATAGTTCCCGCCGAATTTCTTAGAACGGCGTAAACTGGATTACCCTTGGCTGATGAAGTGAGAAATACCTGCGCTGCTATCACTTTCCCGCATCCTTTCATTTTGTATTTGGTCAGCATTAGCCCCGGTGACGTATCAAAACCTACTCCTGTAATAGGAACTGTGCCGTCAGCATATGCAAGGATGTTTGGGTTTACCGATTGAATGAATCCTTTGGAATTATTACTGACTACATTTTCAGATGGCCTCGAGTCAATGGAAACAATGACCGAATCATTTTCGTATATGATGGGCACCCATTCCTTGAATGTGATCATCGTATCAATAGTAGCCCTCACAATAAGCGAATCTATTTTTGTATACCGCAATGTCCCGGTCTGCTTATTTTTTATGGTTAGCCTAACGCCAAACTTTCTGTCAACAGTCAAAGACCTGTTGGATATCTGCGCAGATACAAAAGTGGAATCCTGGAAACGGGGAGCTGTTTTGCCCAATGTCCATACTGCTAATACGGCTACACTGTCTATCAATGAAGTTGATCCCAAAATAGTTTCCGGCCGGTAAGCAGAACTTGTGAGGATTGTATCCTGTACAACAAGACCTGAATCTAATCTGCTTGAAAATGACAAGGCATACCTGATGGAATCTCCTCCGTTGATATTTCTAAGTACTGAATCGACTGTCGTACTAACAGAAATATTCTGACTTGATAATGGTCCCGTTAACCTGCTGTATTCAAAAGCCACATATAAACCACTATCTGCGGTGTAAGTGAAAGGGCTGCCCAGGTTAAAAGTAACAGAATCAAGGCCTGTTTGATTTGGAATCGTCAAACTGTCATTATGTACAAGGGTCATTCCGTTTATTGCATCTGTCCATGGAATAGTACCCTTCAGGCGATAGCGTATCTTATGTGATGTTACTCCGGTATAAGCATCCCATGCAATTACCGCAGTGGAATCAGTAAGAGTATTAACTGCTATATTATAAGGAGCATAGCACCGCGTCGTTCCCAATGTGGTAAAGACTGGTCCTGTTTGATAATCTCCGGAACCAGACGGGCAATTTGTTTTTACCTGCCATTCATAACTTGTGCCTGAGGTCAGGTGACTGACAACCAAAGAATCTGTAAAGGAGATAAGGTTGATCCAATCTACTGTACCTACTCTCCGGTAACCAACTGAATAAAATGTTGCACCTGCCGCAGCCGTCCATTTTAGCACAGCTAATGTATCCGCAAGTGACGTTTCTAACCGTATAACAGTTAATGCTGTTGGCGGATTACATACACTGGTAATGGCTGTGATAAAATTCGTCCCGGCAGTTTCAGAAGAATCACCTGAGCAATCACTTATTACCTGCCACAGGTATGATTTATTCTGCGTTAATCCTGTCACATTCAAAGAAGTGCTGACTGTATTGGCTGTTGTCCAAACAGCCGCATCATTAGCTTTATACTTTACTACATACTGTGTTGGGGCATTGGCAGGAGCCACCCAATTAAATGTTGCAGAAGTAGCTGTAATAGCAGTTGTTTTTAACCCGGTCGGAGGCTGGCAGGGGTCAAGGTTCCTGTTTGAAAAATTGAACCGTGCCGTATCTGCCACGATCGGGCATGTTGCTACCGGGATCACCTGCACTTCATATTCACCTGGAAAAAATCTGGCTGAATGAGAGTTTGCATTTATTGTTACTTCTTTCCAGCTGCTGTCTATCCTGCTGACCTGATCCGCTGTATTCTTAAGCCAAACCTTGAAAGCACCCTTCGTAATTGCATTCTGCGCTACGCCAAGTGTAAACCCGATCTTATTAATACCAGATCCGCCGGGCAATCCACTTGCCTGCATTTCAACGGGCCTGATAAGATAGAACTGGCGCTGGGTCCTTAAAGCTCCCTGCGGGCCTGATTGCGGAGAATAGTTATCGTTACCCGGCAATACTGTTATCTGTTGTGCAAATAACTCTGAACTCAACAACAATAATAATTGCAGGCCTGCCAGTTTATATAATCGTTTCATTCTTTGTTTTTTTATTTGCCATCAAAGTACATACATCCTGTTTTAACAAACGACCTGCATTATTATTTACTATTTCTTTTTGCATTAACTTTTTTTGCTTTTTCCACTTCTTTTTCTACGATTGACAACATCTTATTAATGATAGCTTCCTTAAAAGCAGGATCATTTTTGTACTTGATCCAGACAGGATGTTTTTCGATATCCGTACCGTTTTCCCGCATCATTTTTTCCGCCATGACAAGAGATTGTTCTACTTGTTCTCTTGTCAGCTGATAATAAATTATATTGCTTTCATCAGGCACTATCGGGTTTGCACTGGTTACAGGTACTGTTTTCGCAGGAGCAGTACTGCCCGGTGATTTCAGTTCCGCCATTAATTTTTCGAACTTGTCATTTGTTGCGGCAATTTGGTTTTTCAGATCGCTAACCTGTGACTGCAACTCGTCAACTACTTTTTGGTTATCATTTACATTTATTCCTACAGCCACATTGATGACATTGATAGTACGGGTATCAGAAGTACCAGACCACGCAATTCCCAAAATATTTTTGATCTCTGCTGGTCTGATTTCAGAAGGCGCTACCGCTTTACCTACGCCATTATTGTTTCCGTTCGGAATGATGTAGTCGCCTACATTTACTTTTCCGAATACTTTTACCGGAACCTGGCCTAAGAAAGCTACTTTTTCGTAATTCTTTTCATACTCTGGTTTGGGTGCATTTCCCAATACGATAGGCCTTGTTGAAATGGCCATGATCTTTTCAGCACCGTTAATATTCTTACTGATCATGCCTCCCTTAACACCAACTATATCGCCGGGAACAAATATTTCTGACTGATTTGCTTTCATCAAATATTCAGCATAATCCCCGTTGCCGGACTGATAGGTTACTCCAATTTCGGCTGCTTTATTGGTTTTGAACTCGTTAAAATTATAAACAGTGAATACCAGTGCTCCAATAGTAGCCAATTCTTTAATAATAGCCGCGGCCAATTTTGTCCCGGCTGCAATAATAAAGGATGGGATCGGAGCGGTAATACAGGCACCAAAGCCGACACATGCTGTCGCAGATGAGAGCGACGCCGCCAGGTCAACCCCAGCTACCGCAACATCATATGCTCCGCCTACAATGTCAATGGCACCAAAAGCTATGTCTCCTTCATATTGCCTGATTTCAGCTTTATAATCGTTGTTATTATTTTCCAGCTGTGACTGGGTTTCTCCTTCGATACGTCCAACTACACCACCGGAGCTATTTCTGAATTCAACGAAATTATTGGCATTGCCAGGTGTTGCAGCGCCCACCTGGATACTGATACCATTCGTATTTGTATTTACAAAATTGGCAATAAAAGAAGATGAGGCATTAACATTAAGTGTATTATTAATTGTAGTAACTCCTGAAATGGTAGTAGCCCCGATCAAAGTGGTAGCTCCGTCAACTCTAAATGCTGAATAAAAACGACCATCGCCCTGCACATTCAATTTTTTCCCAATACCCACTCCACCTACTACTGTAACTGCACCTACAGTTGGGCCAGAAGATTCCAAGGGGCTTAAAAAAAGTACCGGCGATTTAAAACTAACATCCCCGCTAAATGCAGCAGAACCTCCAACATTCAGGTTGCCTTCAACACCCAGGCCGCCGCCCACGCCGCCGACTTTTCGTAATACCAACGCCCCGGTAACACTATCTAATGACTGTGTTGCGTCATTAATCAATACTGATCCGTCTGACTGTAAACCCCTGCGATTGGCAGGAGTTGCATTGGTGTTTTGAATATAAGCTGTATAGCCTGTTCCATTGGAGTTTGCATGCAGGGCATTAGCCGCACTGGTGGCATTGTTGCTTTGTAAAAACGCAACTTTTCCTGTTCCGTTTGTCAATACTTCCAATGCATTGCTTGAGTTGGAAGCATTGGTGTTTTGCAGGTATCCGACTTTTCCTGTTCCATTCGTTCTTGCATCCAGCACATTGTTAGGGTTGCCTGCATTGGTATTCTGCAATACAGCAACATTACCTGTACCATTGGTTTGCACTTCAAGTACATTCGCAGCATTAACAGCATTGGTATTTTGCATAAATCCAACTCGTCCCAAACCATTCGTTTTCGCTTCCAGAGTATTACTATTATTAGTACCATTGGTATTCTCCAGCACAGCTACTTTACCTGAACCGTTGGTCTGTACTTCAAATACATTGGCAGTATTAGCGCCATTTGTATTCTGCAGAAGGCCTGCTCTGCCTGATCCGCTGGTTTGTACTTCCAATACATTACTATTATTAGCAGCATTCGTGTTTTGCATAAATCCAACACGACCGGTACCATTTGTTCTTGCATCAAATACATTGCTGGCATTGGCAGCGTTGGTATTCTGCAGTACTTCTACCCTGCCCAATCCATTAGTTTGTACTTCCAATACATTGGCAGCATTAGCGGCATTGCTGTTCTGTATGAATTCTCCCCGTCCCGTACCATTGGTCTGAATTTCCAGCACATTGCTTGCATTCGTTGCATTGGTATTTTGCAGGAGGCCTGTTTTTCCTGTACCAGCTGTCTGCACTTCCAATGCAGTAGCAGCATTCGCAGCATTGGTATTTTGCAGAAATCCAACCTTGCCTATTCCATTTGTCTGTACTTCCAGTACATTGGCTGCGTTGACCGCATTTGTATTTTGCAAAAGACCGGTTCTTCCTGTACCATTGGTCTGTACCTCCAATACATTAGCAGCATTAGCGCTGTTTGTGTTCTGCATAAAACCTACACGACCTGTTCCTGCTGTTCTTGCGTCCAATACATTACTCGCATTACTGATATTAGTGTTTTCGAGGACTCCCACCCTTCCTATTCCATTTGTCTGAACTTCCAATACATTAGCAGCATTGGCTACATTGGTATTTTGCAGGTAACCTGCTTTACCTAATCCATTTGTCTGCACTTCTAATACATTGCTTGCATTCGTTGCATTGGTATTCTGCAAAAGTCCTGTACGTCCCATGCCGGCAGTCTGTACTTCCAAAGCATTGGCGCTGCTGGTCGCATTGGTGTTTTGCAGGAATCCTACCCTACCAGTTCCATTGGTCTGCACTTCCAATACGTTGCTGGCATTTGCAGCATTGGTATTCTGCAAAAGTCCGGTACGTCCAATACCCGCTGTCTGCACCTCAAATGCATTAGCCGTATTGGAAGCGTTTGTGTTTTGCAAAAATCCCACTTTACCAAGACCATTTGTTCTTACATCAAATACATTGCTGATATTACCTGAGTTGGTGTTGGTCAACGTAGCTACACTGCCGGTGCCATTTGTTCCCAGTTCCATTACATTCGCTATGTTGGCGGCATTGTTAATGGTGATATTACTTCCCTTCCCAAGCCCCGTCATATTCACATTGAGTCCGTCGCCGGGGCCGTTTGTCTGTACTCTCAGCACTGAAAAAAAGTTGATAGGGCTTGTATTCTCAAAAAAACCAACATGGCCCTGGCCATTATCGTTCTTAAACCCTTTTACTGAAGGTCCGAATGCAAGTGATTGTCCATATACACCAATACCAGTTTGACTGCTTCCATATACGCCTATCCCACCCGGAGTTTCGCCATACACGCCGGAACCTGTGCCGTTTTGGTATCCATACACCCCGAATCCATTTACACCGGTTCCATTATTGCGACCTGATACACCAGCAGAGAAAGAACCTGGTGAAATAGATGTCATTATTCCTCTGATGGCAGTAGCATTATTGGCAGTAGAGCTGCTCAATCCTTCATAAGCAAGGCTGCTGGCATTGTTACCCGTATTAATAAGCCTGAACAATGGAACTTCTTCATTCTGGGATTTATTAAATGGCAGTACAATATCCCCTGTCAGGTTACTGTAAAGCGAATAAGGCACAGATATGAGCTGCGTATTACCAACATCCTTAAAAGTGGTTCCACCTTCCGGATCAATTTCCACCTGCATCCATTTAGTACCCACATTCCATATTGTTGATGAAATGCCCCCTGCTACATTCGTAGCTCCGGCACCACCCACCTGCACATTAAACAGGCCGAAGTTATTAGTGGTTACCTGTCTTGTTTCGGTATACACTGGTATACCCAAGGCACCACCATCGCGGATGGTAAGCCGCAGGCCAATTTTTTTATTGACCAGCGCATTGCCAACTGAGTTACGGGCCACCCCCTGGTAATTAAAAAAGTAAGGGGCCTGTGCTGCTGATTCATAAGCAAAGAATAGAAGAACAGACAGCGCAAATAATAACTTTCTCATAATTGAAGTTTTGTTTTATAAATGGATCAAGGGAATATGTATAGTAATGGTCATTTTGCCCGGATTTTTTATCTCACTTTAACCACCCGCAGTCCGCTATGTTTCAATACTACCTGGGAACTAAAGCTCGAATTAACCGGGTCCGGCACCAGGGTGGCAACAATAAAATAGACTCCGGAGGGTAAATGGCTGATATCATAATGTTCAATATGGCAACAACCATAATAACGGAAAGATCTTCTTTCCATGGCCTGTCCCAAGGCATTGGTCAGCTCGAGGTGCATGGTACCGCTGGCACGAACAAAGAAGTTGATCTCAAATTGCCCGATGGTAGGGTTTGGAAATAATTTAAAATCCCCATTATCAAAATTGGCTGTGAGCGGAGAGTTGCCAGGTTTTTCCGTACAGGGCTGAAGCACTCCCTGGTAAACAACTATTGAGCTATCCGCAGAGGCTTTTGTGTCAATAAGGGTCAGTTCCCCGATGCTCCAGTCAAAATACCGGAGATACGAATAAGGGTCGGAGTACGAACCACCCCCTGCGTTGGTAACGCTGGGGATAATACTTTGTGCCCTGCTCTGAGAAATAAATAAAATAGTGGATAGTGCAAGGAGGATGCGCTTAACCATAGCAATTGTTTTTGGTTCTACAACTAATCAGTTTCGATTTTTAAAGGGAGATGGATTGAAATGGAAAAGTAAGACGTAGGAATGGATCGGTGGAGGAATTGGATGGCTGAAAATCAGTCTTAATAGGGCCTGTGAATATAAAATCAATAGTTTGATATACCTAATTTTTTAGAAAAAAATTACTTACCGCTATGGTTATTAATTAATATTTATTTCATATTAAAAGTTTTGCCATACAAAAACATATCACAAAAAAGCTATGCCAACTGTAAACGGGCCGGGTGCTGAATAATTGAAGTAATTTTACCACTTATGGCTGACCACCCCCGTCATATAGCACATTTTGATCTCGACTCTTTTTTTGTTTCAGTGGAGATTTTAAATAACCCCGGACTAAAAGGAAAACCTGTATTGGTGGGTGGATACGAAAGAGGTGTGGTAGCCGCCTGCAGCTATGAGGCGAGAAAATACGGTATCCATTCTGCCATGCCTATGAAAAGGGCCATGCAGCTTTGCCCCCAGGCCATCGTTACCAGCAGCAGCCGGGGCGATTACAGTAAATATTCACGATGGGTGACAGAGATCATTGCATCAAAGGTTCCGTTGTTTGAAAAAGCAAGTATTGATGAATTTTATATTGACCTCACAGGAATGGATAAGTTTTTCGGTGCCAGTAAATACGCCAAAGAACTGAGACAACATATCAGCGGCGAAACAGGGCTTCCTATTTCCGGCGGCCTGTCTTCTGCAAGGTTTATCAGTAAAATGGCGACTAACGAAGCCAAACCAAACGGTTTTCTTGAAATTCCAGCCGGAAAGGAAAAAGAATTTCTCTGGCCATTGGGAATTGAAAAAATAAACGGTGTAGGCAAACAAACTGAACAACAATTAAAAAATTTTGGCATTTATACCATAGAAGACATTGCCAAAACTCCTGTTGAACTGATGGAACGCTATGCCGGTAAATGGGGCGAATCCCTCTGGCATAAAGCCCATGGCCGTGGCAGCGCAGAAATAACCACCGACTGGGAGCAAAAAAGCATGAGCCATGAAAATACTTTTGATACCGATTATACTGATGTTGAATTTTTGCATAAAGAATTAGTACGGCTAACGGAGAAAACAGCCTGCTCACTCCGGGAAGATGAAAAGATGACCGGCTGCATAACTGTGAAAGTCCGCTATTCCGATTTTGAAACCACATCCCGCCAGGAGACCATTGACTACACAGCGCTGGATGATGTGCTCATCGCCAAAGTCAAAGACCTGTTTAATAAAACATACCAGAAAGAAAGACCCGTTCGGCTGCTTGGTGTTCGCTTCAGCCAGATGATACCCCAAACAGTTCAAATGAGCCTGTTTGAAAATAACCTGGAAAAACTGAACCTCTATAAAGCGGTGGATGATATTAAAGAAAGGTTTGGCAGTAAGTTGCTGACAAAAGCAGTTATTTCAAACCCGAAAGCAGATGATGAAGAATAAACTGTTCCTCCTTACCTTAGCAACCCCAATTACACAATTCCCAATTAACTAAATAACTAAATACCATGTCACAAGTTTGGAAAGACTACCAGGAAAAAAACAAAGACCGTTTTCTGAATGAAATGCTGGACCTGCTCCGCATCCCTTCCATCAGCGCTAAAAGTGAACACAAAGCCGATATGCTGAAATGTGCTGAAGCAGTAAAGAAAAGTTTACTGAATGCAGGATGCGATAAAGCCGAAGTGATGGCCACCGATGGCCACCCG
>CAYHPA010000076.1:0-14062 GCA_964358155.1 uncultured Chitinophaga sp.
CAGTAAGGGCAAAAAATCTCGGTATGCGGATCATGATAGATTTTCATTACAGCGATTCATGGGCCGACCCGGGACAGCAAAATAAACCCGCTGCATGGGCGGCGCAGGATTTTGCCACATTGCAAACTTCTGTGTACAATCATACATTCAATGTGCTGACAGCGCTAAAAACAAATGGTGTAACACCAGAATGGGTGCAGGTAGGCAATGAAACCAATGACGGCATGCTTTGGCCAACCGGCAGGGCCTCAACGAATATGGCCAATTTCGCAACCCTGGTAAATAAAGGATATGATGCTGTGAAAGCAGTGGACAGCTCCATAAAAGTAATTGTACAGATCTCCAATGGATTTGACAACAGCCTGTTCCGGTGGATATTTGATGGCTTAAAAAATAACGGGGCCAAATGGGACATCATCGGCATGTCTTTATATCCCGACCCTGCCAACTGGTCCACATTGAATACGCAATGCCTCGCCAATATGAATGATATGGTATCAAGATATGGTAAGCCGGTAATGATCTGCGAAGTGGGGATGAGCTGGGACCAGGCTGCCGCCTGCAATTCTTTTTTAACCGACCTGATCACAAAAGTGAAATCGCTTGGCAATAACGGGTTGGGTGTTCTTTATTGGGAACCGCAGAGCTATGGCAACTGGCAGGGATATACCAAGGGGGCTTTTGATAACAGTGGCAAACCCACTGCTGCGTTGAATGCTTTCAACTAAGGGCCTCCCCAAGCCCCTCCGCAGGAGGGGCTTCAGGAGTCTTAAATTTTAAAGAGCCTTATAGAAAACTTTGCATCTTTAAATTTGAACTCATGAAAAAATTTTTCTTCCTTTTCTTTTCCTTACCGCTGATAGCTAATGCGCAGCGACAGCATATCAATTTTGATAGAGACTGGAAATTTCATTTTGGTCATGCGGCCAATGCCGAAAAGGATTTTAATTATACCATCGCCAATATTTTTTCTAAATCCGGCGCTGCACAGCGAACAGCAATTGACCCCAGGTTCAAAGACAGCGCATGGAGAACCCTTCACCTTCCGCATGATTGGGCCGTAGAATTGCCCTTTGTTTACAAAGATAATTTTGATGTGATGGCGCATGGCTATAAACCGGTCGGAGGTTTATTTCCTGAAACAAGTATTGGCTGGTACAGGAAACATTTTACTGTTGCAAAACAAGATTCAGGTTCAAGATTTCAAATACAGTTTGATGGAATTTTCCGTGATGCCAATATCTGGATCAATGGTTTCTTTTTGGGAAATAATAAGAGCGGGTATGTCGGCGAATCGTACGACATCACCGATTATATCAACTTCGGAAGGGATAATGTAATAGTGGTAAGGGCCGATGCATCACAATACGAAGGATGGTTCTATGAAGGAGCAGGTATTTATCGCCATGTATGGCTGAATAAATACGATAATGTACATATTGCGACTGACGGAGTATTTGCATGGTCTGCTATCAACAGTAATAAAGCGGCGATCAATGTGGAGACAACGGTGCAGAACCAATCAACAACTGCATCACCTGTTACCATATCGGCTTATATGACCGACCGGGATGGAAAGATCGTTGCCAAAGCAAAAGATCAAACAATTTCTGTTGCTGTCAACAAGAATGTAACGACCGTCAATAACCTTACACTGGTGAATTTCAGGAACTGGACATTAGACGATCCTTATTTGTATAGAGTGATTGTTGAAGTAAGGTCAAATGGTAAACTGATCGATCAGCAAAAGATCCGTTTCGGTCTTCGCCATATTGATATAAAACCCAACGGTGTTTTTCTGAACGGACAGCATGTAAAATTGTTCGGGGTAAACAATCACCAGGATCATGCAGGAGTTGGTTCTGCATTGCCGGATTATCTACAATACTATCGTATCCGTTTATTGAAGAATATGGGAGTGAATGCATATCGTACCAGTCATAATGCACCCACAGCCGAATTACTGGATGCCTGCGATAGTCTCGGTATGCTGGTCATGGATGAACAGCGTTTGCTGAACAGCAGCCCCGAATACATGAGCCAGTTTGAACGTCTGATCAAAAGAGATCGTAATCATCCATCTGTTTTTATCTGGTCAATAGGCAATGAAGAAGGATGGATACATACTACCAGTGTGGGAAAAAGAATTGCGCAGACATTTATTGCGAAGCAAAAAGAACTTGACCCCACAAGGACCTGCACCTATGCGGCCGATGTGCCCAATGTATATAATGGTATCAATGAAGTGATACCGGTCCGCAGTTTCAATTACCGCCAATTTGCCGTGGCGGATTATCACCGGGATCACCCGGAGCAACCGATCATCGGTACAGAAATGGGAAGCACCGTTACCACAAGGGGCATTTATGCAAAAGATACCGTGAGAGGTTATGTACCCGATCAGGACATCACAGCGCCCTGGTGGGCCAGCACGGCAGAAACATGGTGGACATTAGCAGCGCCAAATGATTTCTGGCTCGGTGGTTTTGTATGGACAGGCATGGATTACCGTGGCGAACCCACGCCTTATGAATGGCCCAATATCAATTCGCATTTTGGCATCATGGATATGTGCGGCTTTCCGAAAAATATTTATTACTACTATCAATCCTGGTGGACGGATAAAGACGTACTCCATATTTCACCACACTGGAATTTTCGGGAGAAAGGCCCGGGTTGGAATAAACCGGTGGGAGATTCTATTGATGTGTGGGTGAATACCAATGCAGATAACGTAGAGCTTTTCCTGAATGGAAAAAGCAAGGGCAAGAAAGATATGCCCCGGAACAGCCATCTGAAATGGACGATCAACTATGAGCCGGGAACGATAGAAGCGATCGCTTATAAAAAAGGAAAGAAGCTGACAAAAAAGGTGCAGACAACCGGCATGCCTGTTGAAGTGGTGGTTACACCTTACAAAACAACGATCCTCGCCGATGGAAAAGATGCAACAGTGATAAACGTTACGGTGCTGGACAGGGAAGGAAGGGAAGTGCCCGATGCTGATAACATGATCTATTTTGAAATGGAAGGCGATGGAAAAATAATTGGGGTGGGCAATGGCGATCCCAGCAGTCATGAGCCGGATAAATGTGCCGACGGTGCATGGCAAAGAAGATTGTTCAATGGTAAATGCCAGGTCATCATACAGGCCGGAACAAAACCGGATATGATCAAGTTCAATGCAACTGCAAAAGGATTGTGGAATGGCGGAACAGATATTCAAACCATCACACCGGAGAGTGTGGCGACTATTACCATCGATAAGAAATACCAGCTAGCCGAAAGCAGCAAGCTACAAGCTGCAAGCAGGCCCGTTGACAAAATGCTGGGAGCCGATATTTCTTTTTTACCGGAATTAGAAGCAAGAGGAATGAAATTCTCCGACAATGGCGTGGAGAAAGATGCGATACAGATATTAAAGGACCATGGATTGAATTATGTGCGGCTGCGGATATTTAATGACCCGGCAAGGGACAGTGGCTATTCTCCGGGCAAAGGTTTTTGTGACCTGGTCAATACAAAGAAGATGGCCAAGCGGGTGAAGGATGCAGGAATGAAATTGTTACTCGATTTTCATTACAGCGATTACTGGGCCGATCCGGGTAAACAATACAAACCGGCAGGATGGAGAAACCTGTCGTTTGAAAACCTGAAGAAAGCAGTATATGATTATACCAAAGATGTTATTCAGCAATTAAAGGACCAGGGCACCACACCGGATATGGTGCAGATCGGCAACGAGATCAACCACGGTATCATCTGGCCGGAAGGCAATGTTGCCAATTTTGACGGGCTGGCGCAATTGGTAAATGCAGGTACAGCGGCAACAAAAGCTGTTGATCCCAATATCCAGATGATGCTGCATGTGGCGCTGGGCGGACAGAATGATGAATCTGTTTTCTTTATTGATAATATGGTAGCCCGTGGCGTTTATTTTGATGTGATCGGTGAATCCTATTATCCTAAATGGCATGGCACACTGGATGACCTGCGGGATAATTTAGATGACCTCGTTCGCCGCTATGGTAAAGATGTGATTGTGGTGGAATATTCTCACCGCAAGGAAGAAGTAAATAAGATCGCATTTGAAGTAAGGGATGGCAAAGGAAAAGGAACCTGCATCTGGGAACCATTAAGTACATGGGAAAAGTTTTTTGACGATAAGGGGAAGGCGAATGAGTTGATAAAGTTGTATGATGAATTTGCGCAGAAGTATTTGAGATGAATGGTAAGTGGTGAATAGCGGGTGAGATCGAATGTTACGCCGAACTTGTTCCTGTATCTTTTTTATTAATCCAATGTAGAAACTATGGATTAATGTAAAACCCGCATCATTATCTTTAATTACAAAATATGACAACTCATGAAAAAACTACTTTGCTTAATAGTATTTTTTCCGGTAGGTGTTATTCATGCACAGGAGGATAGAACTTCGGTATACTTCAATCAAGCCAAATTCAAAATCATTGGTGACCTGGGAGTAGAATTGGGTACAATCGTTACTGTTAAAGGCTTATTGATCGATGGATTTTATAAAGGCTACAGAGATGGACCAAACCTCAGAGTGCAAAAAATCAACGATAGTTCAATTCAAAACGTTATAGAAATTCCCCTTAAACCATATGCAGGAAAGTTTGGTGAAAAGTTTTTGAGTATGAAGGCCCTTCCTAAATTGGAGGAAGGAGCTACTTATAGTTTCAGAGTTTACGAAACGGGTCGTTATGTTGGTATACCCTACGGCGCCTTTAAGGAATCCGGAATCATTATGCAAACTACAGGGTTTTATTTTCAGAATGAGTTGAGAGTGATCTCAGGGGAGAAGATTGATTCGATAGAATGGTCTCCGGCAGATTTTCAAGGAAGGTATGCATTGTTATCAGGGATCGCAATGAATATGAATGACACGGCTATCATACAAACATCAAAATGGAAATTGAAATTAATAGGTTCTCCAAAATGGGGAAGTGCTGCAATTGGAAAAATCGCCGAAATATATGGAAAGGTGAAGGGAAAAGAAGGAAATTATTATGTTGGGAATGGCGATATTAGATTGATCCGGCTTGAGGATCAGTTAGGTCAAACTGTAAGACTCAGGGGAATAGCATTGAATTCGAATCAAAATTGGTGGTTCAATTACAGGGGTACAGATATACATATAGAAAACTCAACTAACTTGCCCAGTTGGATAAAACATTTTAGTCCGGTGGAGGTTACAGGAATACTTGAAAAGGCCAAATTACCTAATGTAAGAGAACAAGACACGGAAGAAGAACACCCTGTTCTTACATTACAGTTCATAATACTTAAACCTTTCTGGAAGCCAATAGATGGATGGTTGTTAACGCCTGAATTGTGGGTAGATCAGAGAGCCTGGTAAATATAGGATTGACATATGTGAATGGAGCAAAGATGAGACGGATATAAGCGATATTATCTGTGTCTATCCGAACTATCTTTATCATTTGTTTGACAATATCTAAAAGCAAAAGCCGCCTCACTAGGAGACGGCTTTTTGTGTGTTAGCCCTGACGTAAGAAAGACTTGACTATTGTTTCATGAATATGGCGCTTGCCAGTTGATTCGGTGATTGAAGGATGAATGAATACATTCCCGGCAACAGGTTATGCAGGTCAAAACTCCAGTTGTTCGGTCCCACATTGGCATTGCGCACATAAGTCCTCACCACAGTTCCTGTTGTGTTCAGTATCCTGATGGTAACAGGTTCGGTATGCGTAGAGAAGTAGTTTGCATTCAATACCGTAATGACCGGGTTGGGCGTTAGTACCAGCGTTGGCTGATTATTGCCCGGCACCCGCACTGTTCTGCATATCCTTGTTTCGCATCCTAATCTTGTTTTAATATACAGGCACACCTCATAATTGCCTGCCTGCGTATAGGTATGCGTTACTTCTCTGCCAAAGGCGCTGGTGCCATCGCCAAATGTCCAGCGGTAATGTATCACTTCATCATTAGGCGCATGTATGCTGAAGCCTTTGAACTTGAATGTTCTTGGGCCTGTCATGGAATCGATCATAAACCCGCCACAGATGCTGTTGGCGCTGCGTATCACCACTTCCTTGCAATCCTGTGCCAGGCATCCGCCTTCAAACAGCACTTTTACACAGGCCCTGTACACACCCGGTCCCGGGTAAGTGTGGCGGATAAAGAAATTAGGCAACGGTTGCTGCGGATTTATCATGATACAGGTATCCTCGCCATCTCCAAAATACCAGCAGATACGCACCGGTCTCCTCGGCGGTGTGGATGATGGCACAGCTAGGAACCCACGGACAAGGCTGGTAATGGACGGAGTGACCTCAAAGAGATTAACATTACAATGAACCTGCGGTGGCGGAATAACAATCGGTTTGCACTTGATGGCTTCACATCCGCCATAGTAATTGATCTTCACGCAAACCTCATACTGTCCGGGATGGTTGTAGTGATGAACTACTGTATAAAGACCGGTATAATTTTCTGGATAGTTGATGCAGGTGTCTGTTCCGTCTCCGAACTTCCAGCATACACGGGCAGGCTTACGGTTATTATTATGCGATGGCAACGCCTTAAATGAAACTGTAAGCGGAGTAGTGGCAACAGCCGGCCCTCTTTCAAAATCAGCGCCACAGCTGTCAGGTCTTGGCCCTACCTGCAGCGGCTTACATTTTTGTGCCTCACAACCGCCGGCATAGCGAATGTTCACACATACATTGTATAAACCATTATGCTGATAATTATGTGCAACAACATACTGCCCTGTATATGCCGCCGGGTAATTGATGCAGGTGTCGGTGCCATCGCCAAACTGCCAGCAGATACGGACAGGCTTTTTGTTATTGTTATGCCACGGCAATGCACGGAGGTACACTCTTAACGGGTTGGCATTGGGTGAAGGGATCCTTTCAAAATTGGCACGACAGCTATCCGGTCTTTCACCTACCTGTATGGGTTTGCATTTTCTTGCTTCGCAACCACCATAGTAGTTGATCTTTACGCATACTTCGTAAAGGCCGGGATGATTGTAACGATGTGTAACAAGATATTGACCATTATAATTTGCAGGATAGTTGATACAGGTATCGCTGCCATCGCCAAACTGCCAGCAGACACGGGCCGGCTTCCGGTTGTTATTATGCTGCGGCAATGCTTTGTAAACAACTGTCAGCGGGTTATTGACCGTGGTAACAGGTAGTCTCACAAAATCTGCCTTGCAGGTATCTGGTCTTGAAATGACTATTGGCTTGCATTTTCTTGCTTCACAACCTCCGTAGTAATTAATCTTGACACATACTTCGTACACACCCGGATGATCGTAACGGTGGTGGACGATGTATAACCCATTATAATTCTCAGGATAATTGATGCAGGTATCACTGCCATCACCAAATTTCCAGCAAATGCGTGCAGGCTTGCGGTTATTATTATGCTGGGGCAATGCTTTGAACACAGCATTCAATGGATTATTAACTGTTGTTAACGGCAGTCTTACAAAGTCGGCCTTGCAGCTGTCTGGTCTTCCAACCCGGACAGGTTTGCATTTAATAGCTTCACATCCGCCATAGTAATTGATCTTCACGCATACATTATATAAACCGGCATGCTGATAAGTATGTGCTACGGTATATTGGCCGGTATAAGTATTGGGATAATTGATACAGGTATCCCTGCCATCACCAAACTGCCAGCATATGCGGGATGGTTTGCGGTTGTTATTATGCCAGGGTAATGCCTTGTAAACTGTTGTCAGCGGATTGTTGACCGTAGCGATAGGTAACCTTACAAAATCAGCACGGCAGCTATCGGGTCTTCCTACCTGGATGGGTTTACATTTTCTTGCTTCACATCCACCCTGGTAAATAATCTTTACACATACTTCATAAAGGCCGGGGTGTGCATAGGTATGTCCTACCACATAAGGGGCGGGATTGGTATTGGGGTATTGGATACAGGTGTCTGTTCCGTCACCAAATTTCCAGCATATCTGCACCGGCCGTTTGTTATTGCTATGCCATGGCAGTGCTTTAAAATAAGCCCTGAGCGGATTCGCATTTGAAGTAACTGGTAGTCTTACAAAATCAGCACGGCAGCTATCGGGATTTCCAACCTGCACATTATGGCATTTGCTTGCCTCGCATCCTCCTTGATAAAGGATGCTTACACATGCATTGTAATTACCCGGCTGTGCATATAGATGGTAAACGGCATAAGGCCCGGTATAGCTTGTGGGATATTGAATACAGGTATCCTGCCCATCGCCAAACGACCAGCAAACCCTTACGGGTTTCTTATTTTCATTATGAGAAGGCTGGGCTACAAAATATTTGCCCAGGGCATTGGCAGCTGTACTGAGTGTTGTAAAATTTGCAGCACAGGCTGTTTCAATGGCTACTGTTTTACAAATATGTGCGGATAAAACAGAATCATTCAGGTTGGGGCCATACCGGTAGATTTTCAGGCAGACATTATAATCATCTGCAGATTGATAATGGTGCTGGGTGCCCTGTAAGGGTCCCGTCCATTGGCTGGCGCCATCTCCAAATGTCCAGAGCGCCTTACGAAGCCCGGGCAAATTTCCAATGGTTGATGTGTTGGTAAATACAACATTGTTGTTAAGGGCATCGACAGTAAAAGTGAAATTGGCTACGTCGGGAATAACAGTGCTCTGGGCATTAGTGTTGTTGCTACCGGCCAGACTTAAAATAAGCCCGGCGAGTAAAGCGTAAAGCTTCCTCATACAGATTGACTTTTTTGGTGACTTAATGTTCTTTACGTAGGGGCAGGTACACTAAACCGGTTTTGTGACCGGGTTTAATCAGCGGGGTTTAAAAAAAGGCCAATATTTTTTAGTTAGTAGTAACGAGTTGGGAGTTTGGAGTCGTAATAATACCTGCATAACTCCCAACTACTAACTCCCAACTCCTAACTATTCCACATTCTTCTGGTGGTCAATGATGAACTGTATCAGTTCTTCCAGTGAGATACCTGCCCGGGAGATGGCATCAGTAATATCTTCCCGGCTTACCTGTGCGGCAAATGAAGGAGTTTTCAATCTTTTCAATACACTTTTTACTTCCAGACCTTCATATTGTGTAGGGCGGATGAGTGCAGCAGCATGAACAAAACCGGAAAGTTCATCAATGGCATAGATCATTTTATCCATTGTATTGTTGGGCTCTACTCCAAAATAACCAGGCCCATGAGAAGCGATGCAATGAATGACATCGGGGTCAATATTTCTTCTTTCCAGTTCTTCTATGATGATGCGGCAATGGTCGTCAGGATATTTTTCCCAATCAGCATCATGCAGCAGACCGGCCAGCTCCCATTTCAGCGCTGTTTGTTCATCTGCATTTTCTTTTTCAATGGCCCATGCTTTCATATTGGCTGCCACTTGTTTCATGTGCAGGCGGAGGCGTTCATTGGGCACCCATTCATTTAATAAGGTATGAGCTTCTTCAATGGGCATCAGGTTGCCCGCATTGCTGGGGTCGCCGAAATTTGACCGGCCGAGATCATGAGTTGCCATTATAGGTTGAGCTTATATTCTTTTGTAAGCGCATCAGCCGGAATGCGGAGCAGTTTACTGAATTTCCTGATCATAGTCAGGGAAAGCGGCTGCTTGTAATTAAGTACTTTGCTTACTGTTCCCTTATCTCCGTATTCTTTTGCAAGGTCAGAGGCGCTGTAACCAAAATCTTCCATCCGGATTTTAATCATTTCAATTGGGTCAACTTCTGGCACACTCCATTGTTTTTTTTCATAATTGTTAATCAAAAAGGCAAGCAAAAGTTTTTCTTTATGTTCTTCAGAACCTTTTTTTACTTCATGGATTTCTTCATACCGTGCAGTAGCCTTTTCGTAATCATTCCTGTTTTCTATTATAAACCACTGGTTCATCATTCCCTTAGATAGTTGTTGGATCAATCCGGTCATAGTCATTATGAGTGCCAATGAAGCGAACTTCCACAATTTGATCATCATAATCTATAAAGACAATAAGTCGATAGGTATTATGAACGATTTCAAATCTTGCCCTGCTATTAGCAATCATTTTGGCTCTCGGAAAGTCGTTTAAAAGATCTTGTTTCTTTTTCCAAATTGCTTTTTCAACAATTTTTTTCCATGCTGTTAACGAGTTTCTCGCATTTGCATGCGATTGACTAAACTCATTGAGTTTAGTCAGAAAAACTATGTTCATAAATTTAAAAAATTTCTCGGGCTAAGTAAACCGTTAACGCAGATTTCAAAGATATACAAAGTTGGCAAATCACCAACATTACGGAGGGAATAAAATTTAGTAGCAAAAATTTTATTGAAAATCAGTTGATTGTGAAGGTGAGATAAAAAATACTTCCCCTTTCTTCAGGTTAAGATTTTGCTCAAACCTATCTTCGCACCCCATTTAAAAAACCGGTCATCGGGATAGCGATGGCCACTTAAACAAAGAACAAATGAGTAAACTACATTTCACTACTAAACATGCGAACGAGGCTACCGTCAAGCGCAACTGGTATGTTGTGGACGGTACTAATCAAACCGTTGGTCGTATGTGTGCCAAGATCGCTGCGATACTTCGCGGTAAGAACAAGGCATACTATACGCCTCACGTTGACACAGGTGACTACATCATTGTTATCAACGCAGAAAAAATTGTATTGACCGGAAAAAAGATCGATCAGAAAATGTATGATCACTTTACTGGTTATCCCGGTGGACTAAAGGAAGAAACTGCTGCCAACCTGCAGAAGCGCCGTCCGGAAGTAATGGTGGAAAGGGCTGTAAAAGGCATGCTCCCCAAAAACCGCCTTGGCCGCAAGATGTATAAAAAATTATTTGTGTATGCCGGTGCAGAACATCCGCATGGCGCACAACAACCAAAAGAACTTAAATTCTGAATCCAGCAACGAGTAGTGAGCTACGAGTTGCGAGACTTTAACTCGAAACTCATAACTCATAACTCAAAGCTTAAAATAAAATAAATGGAAAAGCAAAAAAATGGCGTAGGTCGTCGTAAAGAAGCTGTAACAAGGGTCTTCGTTTCTAAAGGCGAAGGCAAGATCACCATCAACGACAAAGACTATAAAACGTATTTCCCGCTGGTGTATCTTCAAAACCAGGTGGAGCGTCCGCTGAAAACAATTGATGCGGTAAATAAATTTGATATCAAGATCAATGCATCGGGCGGTGGTGTAAAAGGCCAGGCAGAATCAGCCATGCTCGGTATTGCCAGGGTATTACTGGAGATCAACCCGGAATTTCGCCCGGCATTAAAAGCGGCGGGTTTATTGAAAAGGGATCCCCGTTCTGTTGAACGTAAAAAGTTTGGACACAAAAAAGCGAGAAGGAGCTACCAGTTCTCTAAACGTTAATCTCCTCAAATAATTATTAAAAACGATCATTCATATACAATGGAAAATAATACATCACTACAACAGCAACTTCTGGAGGCAGGTGTTCATTTTGGTCACCTGAAAAAGAAGTGGAACCCCAAGATGTTGCCTTACATCTTTGCTGAAAAGAAAGGTATTCACATCATTGACCTGAATAAAACAGTAGAGTGCCTGCAGGAAACTGCTGCAGCGCTGAAGCAAATTGCCCGCAGTGGTAAGAAAATCCTGTTTGTTGGTACAAAGAAGCAGGCTAAAGACATCGTGAACGAATGTGCAAAAAGGGTAAACATGCCTTTCGTAACAGAAAGATGGCTCGGCGGAATGCTCACCAACTTCAACACCGTTCGTAAGAGTGTGAAGAAAATGCAGAGTATTGAAAAAATGCTGGGTGACGGTTCTTTTGACAGCATCACTAAAAAAGAAAAACTGACACTGAGCCGCGACCGGGATAAAATGGATAAAGTATTAGGTGGTATTGCCCAGTTGGGCCGTGTGCCGGCTGCTTTGTTCATTGTTGATATCGGTCATGAGCATATTGCACTGGCTGAAGCAAAACGCCTCGGTATTGCCACTTTTGGTCTTGTAGATACGAACTGCGATCCCAATAAAGTTGATTTTGCCATACCGGCTAATGATGATGCTACCAAGTCAATAGCTATTCTGGTTAACTACATCACCGCTGCTATTGCTGAAGGATTAGCTGAAAGACAAGCTGCTAAAGATGAAGAAACAGAAGAAATAACAGATGATGAAAAAGAAAGGAAAGCAGCCAAGTTGTTGGCAGAAGCAGAAGCTGAAGGTGGCCGCGGTGGCCGTGGTGCAAGAGGCGCTGGCGGACAAAGACGCAGAACACCTGCCGGCGGCAGCAGAGGCCCGGGTGGCGGAAGGAGATAAAGATCGGAGGCCGGAGGTCTGACGTCAGAACTCTCCGATAGAAAGAACTATCAAAACATTTTTTAATCCTGAAGAGCGGAGTCTTATCAGGCTTCTTACTTCAGACTTCAAATACTTACTATGAGTACTGTAGCTATAAGTGCACAAGACATAAATAAACTTCGCCAGATGACTGGCGCCGGTATGATGGATTGCCGTAAAGCATTGACGGAAACAAACGGAGATTTTGAAGCAGCGATCGACTGGTTGCGTAAGCAAGGCCAGAAAGTAGCTGCCAAAAGAGGCGACCGTGAAGCCAAAGAAGGTGTGGTGATCGCAAAAACAACTGCCGATAATAAAACAGGTATCGTTGTTTGTGTAAGTTGCGAAACAGATTTCGTTTCCAAGAACTCAGACTTTGTTGCCTTTGGCCAGAGCATTGCTGATGCCGCCATTGCAGGTAATGTAAAAAATCTGGAAGAACTGATGAATGCTAAAGCAGGTAATTCAACAGTGGCAGAACTGGTAAATGATAAACTGGCTGCCATCGGCGAAAAGATAGGCGTTACAAAATTTGAGAGAATAGATGCTGCATATGTAGCCTCTTATATTCATGGGGCATACCGTATTGGTGTGCTGGTAGGTATGAGCAAAGAAGCTGCAGAAGCAGGTAAGGATGTGGCCATGCAGATTGCAGCCCTGAACCCGGTGGCTGTTGATGCAGCCAGTGTGCCTGCCAGTGTAATTGCCCGTGAGAAAGACATCATCATGGAACTGATGAAGCAGGACCCTAAGATGGCAGGCAAGCCCGATGAAATGCTGGCCAAAATTGCCGAAGGTAAAATGGGGGCTTTCTTTAAAGAGCAAACACTCACTGCACAGGCTTTTGTAAAAGATGGCGGTAAGACTGTTGAACAATACCTGAAAGAAAGTGGTGATGTGAAAGTCACAGAGTTTAAGAGAGTAGCTTTAGGATAATTCTTTAAAAAATTATAATTACAGGGAGCTACACCAGCTCCCTTTTTTAATTTTATACCATGGAGAATTTTGATATTTATTTCAAAGCAAATAAAAACCTCTGGAACCAGCGGACCGCTGTACACAAGGATTCGGGTTTTTATAACCTTGCAGAGTTTAAAGCGGGAGAATCCGTTCTGACATCAATAGAGCTAAACGAACTGGGCGATGTAAAAGGCAAATCCATGCTGCACCTGCAATGTCACTTCGGTATGGACAGTCTTGACTGGGCAAGGCGTGGCGCAAAAGTTACAGGGGTGGACTTATCTGATGCAGCCATCGAAGAAGCTAAGAAACTAAATGAAGAGTTGGGGCTTGATGCAAATTTTATATGTGCTAACGTATATGATATAGCAATTTCAAAAAATGAAGAAACTAAAACCCCTCCGAAGGAGGGCCTGCCTGCCGGACAGGCAGGGCTTGGGGAGGCCGAACAATTTGATATCGTATTTACTTCTTACGGAACAATCGGGTGGTTACCCGATCTGCAATCCTGGGCAAAAATGATTGCGGAAAGATTAAAACCCGGAGGTATATTTTACCTCGCTGAGTTTCACCCGGTGGTATGGATGTTTGATGACGACTTTACGCATATTAAATATTCCTATGAAAACCGGGAGGTAATTGTAACGGAGAATCAGGGCACTTACACTGACCGGAATGCGGATATTAAAGGGAAAGAATATAGCTGGAACCACAGCATCGGCGAAGTGATGAATGCGTTAATTGGCGCTGGTCTTAAAATTTAAATGTTCAATGAGCACATGTATTCACCTTAT